>JAKOWJ010000210.1 GCA_029781595.1 Pseudomonadota bacterium | reverse complement strand
TAGTCGCTCATGGCGAGGGGCAGTGCCAGGACGCGCGTGCCGCCCTTCGGGGCTTCGCGCACGTTGCCTCGGGCGAGCAGGGCGGGATCGTCCACGGCCTCCTCGAACGTCAGGACCGGCGTCACGCAGCAGTCGAGCGGCACGAGGATCTCCAGCCACTCTGCGGCCGTGCGGCTCCCGAAGGCGCGCCGCATCTGCTCGCGTACGTCCCGTGCCGAGTCGCCCATGTCGGCGTGCCGCGCCTTGAGCTCGGGAAGCCCCAGCGCATCGCACAGCACTTCCCAGAACTTGCGTTCCTGGGCGCCGACGGCGAGGTACCGGCCGTCGCGCGTGCGATACAGGTCGTAGCGGGGAGCGCCCCCGGTGTGCGAGCCCAGCCCTCGCGGGCTCACTTCGCCGATATCGTTGTACTCGGCGAGAGGCAGTACGCAGTGCGCGAGCACGGCATCGGCCATGCTCACGTCGACGAATCGGCCCCGCCCGGTCCCGCGCGCTTCCACGAGAGCCGCGAGGATGCCCATGGCTGCGGTGAGCGTGCCACCCATGAGGTCCGAGACGAGCAGGCCAGGCAGCACTGGCGGCCCGCCGGCCGCGCCGGTCTGGTCCAGTACCCCCGTGACGGCCATGAAATTGATGTCGTGGCCGGCGGCATCGCGTCGCGGACCGGTCTGGCCATATCCGGTGATGGCGCAATGCACGATGGACGGCCGCCGGGCGGCCAGCGTCTCGTAGCCCAGTCCCAGCCTGTCCATGACACCGGGCCGGAAGCTCTCGAGGACCACATCCGCCCCTTCGAAAAGGCGCCAGAAGATCTCCCGCCCGCGCTCGCTCTTGAGGTTCAGGCTGAGCGCCTCCTTGCCGCGATTGGCCAGCGCGCGGACCGATGGCCGGGCGTAATCGCCGAGCGTCGGGTCCTCGATCTTGGTCACGTGCGCGCCCAGGTCCGCGAGGTGCTGGCCACAGAGCGGTCCGGGCAGCAGGCGCGAGAGATCGAGCACGTTCACGCCGGCGAGCGGCGGCGGGCGAGGGGAATGGGGCGCGGGCGCGCTCACAGGATGTACGTCTTGAACCGGCGAACGTCCGCCACGGCGCTGCGGATGTTCTCGCGCCGGAGCTGCTCGGCGCGCTCCGCGTCGCCCGCGCGCATCGCGTCGACGAAGGCGCGATGCTCGCGCAGGCCCTTTGCGGCGCGGCCCGGCAGGATCTGCACGCGGCGCATGATCACGCGCGATTTCTCGAGGATGCTGTCGAGCATTCCGGCCAGTACCGGATTCCCCGAGGCCTCGATGATGCGGCGCCGCAGCCGCTCGTAGGCCTGGAAGTACTCCTCCACCTGCCCGTTCTCCACGAACTTCTCGAGCGGTCCGCCCTCGCGCAGCTGGTCGACCCACTCCTGCCAGGACTCGGCGGGAGCCTTCTTGGTGGCCAGGCGCACCGCCATGCCTTCCAGCGCTTCGCGCACGTCGTAGATCTCGAAGACCTGAGTCATGTCCAGCACGCAGACCACCGCGCCGCGATTGGGTATGCGCTCGATGAGCCCCCGCAACTCGAGCTCCTGGAGGGCCTCGCGCACCCGCGTGCGCGAGACGCCGAACTCCGCGGCGAGCTCCGTCTCGAGCAGCTTGGCGCCCGGCGGGATCGCGTGACTCGCGATCCTCTCGCGCAGGTCCTGGACGATGTCCGGCCCGGCCGGCGCGGCCGCCTTCCTTCGCGGCTTTCTCATCTCGATCCTCCCGCGGGATGGGGACTGGGTTGGCAGCCTGCCATGGCGGCGGCCGGGTCGGTACGCGCCGTGCCGCCCACGAAGTGTACGGATACCGGCACCGTAGTGCATTGCAACATTATCGTCGACTGATATGTATACCAAATTGTTGACACATATTGCGACATAACTGTACCGTTTGTAAAACGCCGGGCCCCGGAGCACGGCGCTCTTCCCAGGAGGGGTGTTCATGTCCCAGCAGAACCGTGGACCGCTGGAGGGGGTCCGCGTCCTCGAGCTCGGCTCCAGCGTGGCCGGTCCATTCTGCGGGCGGCTCCTCGCGGACTTCGGCGCCGAGGTGATCAAGGTGGAGCTCGCCGACGGCGATCCCGTTCGCAGCATGGGCAAGCGACTGGACGGCAAGTCGCTCTATGCCGCGAGCATCTTCCGCAACAAGCGCATGGTCTCCATCGACCTGAAGACGACCCGCGGTCGCGAGCTGGTGGCGGGTCTCGCGGAGAAGTCGGACGTCCTGGTCGAGAACTTCCGGCCCGGCACCCTCGAGCGCCTCGGCCTGGGATACGAGACGCTGAGCGCCGCCAACCCGGGGTTGGTCATGGTGCGGATCAGCGGATTCGGCCAGTGGGGCCCCTACGCGCAGCGCGCGGGATACGGCGCCATCGGCGAGGCCCTGAGCGGCCTTCGCGGATTGACCGGGGATCCTGACAGGCCCCCTTCCCGCATCGCCGCCTCGGTCACGGACGAGGTGACGGCGATCTACGGCGCACTCGGTGCCGTGATGGCATTGCGGGAGCGCGATCGAACGGGCCGGGGCCAGGTCGTCGACGCGACGCTCTACGAGTCGGCGTTCAGCCTGATCGAGCCGCACGTGCCGGCCTACGACAAGCTTGGCGTGGTGGCCAGCCGTGCCGGGGCGCGGCTGCCCGATTCCTCGCCCAACAACACCTTCGCCACCCGGGACGGTCGCTATATCCACGTGACGGCCATGGGCGATGCGGTGTTCGCACGCCTGGCGGCCGCCATCGGCAGGCCGGAGATGCCGCAGGATCCTCGCTATGCCACGCAGGTCGACCGGTCGCGCCACGAGGACTACATCGACGGTCTCATCGCCGAGTGGGTCGGTGCGCGAGAACTGGGCGAAGTGGTCGCCGCGCTGAACGAGGCTGGCGTGCCCGCGGCGCCGATCTACTCGATCGAGGACATCTTTTCCGACGAGCACTACCGGGCGCGGGAGATGCTCGTTCGCGTGCCGGACGAGGACCTGGGCACGGTGACCTTGGCTGGCATCGTGCCCAAGCTCTCGGCGACGCCGGGCGCCATCCGCCACGCCGGGCGCCGGATCGGGGAGGACACGCGCGAGGTACTCGCGGACATCCTCGGGCTCGCGCCGGCACAGCTCAGGCAGCTCGAGCACGACGGCGTGGTCGCGGCCGCGCCGGCGACCGAGCCCATGCGGGCGGGCGCATGAGCGCCCGCCCCGACAAGGCGGAGTTTGCGCGCCGACTGGAAGAGGAATTCGACGGGCGTCGCCGCAAGGCTCTCGCGATGGGCGGCCCGGAGAAGCTCGAGAAGCGCCGGCAGGCCGGGGTGCTCGATGCAAGGAGCCGGATCGACCGGCTGTTCGACCCCGGCACCTTTCGCGAGTCCGGGCTGTTCTCGACTTCCATCCACTCGCCCGAGGACGAGGAGCGCTCGCCGGCGGACGGCAAGGTGACGGGCTTCGGCCGCATCGAAGGGCGCTGGGCGGCGACGGTCTCGAACGACTTCACGGTGTTCGGCGCCTCGAGCGGAACCACCAACGTCCGCAAGATCGCGCACATGAAGCGCGTGGCCACCCAGCGCGGGATGCCGATGGTCTTCCTGGGCGAGTCTTCCGGCGCGCGCATGCCCGATACGATGGGCGCGCGGGGAATGGGGCTGGGGCTGGGCAACGACCCGACGCAGTACCAGCGCATGCGCGAGACGCCCTGGGCCGCGGCCGTGCTGGGGATGTGCTACGGCTCCTCGTTCCTCTACACCTGTTGTTCCGACTTCCGCGTGATGCGCAAGGGCGCGGTCATGGCCGTCTCGAGCCCGCGCCTGATCGAGCTCGCGACCAACGAGAAAGTCACGCCCGAGGAACTCGGTGGCTGGCAGGTCCACACGGACACCACCGGGCTCATCGACCTGGCCGTCGACACGGACGAGGAGGCGATCGACGCCATCCGGCGCTTCCTGTCCTACCTGCCTTCCCACCACCGGGAGGCGCCGCCCGAGCAAGCGGTTCCCGCGGGATCGGGCGAGGCGATGCGCGACATCCTGGACCTGCTGCCTTCCGGACGCACGCAGGTCTACGACATGCGCCGGATCGTGGCCGCCATCGCGGACCGCGACAGCGTGTTCGAGCTCAAGGCGCGCTACGGCAAGGTCCTGGTCACGGCGCTCGCCCGGCTGGGGGGCAAGACCGTCGGCTTCATCGCCAACAACCCGTACTTCAAGGGTGGCGTGCTGGACGCCGACGCCGCCGACAAGGCGGTGAGCTTCATGGTGCTCTGCGACTCGTTCAACATCCCGCTCGTCCTGCTGGTGGACACGCCCGGTTTCGTGATCGGCGCCGAGGCCGAGCGCCGCAAGGCGACCGGGAAGATCGTCAACTTCATGAACGCGCTTCAGCTGCTCACCGTGCCGAAGCTCTCGGTGATCATCCGCAAGACCTTCGGCCAGGCCTACCTGAACATGGGCGGCGGCCGCAATTCCGACGAGGTGGCCGCGTGGCCGACGGCCGAGGTGAGCTTCATGACGCCGCAGTTCGCGGTGACCATCGTCCATGGCCTGCGGCCCGGCGACCCGGGCTTCGAGGAGCGGCTTGCCGAGATGGACAAGGCCAACAGCGCATACGAAATCGCCCGGACGTACGCGGTGCAGAACGTGATTCGTCCGCAGGCCACGCGCGACTACCTGGTCGAGATGCTGGACATCCATTCCCTCAAGCTCACGGGGGGCGTGGGCCAGCACCTCATGCGGGCCTGGCCCACGAGCTATTGATCATGGCCTTCGCCAAGGTGCTCGTCGCCAATCGCGGAGCCGTCGCCGTCAGGGTGGTGCGGGCGCTGCGCTCGCTGGGCATCCGCTCCGTGGCGGTCTATTCGGAGGCCGACCGCGATCTGCCCCACGTGGCGATGGCCGACGAGGCCGTGGCGATCGGCGGGGCCGCGCCGCGGGAGAGCTACCTGGCCATCGAGCGCGTGCTGGATGCCGCGCGCCGCACCGGCGCCGACGGATTGCACCCGGGCTACGGATTCCTGTCGGAAAACGCGAAGTTCGCGCAGGCAGTCGTCGACGCCGGCCTCGGCTTCATCGGGCCTTCGCCGCGCTGGATCGATGCGATGGGACACAAGACGAACGCCCGCGAGCTCGCGAGCGCCTGGGGCCTTCCCACCGGGCCGGGCACGCGCGTGGTCGCCGCGGACGATCCCGGTGTCGCGGCGCAGGCCGAGCGAATCGGCTACCCGGTGATGGTCAAGCCCGCGGCCGGCGGAGGAGGAATCGGCATGCTCCGCGTGGACTCGCCCGGCGAGCTCGCGCAGGCCCTGGACCGCGCGCGATCCGCGGCCGAGCGCGGCTTCGGCGTGGGCGACGTGTACCTCGAGAAGTTCGTGACCCGCCCGAGGCATGTGGAGATCCAGGTCCTCGGCGACCGCCACGGTGGCGTCGCCCATCTCTTCGACCGGGACTGCTCCGTGCAGCGCCGCAACCAGAAGGTCATCGAGGAGGCACCGGCCCCTGGCGTGCCCGCCGGGCGTCGGCGAGAGTTGGCGGTCCGTACGGCCGAGGCGCTGGCCCGCGCCGGCTACGACAACATCGGCACGGTCGAGATGCTGCTCGACCCGGCGGGCGAGTTCAGCTTCCTCGAGATGAACACGCGCCTGCAGGTGGAGCACGGCGTGACCGAGGCCATCACCGGCGTGGACCTCGTCGCGGCGCAAGTCCGCAGCGCCGCGGGCGAGCGGCTCGCGGCGATCCTGCCTGTGGTGCCGGATCCGAGTGGACACGCCATCGAGGCTCGCGTCTGCGCGGAAGATCCCCGGCGCTTCCTGCCCTCCACCGGCACGCTCGCGCGGTTCCGGCCGCCCGAGGGGCCACGCATCCGCATCGAGACCGGCTACGCGGAGGGCAATACCGTGAGCCCCCATTACGACTCACTGCTCGCCAAGGTGATCGCGCATGCGCCCAGCCGTGAGGAGGCCATCGCTTGCCTGGACGCGGCCCTGGCTGCCTTCGAGATCTCGGGCGTGCGGACGAACATTCCGGCAGTGCGCCA
The DNA here is from genome assembly GCA_029781595.1 of Pseudomonadota bacterium. Lineage (GTDB taxonomy): Bacteria > Pseudomonadota > Gammaproteobacteria > Burkholderiales > Usitatibacteraceae > FEB-7. Next base: position 3,175 of record JAKOWJ010000210.1, on the reverse strand, counting down.
GGTGCTGGGCAGTGATGCCTTTCGCGCCGGCCACGTGCACACGGGCCTCCTTCCGGAATGCCTGGCAGCCGCCGAACTCCAGGCCGCGGGGGTGCGATGAGCGTGCCACCGGGCGCTTGGGACCCCGAGCTCGAGGAACTGCAACGGCGCCGGCGCTGGGCGGAGGCGCTGGGCGGGGACGAGGCGGTGGCCCGGCACCGTGGCTCGGGCAGGCTCACCATCCGTGACCGCATCGAGAGGCTGCTCGACACCGGATCCTTCCAGGAGGTCGGCAAGCTCACGGGCACGGGCGAGTACGGGCCGTCCGGTGTGCGCGCCGTTCTGCCGGCCCCGTATGTGATGGGGCTGGGACGCATCGGCGGCCGCCCGGTGGCCATCGGCGGCGAGGACTTCACCGTCCGCGGCGGCACGAGCTGGGGCAGCGACCGGCGCAAGGGCGGGCAGGGCGGGTTCATCGAGGACCTCGCCGCCAACTACCGCATCCCCCTCGTGAACCTCATCGACGGGTCGGGCGGAAGCGTGGCCTCGATCCGCAAGCGCGGCCATGCGGTGTTCCCCGGCGTGCACGGCTTCGAGAAGTCGGTGGAACTCATGGGCCTGGTGCCGGTGGTGAGCGCCGTTCTCGGGGTGGCCGCGGGCGGACCCGCCGGGCGCGCGATCCTGTCGCACTGGTCGGTCATGGTCGCGGGACAGAGCCAGGTGTTCGCCGCCGGACCGCCGATCGTCGAACGCGCCCTGGGGCTGAAGGTCACGCGCGAGGAACTCGGCGGATCGCACATGGCGGTGGAGGCAGGCGGCACCATCGACAACGCGGCCGCGAGCGAGGAGGAGTGCCTGCGGATGGTGGCGCAGTTCCTGTCCTACCTTCCGCAGAACGTGTGGGAGATGCCGCCGGTGCGCGCCGGCGGAGATCCGCCCGGCCGGCGTGACGAGGCGCTGGCGAACATCGTGCCGCGCGACCGCCGGAAGCCCTACGACATGCGCCGCGTGTTGCGGGCGGTGTTCGACGAGGATTCGCTCTTCGAGATCCAGCCCTCCTGGGGCAAGGGCATCATCACCAGCTTCGCGCGCCTGGACGGCCGTCCCGTCGGCGTGGTGGCCAACAATCCGATGGTCTACGCCGGCGCGATGGACGCCCGCTCGGCGCGCAAGCAGGGGCACTTCGTCGAGCTCTGCGACACGTTCCACCTGCCCATCGTCTACCTGGTGGACCAGCCGGGCTTCCTCGTGGGCCCCCAGGCGGAGGCGGCCGGCACGCTGCGCGACGGAATGCGCGCGGTCTACATCGGCATGCAGGCCACGGTGCCCGTGGTGACGGTCGTGGTACGCAAGTGCTACGGGATGGCGGGCATGGCGGCCTGCGACAAGGCGGGCATCAACTTCAAGGTGGCCTGGCCCAGCGCCGAGATCGGCAACCTGCCCGTCCAGGGCGGGGCGCGCGCGGCATTCCGGCGCGAGATCGAGGCGGCGGCCGACCCTGCGGCGCGCGAGGCCGAGATCGAGGCCGAACTCTCCGCACTCACCTCGCCGTTCCGGATGGCGGAAGCGTTCGCGGTGGAAGACATCATCGATCCGCGCGAGACCCGGCCCTATCTGTGCACCTTCATCGAAACGGCCTATTCCAGCCTGCCGACGCGGCTCGGTCCCAAGCCGCGCTTCGGCGTGCGCCCCTAGCCAGGAGACCCGAATGGCCGCCAACCCCCTCCCGTCATCCCCCCGCGCCGCACCCGGGACCTTGTCCGCGCGACTGGTCGCCGACTGGCATGGCCTCGACACGCGCCGGATTCCGGCCACCGCGATGGCGCATGCGGCCCTTTGCGTGAAGGACACGCTGGGCGTCGCACTTGCCGCCCGGAAGCTGGCCGTGGGGACTGCGGCATCCGCCGTCGCGCTGGAGACCGGCGGCGGCCCGGCCACGGTGTGGGGCTCGGGCGGGACGGCCTCGCCCGAGGATGCCGCACTCGCCAACGGGATGCTGGCGCACGCGCTCGATTTCGACGACACGCACGCTGCGGCGATCATGCACTCGAGCGCCGTCGTGGTGCCGGCTGCACTCGCGCTCGGAGAGTCGATGCGGGCCCCGGGGCGCGAGATCCTGGCGTCGCTGGTGATCGGCTACCAGGTGGCCGCGCGGCTCGGTCGCCTCGCGCCGGGACCGTTCCAGGACAACGGCTTCCAGGCGACCTCCGTTCTCGGCGCGTTCGCGGCTACCGCGGTGGCCAGCCGGCTACTGGGGCTCTCGCCCGAAGAAGCGGTGAGCGCGCTCGGGATCGCCGGCAGCATGGCCTCGGGCCTGATGGCCTACCTTTCCGATGGCAGCGATGCGAAGCAACTGCACCCGGGCTGGGCGGCGATGTCGGGGATTCGCGCAGCGAGGCTCGCCCGGGCCGGATTCCGCGGCCCGCGCGAGGTCTTCGAGTGCGACAAGGGCGTGTTCCGCTCGTTCGCGCGGGTGGACGTCTCCGGGACGTGGCGCACCGCCGGGGGGGCGCCGTGGGAGGTGGAGCTCATGGCCCCGAAGCCGTATCCGGCGTGCCTGTGCGTGCACGCGCCCGTGCAGGCCGTCCTCGCGCTTCGCGAGCGCGGCATCATCGACCCGGCGCGCGTGGACCGCATCGCCGCCTTCGAGTGCGACGTGCCGGAATGGTACGTGGGGCTGGTGTTCGAGCCGGTTGCCGCAAAGCGCGCGCCGCGCACCCCCTACGAGGCGCGGTTCAGCGCGCCGTGGACCATGGCCCGCGCGCTGCTCGACGGCGGACTGGACGTGTGGAGCTTCTCGCCCGCCAAGCTGGCCGACCCCGCCGCGCTGGACCTTTGCGCGCTCACGTCCTACCGGGTGGAGGCGCTGCCGGAGTTTCCCGCCGCCTTCCCCGCGCGCGTCACCGTCACCCTCACCGACGGCACGCGGCACGTCGCGTACGTCGCGCACAACCTGGGCACGCCGGGCAATCCCATGACCGCGGCGGACATCCACCGGAAGTTCATCACCTGCGCCGCACCGGCGTGCGGCGCGCAGGGCGCCGAGCACCTCTCGGCGCTTCTCGACAACATCGAAGAAGACGACGGAGCGGCGGCGTTCTTCGCAGCCCTGCGCTCGCTCGAAGTCGCACAACCGTAGCGTCACGACAACCGAGGAGGAGACATGCGCATGAACCCGCCCGCCCGCCTTCTGGCC
>JAKOWJ010000200.1 GCA_029781595.1 Pseudomonadota bacterium | reverse complement strand
CGGCGCGGGCGGTGAGGCCGTGGGCGAGGCTCGCGGCCGCGATCACGTAGATGGCGATGAGGCGAAGGGCGTTGCGGAGGGCGTCCATGGGTCTCTCCTATTTCTCGGTGAGGAGCCAGGCGAGCACGTCGCCCTTCTCCAGGGCGGTGCAGGCGCGGCCGGCGACGTCGTTGCAGTTGCGGCGGAACCACTTCTCGGCGCGGGCCTCGCTCGCGAAGCGCTCCGGGTTGGCGGCGGGCGCGAGGCGCGCGTGGAGAAGTGGTTCCGCCGCAACTGCAACGACGTCGCGGGCCGCGACTGCACCGCCCGCGAGAAGGGCGACGTGCTCGCCTGGCTCCTCACCGTGAAATAGGAGATGCCCATGAATGCCATCCGCAACGCCCTGCGACTCATCGCCATCTACGTGATCGCGGCCGCGAGCCTCGCCCACGGCCTCACCGCCCGCGCCGAAGGGCACCGCTGGCGCGTGGACGATCCCGCCTACCGCCAGGAGTGCGGCTCCTGCCACGTGCCCTACCCGCCGGCGCTCCTGTCGGCCGCCTCGTGGCGCGCGGTGATGGCCGGCCTGCCGAAGCACTTCGGCACCGACGCGAGCCTCGAGCCCGCGCAGGCCACCGCCATCGGCGCCTTTCTCGAACGCCACGCCGGCCGCCGCGAGACGGCCGCCGCCGGCCAGCCGCTGCTGCGCATCACGGAGACGCGCGCCTTCCTCAAGGAGCACCGCGAGGAGCTGCCCGCGGACATCGCCCGCCGGCCCGAGGTGAAGTCCTTCGCCAACTGCGGCGCCTGCCACACCGGCGCCGACCGCGGCGACTACGGCGAGCGCGGGCTGCGGGTGCCGGGAGGCCGGCGATGAGCGCGATCGCCGAAGCCGCGGGCCGCGAGGCGCCGCCGGCCACCGTCGCCGTCTGGGACCCGCTGCTGCGCCTCTTCCACTGGGGCTTCGCGGCGAGCTTCGCGCTCGCCTGGCTCACCGCCGAGAGCGAGCGCTGGCGCGACGTGCACGTGATCCTCGGCTACACGATGATGGGGCTCGTCGCCTTCCGCCTCTTCTGGGGCCTGGCCGGGCCGCGGCACGCGCGATTCTCGAGCTTCGTGCGCGGGCCGGCGGCGATCCTTCGCTACCTGCGCTCGCTCCTGGCGGGGCGCCCGGAGCACCACCTGGGGCACAACCCCGCCGGGGCCGTGGCCATCGTGGCCCTGCTCGCCCTGGCCCTTCTGGCCGGCGGCTCCGGCTGGCTCCTCTACAACGACCTGGGCGGCGAGTGGCTGGAGGAATCGCACGAGGCGCTGGCGAGCGCCATGCTCGCCGTCGTGGGCGTGCACCTCGCGGGCGTGGCCGTGGCGAGCTTCCTGCACCGCGAGAACCTGGCGCGAGCGATGCTGACCGGGCGCAAGAAGGCGCCGCCGGCCGCGTCCTAGACTGGAACCGGTTCGCCAGGCGGAGGATGCCGTGAGGGTGCTGGTGGTGGAGGACGACGCGCTGCTGGGGGACGCCATCCAGGCGGGCCTGCGCCAGCGCGGCTTCGTGGCCGACTGGGTGCGCGACGGCGTGGCGGCGCAGCACGCGCTGGAGTCGCGCACGCACGAGGCGGCCGTCCTCGACCTCGGGCTGCCGCGCCGATCCGGCCTGGAGGTGCTGGCGGCGCTGCGCGCGCGGCGCGACCCGGTGCCCGTGCTCGTGCTCACGGCGCGCGACACCGTGCAGGACCGCATCGCGGGCCTGGACGCCGGCGCCGACGACTACCTCGTGAAGCCCTTCGACCTGGGCGAGCTGGCGGCGCGGCTTCGCGCCCTCATCCGGCGCTCGGCCGGCTCGCCCGGCTCGGCGCTCGTGGTGGGCGCGCTCAGCCTCGACCCCGCCACGCGCGAGGTCACCTGGCGCGGCGAGCCGCGCTCGCTCTCGCGCAAGGAGTTCGCGCTGCTGCACGCGTTCCTGTCCAGCCCCGGGCGCGTGTTCTCGCGCGCCGAGCTCGAGGAGAAGCTCTACGGCTGGGGCGAGGAGGTCGAGTCCAACGCGCTGGACGTGCACCTGCACCACCTGCGCCGCAAGCTCTTCCCGGGCGTGGTGCAGACCCTGCGCGGCGTGGGCTGGACGCTGCCGAAGGACCTCGCGTGAGCCCCGCCCCCTGGAGCGTTCGCGCGCGGCTGCTGGCGATCCTGCTCGCGGGCCTGGCGCTCGTGTGGGGCGCGGCCACCGTCGCCACGGTGCTGGAAGCCGACCACGAGCTGCAGGAGGTCTTCGACGCGCGCCTCGCGCAGGTCGCCTCGGTGCTCGCCCTGCGCCTGGGCGACGAGGAGGAGGCGGTGGACCTGGAGCACGCGCCCGTGCTGCACCGCTACGCGAAGCCCCTGTCCTTCCAGGTCTGGAAGCACGGCACGCGCCTGATGCTGCACTCGGCCGACGCGCCCGACGAGCCCTTCTCGGCCACGACGCAGGGCTTCTCGACGGTGCGCCTGAACGGGCGCGAGTGGCGCGTCTTCAGCCTGCGCGGCGCGGACGGCGAGCACACCGTGCAGGTGCGCGAGGCCGCGCGCGACCGGCGCCACCTCCTCATGGACATCGGCGCGGCGGTGGCGCGGCCGCTGCTCTTCGCGCTGCCGCTCTTCGCGCTGCTCGTGTGGGTGGCCGTGGGCCGCTCGCTGCGCCCGCTGGCGCGCGTGGGCGACGAGATCGCGCGCCGCGACCCCTCGCGCCTGGCGCCCATCGAGGGGCCGGTGCCGGCCGAGATCGCCTCGCTGGTGGGGCGGCTCAACGCGCTCTTCGCGCGCCTTTCCTCCGCCATGGAAGGCGAGCGCCGCTTCACGGCCGACGCGGCGCACGAGCTGCGCACGCCGCTTGCCGCGCTGCGCGCGCAGCTGCAGGTGGCGCAGGGCGCCACCGACGGCGGCGAGCGCGACCGCGCCATCGCCCGGGCGCTGGCCGCCGGCGAGCGCGCCACGCACGTGGTCGAGCAGCTCCTGGTGCTCGCGCGCCTGGAGCACGACGCCTGGCGCGAGGCGGCGGCCGCCTTCGACCTGCACCGCGTCGCCGCCGACGCGCTGGCCGAGCGCGCCGCGCAGGCGCACGCCCGGCGCATCGAGCTCTCCCTCGAGGGCGAGCCCGCCACGATGGCCGCGGGCCACGCCGGGCTCGCCGCCATCGCCCTGGGCAACCTCGTGGACAACGCCATCCGCTACTCGCCCCCGGACACGGCCGTCACGATCGCGCTCTCCCGCGAGCCGGGCCGCGCGGTGGCCGCCGTGCGCGACCAGGGCCCCGGCATCGCGCCCGGGCGCCGCGAGGAGGCGCTGCGCCGCTTCGCGCGCCTGGGCGACGGCGAGGCCGACGGCAGCGGGCTGGGCCTTTCCATCGTCGCGCGCATCGCCGAGCTGCACGGCGCGGACCTGCGCCTCGAGGACGGGCCGGGCGGCCGCGGCCTCGCCGCGAGCCTCGCCTTCCCCGCCGCCTGAAAAACGGGGACGCTCCCCGATTTCCGCCGAGATCCCAGCCCGAGTCGCGTAACGCGCCCGGAAATCGGGGAGCGTCCCCGTTTTTCCCCGCTTTTCGCGCGCGTCTCGCACATCGGAAATCGGGGACCGTCCCCGGTTTTCGGTAAAATGGCGCCCCCGCCGCGATGGGCCGCCCGCAACCGGCGCCGGCCCCGCCCGAAGAGCCCCCATGACGATCGCCCACGAAGTCGAACGCCGCCGCACCTTCGCGATCATCTCGCACCCCGACGCCGGCAAGACCACGCTCACCGAGAAGCTGCTGCTCTTCGCGGGCGCCATCCAGATCGCCGGCAGCGTGAAGGCGCGCAAGGCCTCGCGCCACGCCACCAGCGACTGGATGGAGATCGAGAAGCAGCGCGGCATCTCCGTGGCGAGCTCGGTGATGCAGATCGAGTACGGCGACTGCGTCGTGAACCTGCTCGACACGCCCGGCCACCAGGACTTCAGCGAGGACACCTACCGCGTGCTCACGGCGGTGGACGCCGCGCTCATGGTGATCGACGCGGCCAACGGCGTGGAGGCGCAGACCCTTCGCCTGCTGCAGGTGTGCCGCGCCCGCAACACGCCCATCCTCACCTTCATCAACAAGATGGACCGCGAGGTGCGCGAGCCCCTGGACCTGCTCGACGAGATCGAGCGCACGCTGGGCATGGCCGCGGTGCCCTTCACCTGGCCCGTGGGCATGGGCAAGCGCTTCCACGGCGTGTACGACCTTCGCGAGAAGCGCATGCGGGTCTTCCGGCCCGGCGCCGACCGCCTGGACCAGCAGGACGAGATCGTCGCGGACATCGACGATGCGGCCATCGCCGAGCGTTTCGGCGCGGAGCTCGCCCAGGCGAGGAACGAGATCGAGCTGGTCTCGGGCGCGAGCCCCGAGTTCGACCACGAGGCCTTCCTCGCCGGCAGGCAGACGCCCGTCTTCTTCGGCTCGGCCATCAACAACTTCGGCGTGCACGAGGTGCTCGACGCGCTGGCGCAGCTCGCGCCCCCGCCCCGGCCGCGCGTGGCCATCCAGCGCGCCGTCGAGCCGCACGAAGGCAAGTTCACGGGCGTCGTCTTCAAGATCCAGGCCAACATGGACCCGGCGCACCGCGACCGCATCGCCTTCGTGCGCGTGTGCTCCGGGCAGTTCGAGCGCGGCATGCGCCTCACGATCGTGCGCAACGGCAAGACCATCCGGCCCGGCAGCGTCGTCTCGTTCCTGTCGCAGCGCCGCGAGCTGCTGGACTTCGCCTTCCCCGGCGACATCATCGGCATCCCCAACCACGGCACGCTGCAGCTGGGCGACACGCTCACCGAGG
>JAKOWJ010000187.1 GCA_029781595.1 Pseudomonadota bacterium | reverse complement strand
ACGCCGGTGGGCCCCAGGAACAGGAACGAGCCGATCGGGCGGCGCGGGTCCTTGAGCCCCGCCCGCGCGCGCCGGACGGCGTCCGAGACGGCCTCGATGGCCTCCTCCTGGCCGATCACCCGCTCGTGGAGGCGCTCCTCCATGTGGACCAGCTTCTCCAGCTCGCCCTCCATGAGGCGCGTGACCGGGATGCCGGTCCAGGAGCCGACGATCCCCGCGATGTCGTCCGCGGTGACCTCCTCCTTGAGCAGGGCGCCGGGGCCCTGGAGCGCGGCGATGGCCGCCTCCTGCGCGCGGGCCTGCTCGGCGAGCTCGCGCGCCCGCCCGTACTTGAGCTCGGCCGCGCGGCCGTAGTCCGCCTCGCGCTCCGCCTGGTCGATGCGCACCTGGAGCTGCTCGGCCTCGGACTTGGTGGCGCGCAGCGCGGCGATGGCCGACTTCTCGGCCTCCCAGCGCTGCTTCATGGCGCCCGCCTGCTCGCCGATCTCGGCCAGCTCGCGCTCCAGCGCCTCGAGCCGGGCCTTGCTGGCCTCGTCGGTCTCCTTGCGCAGCGCCTCGCGCTCGATCTCGAGCTGGACGCGCCGCCGCTCCAGCTCGTCGAGCTCGATCGGCATGGAGTCGATCTCCATGCGCAGCCGGCTGGCCGCCTCGTCCACGAGGTCGATCGCCTTGTCGGGCAGGAAGCGCTCGGTGATGTAGCGGTTGGACAGGGTGGCCGCGGCGACCAGCGCCGAGTCGGTGATGCGGACCCCGTGGTGGACCTCGTACTTCTCGCGCAGGCCGCGCAGGATCGAGATCGTCTCCTCGACGCTGGGCTGGTCGACCATCACCGGCTGGAAGCGGCGCTCGAGGGCGGCGTCCTTCTCGATGTGCTTGCGGTACTCGTCGAGGGTGGTGGCGCCGATGGTGTGCAGCTCGCCCCGGGCGAGCATCGGCTTGAGCAGGTTGGAGGCGTCCATGGCGCCCTCGGCCGCGCCCGCCCCGACCACCGTGTGCAGCTCGTCGATGAACAGGACGACGCGGCCGTCGCTGTCCTTGATCTCCTTGAGCACCGCCTTGAGGCGCTCCTCGAACTCGCCCCGGAACTTGGCGCCCGCGATCAGGGCGCCGAGGTCGAGCGAGATGACCCGCTTGTCCTTGAGCCCCTCGGGCACGTCGCCGCGGACGATGCGCTGGGCCAGGCCCTCGACGATGGCCGTCTTGCCCACGCCGGGCTCGCCGATCAGCACCGGGTTGTTCTTGGTCCGCCGGCTCAGCACCTGGATCGTGCGCCGGATCTCCTCGTCCCGGCCGATCACCGGGTCGAGCCCGCCCGAGCGCGCCTCGGCGGTCAGGTCGCGGCCGTACTTCTCGAGCGCCTGGTAGGTGCCCTCGGGGTTGGGGCTGGTGACGCGCTGGCCCCCGCGCACGCCCTGGAGGGCGGCCAGGATCGCCTCGCGGCCGGCGCCGTGGCGCTCGAGCAGGCCCTGCGCCTCGCCGCCGGCCTCGGCCACGGCCAGCAGCAGGTGCTCCGTGGAGGTGTACTCGTCGCCCATCCGCTGGGCCTCCTCGGCGGCGCGCTCGACGCCCCGCTTGGCGCGCGGGTCGAGGGCGAGGCTGCCGCCCTGGATCCGGGCGCGGCGCGACAGCGCGGCCGCCACCTCGTCGCGGAAGGCGGGCAGGTCCGCGCCCAGCCGGCGGAGCGTCTCGGCGGGCACGCCGTCGTCGGGGCCGACCAGGGCCGCCAGGATGTGCTCGGCGTCGAGGACGGGCGACTGCATCCGCTCGGCGAGCTGCTGGGCGGTGACGATGGCCTCCTGGGCCTTCTCGGTGAGGCGGTCGAGTTGCATGGTCGTGGCTCTCGTGCGGGTGTCGGCTGCGCTGGCGATCAGCCCCCAGCGCGGGGGTCGGGCTGGTGGACGAGGTCGAGGATGCTGGCGGCGGCGGCCCTGGCCCTCTCGTCGAGCGCCGCGGGCAGCACCACGCGCACCCTGACGTACAGGTCGCCGGACCCCTCGCCCTTGAGGCGGGGCAT
>JAKOWJ010000183.1 GCA_029781595.1 Pseudomonadota bacterium | reverse complement strand
AGGGTGGTCTTGCCCGCGCCGAGCTCGCCGCGCAGCGTGACCAGCGCGCCGGGCGCGAGCCCGGGGGCGAGCGCGGCCCCCAGGGCGAGCGTGGCGTCTTCGTCGGCGAGCGGGATCACGGGCACGGGCGGGCGTGGCGCTTCGGGCTACCATCGGCGCGATGGACAGCAGCGATTCTGCGGCCAGCCGCGCCGCCCGAGTCAAGCGCTGGGCCCGGGAGGCCGGCTTCGACGCGGTGGCCATCGCCGGCACGGACCTGCGGGAAGAGGAAGCGCGGCTCCTCGACTGGCTCGCCCGCGGGCGCCACGGCGAGATGGACTACATGGCGCGCCACGGCGCTCGCCGGGCCCGGCCCGCCGAGCTCGTGCCGGGCACGGCGAGCGTGATCAGCGTGCGCCTGGACTACTGGCCGGCCGGGGCGCGCGACGCGCGCGCCGTGCTGGACGATCCTGCCCTCGCCTACGTCTCGCGCTACGCGCTGGGCCGCGACTACCACAAGGTGCTGCGCGCGCGCCTCCAGGCGCTCGCCACGCGGATGCAGGCCGAGCTCGGGCCCTTCGCGTACCGCGTCTTCACCGACAGCGCGCCCGTGATGGAGGTGGCGCTCGCCGCGCGCGCGGGGCTGGGCTGGCAGGGCAAGCACACGCTGCTGCTCGGCCGCGAGTCGGGCTCGCTCTACTTCCTGGGCGAGCTCTTCGTCTCGCTGGACCTCGCGCGCGACGCGCCCGTGGCGGCGCACTGCGGCACCTGCGAGCGCTGCCTCGAGGCCTGCCCCACGCGCGCCATCGTCGCGCCCTTCGAGCTCGACGCGCGCCGCTGCATCTCCTACCTCACCATCGAGCACCCGGGCGCGATCCCCGAGGCGTTCCGGGCCGCCATCGGCAACCGCATCTACGGATGCGACGACTGCCAGCTCGCGTGCCCGTGGAACAGGTACGCCCGCGCCGCGACGGCGCCGGACTTCGGCGTGCGAAACGGCCTGGACGGCGCGCCGCTCGCCGCGCTCTTCGCGTGGACCGCGGCCGAGTTCGAGGAGCGGCTCGCGGGATCGGCCATCCGCCGCATCGGCCACGTGCGGTGGCTGCGCAACCTCGCGGTGGCCCTGGGCAACGCGCCCGGCACGCCCGAGGTGCTGGCCGCGCTGCGCGCCCGCGCCGACGACCCCGAGCCGCTGGTGCGCGAGCACGTGGCCTGGGCCCTGGCGCGGCACGCGGCCGCGGCCGCCTAGCCGCCGACGAAGGCGCGCAGCGAGGCGGACAACCGCTCGAGCGAGGGCCGGTGCACGTACATCATGTGCCCGGCCTCGTAGTACTCCACCGTGAAGTTGGACCGCAGCGTCTCCGGGATCTCCAGGTGGGCGAAGGTGTGGTCCGAGGCGAAGTGGGGCGTGGCGAAGTCGTAGTAGCCGTTGGCCACCAGCACGCGCATGTGCGGGTTCATGGCGAGCGCCTTGCGCAGCGTGTCGGCCACGTTCGCGAAGCGGTTGGCGTAGTCCTTCCAGCCCCAGTTGAGGTACAGGCCCTTGAGCACCTCGTAGGGCGCGTCCGACTCGAAGGCGAGCGCGCGCCGCACGTAGTCGTTCATGGCCGCGGCGTAGGCCCCGTAGATGCCGGCGAAGCCCGGGTCGAACTCGAAGCGCTCGCCCGCGCCGTCGCGGTCGAAGCCGGTGAAGCGGCTGTCCAGCCGGCCGACCGTGCGGCCCTCGTCGCGCAGCAGCTCCTTGCAGAACCGGAAGATCTCCACGCGAAGGTTGGTGCGCTCGACGTAGGCCTCCGAAAGCCCCGTGTAGCGCGCGAGCCGGCGCGCCACCGCCGCGCGGGCCTCGGCCGGAAGGCGCGCGCCCCGGAAGAGCGCCGCGGCGTACTCGCCGGCGGCGAAAGCCTCCACCTCCGCCAGCACTTCGCGCAGGGGCTTCGCCTGCAGCTCCGGTGCGAGCCGCCCGTGGTACCACGCCGTGGCCGCGTAGGTCGGCAGGAACAGCACCGGCGGCAGGTCGTGGCCGGGGTCGAAGCGCAGCGAGGCGAAGTCCAGCGCGCAGGACACCAGCATCACCCCGTTGAGGTACATGCCGTGGCGCTCGATGAGGTGGCCCGACAGGCCCGCCGCGCGCGTGGTGCCGTAGGACTCGCCGATGAGGTACTTCGGGCTCGCCCAGCGGCCGTGGCGCGAGCAGTACAGGCGGATGAACTCGCCCACGCTCTCCAGGTCGCGCTTGTACTCGTGGAACTCGGCCACCTTCTCGCCGGGCGTCATGCGGCTGTAGCCGGTGCCCACCGGGTCGATGAACACGAGGTCCGAGCGGTCCAGCAGCGAGCAGTCGTTGTCCACCAGCCGGCCGGGCGGCGGCGGGGCGCGGCCCTCGTCGTCGAGCTCGACGCGCTTCGGGCCCAGCAGGCCCAGGTGCAGCCACACCGAGCTCGAGCCGGGCCCGCCGTTGAACGCGAAGGTGACCGGGCGCGTGGCCGGGTCGGCGCCGTCGAGCGTGTAGGCCACGAAGAAGACGCTCGCGCGCGCCTTCTCCTTCTCGGCCACGCCCTCCTTCTCGCTCTCCTCGCGCAGCACCACGGTGCCGCAGGTGGCGGTGTAGTCCAGGTCCCGGCCCGCGAGGCGCAGGCGGTGGCGCGTGACGGCGAGGCGGTCGGTCGGCGGCGGCGTCCCGGCGGCCGGCTCCGCCGCGCCGTGCTCGGTCTCTGCCATGGAGAATTCCCCTTCGTTAATCGCGAGGGGCCATCCTACCCGATCCCCCGCGGCGGGGCCGGGGCGCCCGCGCTCAGGCGCTGCGCGGCTGCGCGGGGGCCTCGCCCTCGCGGTGACGGGCGAGCCACTCGGCCGCCTCCGCGGCCGGCAGCGGCGGGCTCTCGAGGAAGCCCTGCATCTCCTCGCAGCCGCGCACGCGCAGGAACTCGAGCTGCTCGCGCGTCTCCACCCCCTCGGCGAGGGAGGTGATGCCCATGTTGCGGGCGAGGTCGACGATGGCCGCGCAGATGGCGCGGTCGTCCGGGTCGGCGGCCACGTCGCGCACGAAGCTGCGGTCGACCTTCAGGCGGTCGATGGGGAAGCGCTTCAGGTGCGCGAGCGAGGAGTGCCCCGTGCCGAAGTCGTCGATGGCGAGCTTCACGCCCAGGGCGCGCAGGCCCTCGAGCGTGCGCTGCAGCTCGGGCGTGTCCTCCATGAGCATGCTCTCGGTGAGCTCGAACTCGAGCCACGCCGGGTCGAGCCCCGTGTCCGCCAGCACGCGCTCGACGTGCGCCACGAGGTCGCGCTGCTTGAACTGGATGGCCGAGAGATTCACCGCCACCGGCACCTGCGGCAGGCCCGCGAGCTGCCAGCGCCGGTTCTGGCGGCAGGCCTCGCGCAGCACCCACGCCCCGATGGGCATGATGAGGCCGCGCTGCTCGGCCACCGGGATGAAGTCGTTGGGCATCACGACGGTGCCGTCGCGCTGCGGCCAGCGCACCAGCGCCTCCATCCCCACGGCGCGACCGGAGGCCAGGTGCACCTGGGGCTGGTAGTGGATCTCGAAGGCCTCCTCGCGGATGGCCTCGCGAAGGCGCGTCTCCAGCGAGAGCGTGTTGAAGGCCGTCTGCGACAGCCGCTCGCTGAAGAACTGGAAGTTGCTGCGTCCGCGGTCCTTGGCGAGGTACATCGCCGCGTCCGCGTTCTTGATGAGCGTGTCGGCGTCGGCGCCGTCGCGCGGGTAGACGCTGATGCCGATGGACGGGCTCACGGAGAGGTCCTGGCCCTCCAGGCTCACCGGCTCGCTCACGGCCGCGAGAAGCTTCTCGGCCACCGCCACCGGCGCCTGCTCGCTCTCGAGATCCGGCAGCACCACCAGGAACTCGTCGCCGCCCAGGCGCGAGACCACGTCCACGGCACGGATGGCGCCCTCGATCCGCGCGGCCACCACGCGCAGCAGCGCGTCGCCCGAGGCGTGGCCCAGGGAGTCGTTGACGGTCTTGAAGTTGTCCAGGTCGATGAAGAGGATGCCCACCATCGACCGCCGGCGCCGCGCCGAGGCGAGGATGAACTCGAGCCGGTCCATGAGCAGCACGCGGTTGGGCAGCCCGGTAAGCGTGTCGTGGTGCGCGAGGAACTGGATGCGCGCCTCGGCCGCCTTGCGGTCGCGGATGTCGCGGATCACCGTCATGCGGTGGTGCTGGCCCGCGAAGGGCATCACCTTGCCCGTCATCTCGACCGCGATGCGGGTGCCGTCCTTGTGCAGGATGGCGCCCTCGTAGGGGCGCTCGTAGCCCGCGCGGATGTTGGCCAGGACCGCCTCACGCGACTCCGGGGCCACGAAGTCGAGCACCGGCCGGCCCACGAGCTCGTCGTAGCGGTGGCCGATGAGGCGCAGCGCCGCGTCGTTGCAGTCGGTGAGCACGCCGTTCTCGTGGAAGACGATTCCCTCGTGCGTGGCGTCCGAGAACTTGCGCAGCCGCTCCTCGCTCTCGCGGACGGCCTGCTCCGAGAGCCGGTGGCGCGTGATGTCGGTGATGAGCACGAAGCCCGAGAGCACGCGCCCGTCGTCGGCGCGCTGCGGCAGCAGGTTCACCTCGATCACGCGCGGCGGCCCCTCCGGCGAGGGGATGGCGCGCTCGTAGGTCACGGTCCCGCCCGCGAGGACGCGCTCGATGTGCGGGCCGATCTCCGCGTACCCCGCCTCGCCGATGATCTCGCGCACCGTGCGCCCGACCACGTCCTCCACGGACCAGCCCCAGAAGGCGGCGTACGCGCGGTTGGCGAAGAGGCAGCGCAGCTGCGGGTCGAACCGCGAGATGAGCACCGGCACGTTGTCGGCCAGCAGGCGCATCTCGCCCTCCCGGGCGCGGGCGGTGAGCTCCGCCTCGCGGCGCTCGCTCACGTCGTGGCTCGTGCCCAGGTAGCCCGCCAGGCGCCCGTCCTCGTCCGTGACCGGCTGCGCGACGTGGTGCACCCAGCCGTACTCGCCGTCGGCGCGGGCCAGGCGGAACTCCGCCTCGAACGGGCGACGAAGCCCCCTCGCCTCGGCCCAGGCCCGGCGCACCTCCTCGCGGTCCCCGGGGTGGACGGCGGCCAGCCAGCCGTCGCCGCGCGCGCCGGCGAGGCTGCGGCCGGTGAAGTCCTCCCAGGCCTGGTTCACGAAGCTGCAGCGGCCCTCGCCGTCGGCGCACCAGACCAGGGCCGGAAAGGCGTTGAACAGCCCCGCCTGCGCCGCCGGGTCGTCCAGGACCTCGGCGAGGCCGCGACGGGTCGGGTCGAGGGGGGTGACGGACATGGCGGGCGCTGGGCAGCGGGCGGCTTTCGGGCAGGCTACCACGCCGGCCGGGGCGCGTCCGTCCCGGCCGGTGCCGCGCCCGTTACGGCCGAAACCGGGGCCTTCCGGACCCTCGGTTGACGGCAGTCAATCCCGACGGGAGGGGGCGGGGCTCCAATTGCCCGACGTGTCACGTTTTTGTCACAATCCGGCGCGCGCCCCGCGCGCCCCGCCAACGAAAAGAACGGAGAACCCCATGAAGCGAACGCTCCTCGCCCTCGCCGCCGGCCTCGCCCTCGCGCTGGCCGCGGGCCCCGCCGCCGCGCAGCAGAAGCTCTACGTCTACACCTCGATGAAGGAGTCGCTCATCGGCGAGCTGCGCAGCGCGTTCGCGAAGAAGCACCCCGAGGTGAAGATGGACTACCAGTCGGCCGGCGCCGGCAAGCTCATGGCCAAGATCGCCGCCGAGCGCGAATCCGGAAAGATCCTCGCCGACGTGCTCTGGACGAGCGAGGTGCCGGACTTCTACCAGCTCAAGGCGCAGGGCATGCTCCTGCCCTACACGCCCAGGGAGATCAAGTCGCTGGTGAACCCGCTGCCGGAGTACGACGGCTCGTTCACGGCCGTGCGCCTGGGCACGCTGGGCATCGCCTACAACACGCGCCTGGTGAAGAGCCCGCCGGCCTCCTGGCAGGACCTGCAGAAGCCCGCCTTCAAGGGCGCCTTCGGCGTGGCCAACCCCGCGCTCTCGGGCACGGCGTACATGAGCGTGTCGCTGCTCACCAAGGCCTTCGGCTGGGAATTCTTCGAGAAGCTGCGCGCCAACGGCGCGAAGATGGGCAAGGGCTCCGGCCAGGTGGTGGACGACACCGCCTCCGGCGACCTCGTCGCGAGCCTCGCCGTGGACTACATCACGCTGGACAAGATCGGCAAGGGCGCCACGCTGGCCCTGGCCTACCCGCCCGAGATGCTGGTGATCCCGAGCCCTGTCGCCATCTTCAAGGCCACGCCCAACGCCGAGGCCGCGAAGAAGTTCGTCGACTTCGTGCTCTCGAAGGAAGGGCAGACCATCATCGCCCACGAGGGCACGCTGCCGGTGCGCAGCGACGTCACGGTGCCCGCGCAGTACAAGCTGCCGGCGGTGGACGACGCGATGAAGCGCGCCATCAAGATCGACTACGTGAAGCTCATGGCGGAGAAGGAGGCCTCCGTCAAGAAGTTCACCGAGATCATGCAGAAGAAGTAGCCGGCGCCCCATGGCCGGCGTGCGCATCGAGGGCCTGGCGAAGGCCTACGGGGACCATCGCGTCCACACGGGGCTGGACCTCGAGGTCGTGCCCGGGCAGTGCTTCACGCTGCTCGGGCCCTCGGGCTGCGGCAAGACGGTGCTCATGCGCCTCATCGCCGGCTTCGAGGCCGTCGACGCCGGCCGCATCCTCATCGGCGAGCGCGTCGTGGCCGACGGCGCGAGCGGCGTGCACGTGCCGCCCGACGAGCGCGGCATCGGCATGGTCTTCCAGGACTACGCCGTCTGGCCGCACATGACGGTGTTCGACAACGTCGCCTACCCGCTGAGAATCGGCCGCGTGGCGGCCGCGGAGCTCGCCGAGCGCACGCGCGCGGCCGTGGAGCAGGTGGGCCTCGCGGGCCTGGAGGCGCGCCTGCCCTCGCAGCTCTCCGGCGGCCAGCAGCAGCGCGTGGCCCTCGCGCGCGCCCTCGTCTCGCGGCCCGAGCTGCTGCTGCTGGACGAGCCGCTCAACAACCTCGACGCGAACCTGCGCGAGGAGATGCGCTTCGAGATCAAGGCGCTGCAGGAGCGCCTGGGCATCACGGTGCTCTACGTTACGCACGACCAGGAGATCGCCCTGGCCATCGCCGACCGCATGGCGGTCATGGACGCCTCGGGCCGGCCGCGCCAGTCGGGCACGCCGGCCGAGCTCTTCGACCGGCCCGCGGACGACTTCGTCTTCCGCTTCCTCGGCATCGCCAACTTCCTGGAGGTGCGGCGCGTGGACGGGAGCCTTCGCCTCGCCGACGGCCGCACGCCCTGGGCCGGCCCCGCGCCCGACCGGCCGGGCGATCGCCTCGCCGTGGGCTTCCGGCCCGGAGACGTGGTCGCCTCGCGCGGCGGCGAGGGGCTGCCGGGCGTGGTGCGCCGCGCGAGCTTCCTGGGCGCGCAGGTGGACTACCTGGTGGAGGTGGCCGGCACCACGATCCGCGCGGCCGTGGACTCGGGCCGCGCCTTCCGCGAGGGCCGCGTGCTCGCCGAGGGCGAGGACTGCCGGCTCGCCTTCCTCGGCGTGCAGTGGTTCGACGCCGGCGTGCTCGACGCGGGGGCCGCGTGAGCGCCGCCGCCCCCCGTTTCGGCACCGCGCAGGTGCTCTTCGGCCTGGCCGTCGGGATCCTGGTGATCTTCGTGGCCGTGCCGGTGCTGCTCATCTTCTTCAACGCCTTCTGGGTGAACGGCGCCTTCAACGTGGCCGACGTGCTGAAGGTGCTGCGCCAGAAGGACACCTACGAGGCCCTGCTCAACTCGCTCGTCCTCGCCTCGGGCGTCACGGTGACCGGCACCATCGTCGGCACGTTCTTCGCCTGGCTGGTCACGCGCACCGACCTGCCCTTCAAGGGCGCCATGAAGGTGCTCTTCCTGGTGCCCTTCATGCTGCCGTCCTTCATCGGGGCGCTGGCCTGGAAGATGCTGCTCTCGCCCCGCTCGGGCTACATCAACCGCTTCTTCCAGGAGGTGCTGGGGTTCGACGGTCCCGTCTTCGACATCTACACCTACGGCGGCATCATCGGCGTGGAGACGATGTACCTCTTCCCGTTCGTCTTCATCCAGGTGTGCGGGGCCCTCGAGCGCATGGATCCCACGCTGGAGGAGTCCGCGCGCATCTCCGGGGCCGACCTCTTCACGATCACGCGCCGCATCACCATCCCGCTCGTGCTGCCCTCGATCCTGTCGGGGGCGCTGCTCATCATGCTCTACTCGATGGCGCACTTCGGCACGGTGGCGGTGCTGGGCATCGAGGCGGGGATCTACAACATCCCCACCCTCATCTACGAGAAGATCCACCAGAGCGCGGGCAGCTTCGACTCGATCCGCACCGGCACGGTGCTCGCCACCGTGCTGGTGGTGACGGCCGCCTTCATCCTGTGGCTGCAGAACCGCGTGCTCTCGCGCGGCCGCTACCAGATCATCGCGGGCAAGAGCTTCCGCCCGACGGAGCTCAAGCTGCGGGGCCTTCGCTATCCCCTGCTCGCCTTCTGCCTCGCGTACATCGCCTTCACCATCGTGCTGCCGACGGTGACGATCTTCCTGGTGGGGGGCCTGAAGACCTACGGCCTGCCCCTGGCCGCGGAGAACTTCACCTGGGGCAACTACCGCCACATCCTCTTCGAGTGGCAGCTCACCCGCGACGCCATCTGGAACAGCATCACGCTGGGCCTGGCGGCCGCGCTCATCACCATGTTCGCCGGCGTGATCATCTCCTACGTGATCGTGAAGATGAAGGTGCGCGGCAAGGGCATCCTCGAGTTCCTGGGCATGCTGCCCTTCTCCGTGCCCGGCTCGGTGATCGCGCTGGGGGTGATCCTCGCCTGGAGCGGCAAGTTCGGGGTGAACCTCTACAACACCGTGTGGATCATCCTGGTGGCCTACATCGCGCGCTACATGGCCTTCTCGCTCAAGGCCAACTCGGCCGCGCTCGAGCAGGTGCACGACTCGCTCGTGGAGGCCGCGCGCGCCTCCGGCGCCACCATGTGGCAGGCGCTGCGCGACGTGGTGGTGCCGCTGGTGCGCCCGGGGATGCTCGCCGCGTTCTTCCTCATCTTCCTGCCGGCCCTTCGCGAGCTGACGGTGTCGGTGCTGCTCTACGGCCCGACCAGCCGCACGATCGGCGTGGCGATCTACACGCTCAACGAGGACGGCGAGACGGTGTACTCCGCCGCGCTCGCGGGCATCGCGCTCGTCATCATCGTCACGGGCGAGGTGGTCATCAAGCGCTTCTTCAAGACCGCGAGCGGGAGCTAGCGCCATGGGCTACGTGACCCTCTCGCAGGTGACCAAGCGCTTCGGCGGCGTGACGGCGGTGGACCGGCTGGACGTGGAGGTCGACCAGGGCGAGTGCCTGGCCATGCTCGGGCCCTCGGGCTGCGGCAAGACGACGACGCTGCGCATGGTGGCGGGCTTCGAGGACATCGACGAGGGCGAGATCCGCGTGGGCGATCGCGTGCTCTCCTCGAAGCGCGGCAACTACTACCTGCCGCCCGAGAAGCGCAACTTCGGCATGGTGTTCCAGGCCTTCGCCGTCTGGCCGCACCTCACCGTGCTCGAGAACGTCGCCTTCCCCCTGCGCATCCGCCGGCTGCCGGCCGCGGAGATCGAGCAGCGCACGCGGGAGGCGCTCACGCACACGAACCTGCTCGGCGTGGCCCACTCGCGCCCCGACGACCTCTCCGGCGGCGGCAAGCAGCGCGTGGCGCTCGCGCGCGCGCTCGCCATCCGCCCGGACGTGATGCTCCTGGACGAGCCGCTCTCCAGCCTGGACCCGCACTTCCGCGAGGAGATGCGCTTCGAGATCAAGGACCTGCAGCGCCGCTTCGGGTTCTCCATCCTCTACGTGACGCACGACCAGTCGGAGGCCATGGCACTCTCGGACCGCATCCTCGTGATGCGCGCGGGCGTCGTGCAGCAGGTGGGCGCGCCCACCGAGGTGTACCGCAATCCCGCCAACCGCTTCGTCTTCGCCTTCGTGGGGCTCTCGAGCTTCCTGCGCGTGCGCCTGGGCGAGGGCGGGCCCGCGGTGGACGGCGCCGACCTGCCCGCGGGCCTGTGCCCGCCCCTTCCCGCCGAGCTGTCCGGCGCGCCGCAGGCCGTGCTCGCCACGCGCCCCTCGGAAGTGGACTTCGTCGCCGAAGGGGGGCTGCGCGGCGTCGTGCGCCGCCGGTCGTACCTGGGCGAGATGGTGGACTACCAGGTGGAGGTGGGCGGGCAGGACGTGCGCGTGCAGAAGACGCGCCACGAGCCCGGCCCCGCGCCCGGCGAGGCCTGCGGGCTGCTCCTTCGCGCCGCGCGCTGGTACGCGGCCGACGAATCGGACTGAGCGCGCGGGCCCCGCCCGCGTGCGTGGAATCGGGGGCGTGAACCACCATCACGCGCCTGAAGCCCGACGGCTCGGCGATGGAGGTGGTCGCGCGCGGCGTGAGGAACTCCGTGGGCTTCGACTGGCACCCCGTGACGGGCGAGCTGTGGTTCACCGACAACGGCCGCGAAGCTGGGCGCGCACGTGGCCTCGCTCGGCATGCGCTTCTACACCGGCACGATGTTCCCGCCCGGGTACCGTGGCCAGGTCTTCCTCGCCGAGCACGGCTCGTGGAACCGCTCGCGCAAGGTCGGCTACCGCGTCGTGCGCGTGCGGCTCGCGGGCGATCGCGTAGCCGAGCAAGCCGTATTCGCTGAAGGGCTTCTCGACCCGGAAACGGACACCGCGTGGGGCCGGCCCGTCGACGTGCAGGTGATGCCCGACGGCGCCCTGCTCGTCTCCGACGACCTCGCGGGCGCGATCTACCGCATCTCGTGGCGCAACCTTCCCGGTCGTTGATCCTCGTCAAGCCCGTCCGGCGGTACCCCCCCTAGTCTGGCCCGGTCGAAGAGCGACCGGGCAGTGGAGGGACCGCCATGTACAGCATGCGCGTGAAGAGCATCATGGAGAAGGGCAAGCGCCTGGTGGCGCCGCCCGGCACGACCGTGGCCAAGGCCGCGAAGCTCATGGCGAAGAAGAACGTCGGCGCGGTGATGGTCGTCGACGAAAGCCGCCTGGTGGGCATCTGCACCGAGCGCGACATCGTC
>JAKOWJ010000069.1 GCA_029781595.1 Pseudomonadota bacterium | reverse complement strand
CCGATCTGGAAGTACACGTCGTTGGTCATGCCGCGCAGCCACACCGCCGCCAGCGCGCCGAAGGTGCCGAAGGGCAGCGCCATCATCACCGACAGGGGCAGCGACCACTTCTCGTACTGCGCCGCGAGGATGAGGAAGGCCATGAGCGCGCCCATGACGAGCGCCAGGGTGGAGGTGCCGCCGGAGCGCTTCTCCTGGAAGGAGGCGCCGCTCCAGTCGAGCGAGAACTCGGGCGGCAGCACTTCTCTTGCGATGCGCTCGATGGCCTCGATGGCCTGCCCCGAGCTCACGCCCGGCGCGCCGCTGCCGATGATCTTCACGGCCGGCAGGTTGTTGAAGCGCTCCAGCGTGCCGGGCCCGCTCGTGTACTCGATGCGCGCCAGGGCCTTGAGCGGCACCATGGCGCCCTTGTCGCTGCGCACGTAGACGTTGCCCACGTCGTCGGGACTGCGGCGGTAGGCCGCGTCGGCCGAGAGCAGCACCTGCCAGGTGCGGCCGTACTTGTTGAAGTCGTTCACGTAGTACGAGCCGAGCGTGGCCGCCAGGGTGTTGAACACCTCGTCGACCGGCACGCCCAGGCTCTTGGCCTTCTCGCGGTCCACGTCCACGCGCAGCTGCGGCACGTTGGCGCGCCACAGGGTGTTGACCTGCGCGAGCTCCTTGTCCTGCGCGGCGCGCGCGAGGAAGGCCTGCGTGACCTCCGCCAGGCGCTGCGGGCCGCCGTCGCCGCGGTTCTGGATGTAGAACTCGAAGCCGCCGGCGGTGCCCAGGCCGAAGATGGCCGGCGGCGGGAAGGCGAGCGCCAGCCCCTCCTTGATGCCGGCCGTCTTCATGTAGAACTCGCCCACCAGCGCGCCCACGGGCACGGGGCGCTCGTCCCAGTGCTTCTGCGTGACGAAGAGGGTGGCCGCGTTCTCGCGGAAGGTGCCGCCGATGAAGTCGAAGCCCGTGAAGGCCACGGCGTCCTGGTTGAAGGGGTTGGACTTGACGGCCTCGACCACCTGGCTCACCACCTTGTCGGTGCGCTCCAGCGACGAGCCGTCGGGCAGCACCACGGCGGAGATGTAGAAGCCCTGGTCCTCGTCCGGGACGAGGGAGCCGGGCGTGACGCGCCACAGGCCCACGGCGATGGCCACCATGCCCGCGAAGAGCGCGAGCGCGATGCCGCCGCGGCGGATCATCCACGCCACGCCGTTCTCGTAGCGGTCCGTGGTGCGCGCGAAGCCGCGGTTGAAGGCCTGGAAGAAGCGCCCCGGCCGCTTGTGCTCGCGCTTCATGATCCACACGCACAGGGTCGGCGTGAGGGTGAGCGCGACGATGCCCGAGATCACCACGGCGATGGAGATGGTGACGGCGAACTGGCGGTAGAGCTCGCCCGTGAGGCCGCCCAGGAAGGCGATGGGCAGGAACACGGCGCACAGCACCAGCACGATGGCCACCACCGGGCCCGTCACCTCGCGCATGGCCTTGATGGCGGCCTCGCGGGCGTCCAGG
>JAKOWJ010000169.1 GCA_029781595.1 Pseudomonadota bacterium | reverse complement strand
CGGGCAGGCCGCCGCGGAGGGTGAACGAGAGCAGCGTCCCGTAGCGGGTGGCCGGCCGGCCGTCGGCGTCGCCGTCCGCGAGCGAGAAGTCGCGGGCCGCCACGGCGTGCCCCGGGTGCGAGGGCAGGCCCGGGTACCAGACGCACGCCACCGCCGGGTGCGCCTCGAGGAACTGCGCCACCGCCTGCGTCGAGCGGCCCCAGGCGTCCATCCTGGTCCGCAGGGTCCGCAGGTCCGAGAGCAGGGCCAGCGCGGACGAGGGCGACAGCGAGCCGCCGAAGTCGCGCGCCGGCAGCAGCTTGAGGTGGGTGGCGAAGTCGGCGCGCGCCTCGTCGCTCGCCACCCGGGCGGGGATCCCGTGGCGCGCGGTGACCGCGCCCGCGATGGCCAGGCCCGAGGACCCGATCGCCTTGGACAGCGAGTGGATGACCACGTCGGCCCCGAGCGAGAGGGGCCGCAGGCAGGCCGGCGTGGCCACGGTCGAGTCGACGAGGAGCGGGATGCCGTGGCCGTGGGCCAGCTCGGCCAGGGCCGGGATGTCCGCGACGGCGAGGGCGGGGTTCGAGGGCGCCTCCGCGTACAGGAACCTTGTCTGCGCGTCGATGGCGCCGGCCCACGCCTCGGTGTCGAGCGGGTCGGCCACCCAGCGCACCTCGATCCCCCGCTCCGCCGCGTAGCGGCTGAACAGCATGAAGGTGCCGCCGTAGCACTTCGCCGACGCCACGAGGTTGGGCGTCGCGCCCGGCTGCGAGGGGTCGGCGGCCAGCAGCGCGTTCGTGGCGAGGTGGACGGCGGCCATGCCGGACCCGGTGACCACTGTGCTCGCGGTCTCGCCGCTGCCGTAGGCCTCGAGCAGGGCAAGCGTCTCCTCGAGGTAGTGGGTGGTCGGGTTGGCGATCCGTGTGTAGCCCCAGGCCGGCATCAGGTAGGCCAAGGCCGCCTCGAGCTCCTCGCTGTCGGCGAAGTGCTGGGCCGGGGCGAGGTAGGCGGGCTCGATGATGGCGCCCTGGTTGGCGGCCGCCGCCAGGTGGTCGTAGAGGCCGTGGACGGCGATCGTGTCGAAGCGGCGGGTCCGGGCGACGGCTCGGGCCCGCTCCTCCCGCTCGGCCATCTCCTTGCCCCGCGCGATCCACGCCTCGAGGCCTGGCTGCGTGTCAGACGGCTGCCTGTCCGTCGGGTTCATCGGGCACCCTCCCAAGTCTGATTGGCCCCATCATCGGCCATGCCCAGGCCTCCCGCACCGCACTGCCGCGGATCCCGACGCCCGGCACAGGGCTCGCTAGCCTCGGAGCGAGCGCTCGATGCGCCGATCCGGCACCAGCCACACCATCGCGACGCCGGCGTGGACGGCCAGGGAGACCCAAGGCAGCGCAAAGGCGGCCGCGATGGCGATCGCGTAGGCCACGGGCGACAGCCGGCCTTTCGCGTCTCCGCCCAGGGCGGTGCGAAGTCGGCTGCTGCCCGCAGGCTCCAGCCGCAGCAGCGCCAGCTCGAGCAGGTAGTAGGCGATCGCGGCCAGGAGGCAGACTG
>JAKOWJ010000156.1 GCA_029781595.1 Pseudomonadota bacterium | reverse complement strand
CGCGCTCGTCGCGGGCTGCGGCCCGCACGGCGGCCCGCCGCCGGGGGGCTTTCCCCCCGCCGTCGTGGCGGTGCAGGCGGTGAAGACCGCCGCCGTGCCCGTGGAGTTCGAGTTCCCGGGCCAGACGGCCGGCTCGCGCGAGGTGGAGGTGCGCGCGCGCGTCACGGGCATCCTGCTCAAGCGCAACTACGAGGAGGGATCCCGCGTGAAGGCGGGGCAGTCGCTCTTCACGCTCGATCCCGCGCCCTTTCGCGCCGCGCTCGCCCGCGCCGACGCCGACGTGGCGAGCGCCGAGGCCGGCCTCGCCCGCGCCGCGCGCGACGCGAAGCGCCTGAAGCCCCTGTACGAGGCCAAGGCCGCCTCGCAGAAGGACTACGACGACGCCGTCTCCGCGGAGGAGGTGGCCACCGCCGCGCTCAAGGCGGCGCGGGCGCGCGCCGACGAGGCGCGGCTGAACGTCGAATGGACGCGCGTGGAATCGCCCATCGCCGGCCTCACCAGCCGCGCGCTCAAGAGCGAGGGCAGCCTCGTCTCGGGGCCCGACGTGCTGCTCACCACCGTGACGCAGTCCGATCCCCTACGTCAATTTCGGCCTCTCGGAGGCGGAGCGCACGCGGTTCGCCCGCGAGTCGGCCGACGGCACGCTCAAGCTGCCGCAGGACGGGCGCTTCGAGGTGGCCCTGCGCCTGGAGGACGGCACGACGTATTCGCGCCCCGGCCGCCTCGCGTTCTCCGACGACCGCTACTCGCCCGTCACCGGCACGGCCGACGCCCGCGCCGAGGTGCCCAATCCCGCCAACGAGCTCAAGCCCGGCCCGTTCGTGCGCGTGATCCTCAAGGGCGCCGTGCGGCCGGCGGCCATCGTCGTGCCGCAGCGCGCCGTGCTCGAGGGGCCGCAGGGCAAGATGGTCTACGTGCTCGGCGCGCAGGGCAAGGCCGAGCCGCGTCCCGTCACGGTGGGCGACTGGACGGGCCGCGACTGGGTGATCCGCGAGGGCCTGAAGGCCGGCGACAAGGTGATCGTCGACGGGCTCATGAAGGTCTTCCCGGGCGCGCCGGTGCAGGTGGGCGACCCGAACGCGCCGCCGCCCGGCGCGGCGCCCGGCGGCGCGGCCAAGCCCGACGCCAAGAAGAAGTAGCGCGAAAGGTCCCCGCCCATGTTCTCGCGCTTCCTCATCGACCGCCCCATCCTCGCGG
>JAKOWJ010000150.1 GCA_029781595.1 Pseudomonadota bacterium | reverse complement strand
CTGCCCGCCCCGCCGGCACCTCGCCCGGTGCGCGGCCCCTCGGCGGCCGAGCGCTCGCTCCTGGCCGGATCCCTGCCCTCCCCGGAGGCGTGGTTCTCGCCGGAGCCGGGGCAGGGCCTCAAGCGCGGCACGAAGGGCTTCAACGCGACCATCGACAACGTGGCCCGGGCGCTGGACACCGAGGGGTGGTGCTGGCGGCTGGGGTATGACGCCTTCCGGGACGAGCTCATGCGCTCGTCCTGGTCGGCCGGCGCCAACGGCCACGCGCGCCTCGCGGACCTGGACTGGCAACCCTTCATGGACGCCGACTACGTGCAGTTGCGCGTCCAGTTCGAGAGGAGCGGCTTCGAGCCGGTGGGCCGGGACCTGGTGCGCGACGCCGTGCACATGGTGGCGATGGCCCGCCGCTTCGACTCGGCGCAGGCCTGGCTCGGGGGCCTGCCGGAGTGGGACGGCGTCGAGCGCTGCGCCCCCTTCTTCGAGCGCTGGTGCTCGGCCGTGCGCGCGTCCGACGTGGACGATGGCGAGGCAGATGGCGAGGCGGCGGTGCTCGATCAGGACGGCGCGGGGCAGGAGGCCCCCACCGCACGGGCCAAGGCACGCGGGGGCGGGGCCAAGCGCGCGTACCTCGAGTCGGTGGGCCTGTACCTGTGGACGGCCCTCGCGGGCCGGGTCTTGTCGCCGGGGGTGCAGGCCGACATGGCCGTGATCCTGGTGGGCGAGCAGGGGGTGGGCAAGACCCGGCTGCTGCAGGCGATGGTGCCGGATGCCTCGCTCGCCGTGACCATCGACCTCGCGGCGCGCGATGCGGACCTTGCCCGCCGCATGCGCGGGCGCTTCATCTTCGAGATCGCCGAGCTCCGCGGCCTGCACACCCGGGACAACAACTCCATCAAGGACTTCATCTCCCAGTCGGCCGACACCTGGACCCCGAAGTATCGCGAGTTCGCCACCAGCTACCCGCGCCGCGGCGTGATGGTGGGCACCACGAACGAGGGCACGATGCTCGCCGACGAGACGGGCAACCGCCGGTGGCTGCCGGTGCGCGTAGGACGCATCGACGTCGCCGCCGTGCG
>JAKOWJ010000065.1 GCA_029781595.1 Pseudomonadota bacterium | reverse complement strand
CAGTCCACGCCAGGAATCGCCATGACAACAATCCATCCGTGTTCATCCGTGTTCATCCGTGTCCTGCGCTTTTGGCTCGCCTCACTCTCCATCGCCCTCGCATTCGCCACACCCGCCACCGCCCAGCTGCGCCCCTCGCAGCCCGAGCCGCCCAGCGGCTGGACGGCCAAGAAGCTCTTCACGGCCAAGCGCCACGTCGTGGTGGCCGCGCACCCGCTCGCCGCGCAGGCGGGCCTCGCGATGCTGGAGAAGGGCGGCAGCGCGGTGGACGCCGCCATCGCCACGCAGCTCGTGCTCGGGCTCGTCGAGCCGCAGGCCTCGGGGCTCGGCGGGGGCGCGTTCCTCCTGGTGCACGACGCGGCGGGCAAGCGCACCGTGGCCTACGACGGGCGCGAGACGGCGCCCTCGGGCGCGACGCCCCAGCTCTTCGTCGGCGCCGACGGCAAGCCCATGGCCTTCCGCGCCGCGGTGGTGGGCGGGCGCTCCATCGGCGTGCCGGGCACGCCGCGCCTGCTGGAGGTGGCCCACGCGCGGCACGGCAAGCTCCCGTGGGCGACGCTCTTCCAGCCCGCGATCGCGCTCGCGGAGAAGGGCTTCCCGATGTCCGAGCGCCTGCACGAGCTGGTGGCGAAGGATCCGTCGCTCGCCTCGCAGCCCGCGGCGGCCGCCTACTTCCTGGGCCCCGACGGCAAGGCCAAGCCCGCCGGCACGATCCTGCGCAATCCCGAGTACGCGAAGACGCTGCGCGCCATCGCCGCGAAGGGCTCGGACGCGTTCTACACGGGCGAGGTCGCGCAGGCCATCGTCGCCGCGGTGCGCGGCCACGCCAACCCCGGGTCGATGACCCTGGACGACCTCGCGGGCTACCGCGTGCGCGACGCCGAGCCCGTGTGCGGCGACTACCGCGCCTGGCGCCTGTGCGGCATGCCGCCCTCGTCCTCCGGCGGCATCGCGGTACTTCAGATCCTGGGCGTGCTGGAGGGTCGCGACCTCGCCGCGCTGCGGCCCGATTCGGCCGAGGCCGTGCACTACCTCGCGGAGGCCGGGCGCCTCGCCTTCGCGGACCGCAACCGCTACGTGGCCGACGACCGCTTCGTGGACGTGCCCGTGGCCGGGCTCGTCGACCGCGGCTACCTGGCGGCGCGCGCGAAGCTCATCTCGCCGGAGAAGTCGATGGGCAAGGCAAGACCGGGCACGCCCCCGGGCCTGAAGGTCGCGCTCGCCGACGATCCCGTGGACGAGGTGCCGGGCACCAGCCAGATCGCGATCGTCGACGCGAAAGGCAACGCCGTGTCGATGACCACCACCATCGAGGGCTTCTTCGGCTCCAAGCAGATGGTGCGCGGGTTCCTCCTCAACAACGAGCTCACCGACTTCAACTTCCGTCCCGTGGAGGACGGCCTCGCCGTGGCCAACGCGGTGGCGCCCGGCAAGCGCCCGAGGAGCTCCATGGCGCCCTTCCTCGTCTTCGACCGCGCGGGCGGGCGCCTGGAGGAGGTGGTGGGCAGCCCCGGCGGCAGCCTCATCATCAACTACGTGGCCAAGACGCTGGTGGCCACGCTCGACTGGAAGCTCGACATGCAGTCGGCCATCGCGCTGCCCAACCGCGGCAGCCGCGGCGGGCCCACCGAGATCGAGAAGGGCACGGAACTCGAAGGCGTGGCCGCCACTCTGTAGGCGATGGGCCACGAGGTCCGCGCGGTCGCCATGCCCAGCGGGCTCGCCGGCATCCGCCGCACGGCCCGTGGCGGGGAGGCCGGCGGCGACCTTGTCGGCGGCGGGCGGCGTGCCCGCGCAGGCGGTGACGGAAGCGAGCGTGAGGACG
>JAKOWJ010000131.1 GCA_029781595.1 Pseudomonadota bacterium | reverse complement strand
GGGGTGTTGGGCATGGCGCGCACCAGCGCGGCGTGGCCGCCCAGCCAGCGCGAGAGGTCCGCCAGGCGGATGCCCGCGGCGATGGAGACGACGAGCGTGGCGGGCGCCAGCGGCGCGAGCGGCCGGACCGCCTCGCGCATGTGCTGCGGCTTCACGGCCAGCACGAGCGCGTCGGCGGGCGCGAGGTCCGCGCCCGCGGATTCGCGCACGGCCACGCCGAAGCGCGCGGCGAGCGCCTCGCGCGCGCCCGCGCCCGGCTCCACGACGGTGATGTCCCCCGCCGGAAAGCCGCCCGCGACCAGGCCCCCCACGATGGCCGCGCCCATGTTGCCGCCGCCGACGAAGGTGACCTTCACGCCGCCTCCCCGACCGCGCCCGCCGGGCGCCAGGCGTGCCCGCCGCGCGCGCCGAAGATCGCCGTGCCGATGCGAAGCATCGTCGCGCCCTCGGCCAGCGCCTCGCGCCAGTCGTGGCTCATGCCCATGGAAAGCGTGTCCGCCGCCAGGCCCGCGGCGCGGATCGCCTCGAGCTCCCGGCGCAGCACCGCGAACTCGGCCCGCAGCCGCGCCGGCTCGCCCGAGGGGCTCGCCATGCCCATGAGCCCCCGGAAGCGAAGGCCCGGCAGCGCGGCCACGCGGCGCGCGAGCGCCAGGGCCTCGCCCGGCGCGACCCCGCCCTTCGTGGCCTCGCGGCTGATGTTCACCTCCACGCACACCTCGAGCGGCGCCAGGCCCGCGGGCCGGTGGCGCGAGAGGAGCTCGGCGATGCGCTCGCGGTCCACGCCGTGCACCCAGTCGAAGCGCGCGGCCACGGCCTTCGCCTTGTTGCCCTGGAGCGCGCCGATGAAGTGCCAGGTGACCGGCAGGCCGGCGAGCGCGTCCATCTTGGCGAGGGCCTCCTGCACGTAGTTCTCGCCGAAGTGGCGCTGGCCGGCCGCGAAGGCCTCGCGCACGGCCCCGGGCGGGTGCGTCTTGGACACGGCCACGAGGGTCACCTCGCGCCTATCCCCTTGTAACGCCTCGGAAATGCGCCGCCCGACTTCTTGCAGGTTTTCCGCGATTGGAGACATAATCGGTCCGGGTGTCGACAGGCGCATTCTACCTCTGGCGAACGCCGCTTCCCTCCTTCGCGCCGCTTCCTTCCACTGCCCCGAGAACCGAAGATGGACATCGCCGAACTCCTCGCATTCTCCGTCAAGAACAAGGCCTCGGACCTGCACCTGTCCGCGGGGCTGCCGCCGATGATCCGCGTGCACGGCGACGTGCGCCGCATCAACGTGCCGCCGCTCGAGCACAAGGACGTGCACGGGATGGTGTACGACATCATGAACGACTCGCAGCGCAAGGTGTACGAGGAGACGCTCGAGTGCGACTTCTCGTTCGAGATCCCCAACCTCGCGCGCTTCCGCGTCAACGCCTTCAACCAGAACCGCGGCGCGGGCGCCGTGTTCCGGACCATCCCCTCGAAGGTGCTCACGCTCGAGGACCTGCACGCGCCCAAGATCTTCGCGGAGATCGCCAAGTACCCGCGGGGCCTGGTGCTGGTGACGGGCCCGACGGGCTCGGGCAAGTCCACCACGCTCGCGGCGATGATCAACGACGTGAACGAGAACGAGTACGGGCACATCCTCACGGTGGAGGACCCGATCGAGTTCGTGCACGAGGCCAAGAAGTGCCTCATCAACCAGCGCGAGGTGGGGCCGCACACGCTCTCCTTCGCCAACGCGCTGCGCAGCGCCCTGCGCGAGGACCCGGACATCATCCTGGTGGGCGAGATGCGCGACCTGGAGACCATCCGCCTGGCGATGACCGCCGCCGAGACGGGCCACCTGGTGTTCGGCACGCTGCACACCTCGTCCGCGGCCAAGACGGTCGACCGCATCATCGACGTGTTCCCGGCGGCCGAGAAGGAGATGATCCGCGCCATGCTGTCGGAATCGCTGCGCGCCGTGATCTCGCAGACGCTCTGCAAGACCAAGGACGGCGCGGGGCGCGTGGCGGCGCACGAGATCATGATCGGCACCCCCGCCATCCGCAACCTCATCCGCGAGGCCAAGGTGGCGCAGATGTACTCGGCGATCCAGACCGGCCAGGCGCTGGGCATGCAGACGCTGGACCAGAACCTGCTGGACCTCGTGAAGCGCAGCCTCATCTCCAACACGGAAGCCCGCGCGAAGGCCGCCAACAAGGACGCATTCATCGGCGCCTGAGCGCGCCGCGGGAGAGACCATGGAACGCGAACAGTCGCTCAAGTTCATGCACGACCTGCTGCGCGCGCTCATCGCGCGCAAGGGCTCGGACCTGTTCATCACCGCGGGCTTCCCGCCGGCCATGAAGGTCGACGGCAAGGTCTCGCCCGTCTCGCAGCAGAGCCTCACGCCCATCCACACGCAGGAGCTGGCGCGCTCGATCATGACGGACAAGCAGGCCGCCGAGTTCGAGGCGACCAGCGAGTGCAACTTCGCCATCTCGCCCACGGGCATCGGCCGCTTCCGCGTCAACGCCTTCGTGCAGCAGGGCCGCGTGGGCCTGGTGCTGCGCACCATCACCACCACCATCCCCAAGTTCGACGACCTGGGGCTGCCCCCGGTGCTCAAGGACGTGGCGATGACCAAGCGGGGCCTGGTGATCTTCGTGGGCGGCACGGGCTCGGGCAAGTCCACCTCGCTCGCGGCCATGATCGGCCACCGCAACGAGAACAGCTACGGGCACATCATCACGATCGAGGACCCGGTCGAGTACGTCCACGAGCACAAGAACTGCATCATCACGCAGCGCGAGGTCGGCGTGGACACCGACAACTGGTTCAACGCCCTGAAGAACACGCTGCGCCAGGCGCCGGACGTGATCCTCATCGGCGAGATCCGCGAGCGCGAGACCATGGAGTACGGCATCGCCTTCGCCGAGACGGGCCACCTGTGCATGTCCACGCTGCACGCCAACTCCACCAACCAGGCGCTGGACCGCATCATCAACTTCTTCCCGGAGGAGCGCCGGCCGCAGCTGCTGATGGACCTCTCGCTCAACCTCAAGGCCATCATCTCGCAGCGCCTCATCCCCAAGAAGGGCACCAAGGGGCGCGTGGCCGCCATCGAGATCATGCTCAACTCGCCCCTCATGTCGGACCTCATCTTCAAGGGCGAGGTGCACGAGATGAAGGCGCTCATGAGCCGCTCGCGCGAGCTGGGCATGCAGACCTTCGACCAGGCGCTCTTCGACCTCTTCGAGGCCGACATGATCACCTACGAGGACGCGCTGCGGAACGCCGACTCCGTGAACGACCTGCGCCTGAAGATCAAGCTCGAGAGCAAGAACGCCAAGAACCGCGACCTGGGCAGCGGCCTGGACCACCTCGAGATCGTGAAGTAGCGCGCGCCGCGCGCCCGGCGCGGCGCCCTGCCTACCCGGCGCGGCCCAGCACGCCGCCCAGCGCCTCGCCGATGTCCTGCATGCGGTAGGGCTTCTTCAGCACCCGGTTCACGCCGGCCGAGAGCGCGCGCGTCTCGAAGCCCGGCCCGCCGAAGCCCGTGGCGATGACGATGGGGATGTCCGGCCGCGCCGCGCGCAGCTCCACGGCGAGCTGCGTGCCCTGCAGCCCCGGCATCACCTCGTCGCTGATCACCGCGTCGCAGCGCGACGGGTCGGCGAGGAAGGCCTCCAGGGCGGCGCGGCTGTCGGTGTAGCCCGCGGGCTCGTAGCCCAGCGCGGCCAGCATCTCCTCGAGCGCCGCGAGCACCTCGCCCTGGTCGTCCACCGCGAGGATCACCTGCCCCTGGCCGCCGGCGGCCGGTGCCGCCGCCTTCGCCGCCGACCCCGTGGCCTCCACGCGCGGCAGCCACACGGTGAACGTCGTGCCCTTCCCCACCTCGCTCGCGAGGTCGATGGCCCCGCCGTGCTCCTTCACGATGGTGTGCACGAGCGCGAGTCCCAGGCCCGTGCCGCGGCCGGCGGGCTTGGTGGTGAAGAAGGGCTCGAAGATGCGGTCGATCACCTCGGGCGCGATGCCCTGCCCGGTGTCGCGCACCTCGATCACGGCCCACTCGCCCGCGGCCACCTCCGCCAGGCGCGTGCGCGCGGGCGCGGCGAGCGTGCGCCGCGACAGCGCGATCTCGAGCACGCCCCCCTCGGGCATCGCCTGCACGGCGTTGGAGGCGAGGTTCATGAGCAGCTGGTGCAGGCGCGTGGGATCGCCCAGCACGCGCGTCTCCTCCCCGGGCGAGACGAGCCGCACCTCCAGGCCCGACGAGGCCGACCCGCGCAGCAGGTCGCGAACCTCCGCGACCACGGGGCCCAGGTCCACGGGCTCGCGGATGCCGCTCTCGGCCCGGCTGTAGGCGAGGATCTGCGACACGAGCGCCTTGGCGCGGTTGCCGGCGTTCACGATCGTGTCCACGTAGCGCTTGAGCTGCGGGTCGGACTCGGCGCGCCCCTGCGCGAGCTCGCCGTAGCCGAGGATCGCCCCCAGGATGTTGTTGAAGTCGTGGGCGATGCCGCCCGCCAGGCGCCCGACGGCCTCCATCTTCTCGGCCTGCCGCAGCTGCGCGGCCAGGGCCTGGCGCTCGGCCTCGGCCTTCACCCGCTCGGTGACGTCGCTCACGAAGCCGATCACGCGCCGCTGCCCGCCCCGCCGGCGCGTGGGGTCGTCCAGCGCGTAGCCGTTCACGCCCAGCGTGATCCACTCGTCGGCCCCGCGGCGCACGCGGTACTCGAGCGCGACGCTCGGCACCTCGCCCGAAAGGAGCCTGGCGCGCAGGCCGCGCAGGCGCGCCGCGTCGTCCGGGTGCACGCGCGCCATCCACTGCCGCGCCGTGGCCACCTCCTCGGGCGCGACGCCCAGCACCCCTCGCGTGTCGCCGTCCCAGAGGATGCGGCCGGTGGCCGGGTCGAGCTCGTAGAGCAGGTTGCCGCTCGCGTGGATGGCCGCCTCGTGGCGCCGCCGCCACGCCTCGGTGGTCTGCGCGGCCGCCTCGCGCTCGGCGAGCAGCGCCGCCGCGAAGAGCGCGGTCACCACCACGGCCGCGAGGTAGCCCTGCAGCTGCAGCAGCGAGCGCCAGTCCTCGGCGCCGGCCGACGGCGCCTGCGCCATGTGCCAGTAGGCGACGAGCGCGAGCGCGGTGGCCGCCGCCGTGGCCGCGCGCAGCCCGAAGCGCAGCGCCGCCCAGACGAGGAACGGCGAGCACAGGTACGCGAGCGGCGGCACGAAGCCGCCGGCCTGCGCGCCGGCGCGGAACACGAAGTGCGCGGTGACGACGAGCCCGGCGTAGAGCACGGCCACCTCCGCGACGCGGCCGCGGAAGGGCTCGACCGCCTCCTCCCAGCTGCCGCGCGCCCACGCCAGCACGAGCGGCGCGAGCACGACCAGGCTCATGAAGTCGGAGACGTAGGTCGCCGTCCACCTCGCGCGCAGCTCGCCCCCGTGCCCGAGGCCGGCGAGGGCCGCCTCGCCCAGCGAGGCCGCCGCCAGCAGGGGCACCAGGTTCACGAGGAAGGCCGTCATTCCCGCGAGCGAGCCCAGGTGCACGCGCCCGCGCCCGAGCTTGAGCAGCCCCGCGGCCACCACCGCCGGCACCGCCGCCTTGGCGAGGGCGGCGAGCGCGCAGGCGCCCGCGGGCGCGCCCGCCTGCAACCCCACCGCCAGGGTCGCGGCGAACGCGAGGGCCAGCGCCGCCGGCCAGCGCGCGGCCGGCAGCAGCAGCAGCACGCCCAGCGCGAGCCCGTCGGCGGGCCACACCATCCAGGGCGGCGCCGGCTGGCTGGGCAGCGCCGCCGCGTAGGCGGCGAGCGCGTAGTAGGCCGCGCCGAAGGCGAGCAGCGCGCCCGCGCGCCCGGTGGCGAGGGCGGGCGGGGCGGGCGTTCTCCGGGAGGGCGTTTCTCGGACGGGCGTCACTCGGGGACCTTTCTGGTCGATTCTACGGGCTCCGGCGTAAAATGGCCGCTTCCCGGCAACGGCCCCCGACCACCCTTGGAAGCGCACATCCTTGTCGTCGACGACGACCCCGCCCTGCGCGAGCTGGTGCGCGACTACCTGGTCGAGCACGAGCTCCAGGTGTCGACCGCGGAGTCGGGCGCCCAGATGGACCGCGTGCTGTCCGTGGAGCCCGTCGACCTGGTGCTGCTCGACCTGAAGCTGCCAGACGAGGACGGCCTGGGCATCGCCCGGCGCCTGCGCGAGAAGCTCGACATCCCGATCATCATCCTCACCGGCAGCCGCAAGGAGGAGGTCGACCGCGTGATGGGCCTGGAGCTGGGCGCCGACGACTACGTGACCAAGCCCTTCAGCCAGCGCGAGCTCCTCGCCCGCATCAAGGCCGTGCTGCGGCGCACGGAGGTCAAGCGCGCCGCCCGCCGCGTGGAGAGCGCGCGCGCCTACCGCTTCGCGGGCTGGGAGCTCAACACCGGCCTGCGGCGCCTGAAGTCGCCCGACGGCAAGGCGGTGGAGGTCACCAACAGCGAGTACGCGCTGCTGGTGGCGTTCCTGCGCGCGCCGCAGAAGGTGCTGACGCGCGACCAGCTGCTGGAGGCGAGCCGCCTGCACGACGACATCTACGACCGCTCGATCGACGTGCAGATCCTGCGCCTGCGCCGGAAGATCGAGGAGAAGCCCAACGAGCCCCGGCTCATCCGCACCGAGCGCGGCAGCGGCTACTACCTCGACTGCACCGTGGAGACCACGTGACCGCACCCGCCGGCCGGCGGTAGTCCGGCGATGGGCCCGCTTCCCGAGCTGCTCGCGATCGACGGGGTGACCGTCGTCGTCGTGGCGTGGCTCGGCCTGGGCCTCGCGGGCCTGGCGGCGCTGCACGACACGCGCGTGGTGGGCCGCGTGCTCTTCCCGCTCTCGGCGCTGGCGAGCCTCGCGCTGGCGGGCTTCGCGCTGATGGGGCTGCCGGGCGCGCCGCAGGTGGCGGTGCTCGCCATCGGCCTGCCGGACCTGCCCTTCCACCTGCGCCTGGACGCGCTCTCGGCCTTCTTCCTGGCCCTGCTGGGCCTGGCGAGCGCGGGCATCAGCGTGTTCGCCGGCGGCTACTTCCGCCAGGGCGAGGGCACGCCGCCGGGGCTGCTGTGCCTGCACTACCACCTCTTCCTCGCGGGCATGGCGATGGTGATGCTGGCCGACGACGCCTACGCCTTCATGGTGACCTGGGAGGTCATGGCGCTCGCCTCCTTCTTCCTCGTCACCACCAACCACCGCATCGCCGAGATCCGCCGCGCCGGCTTCCTCTACCTGCTGGTGGCGCACGTGGGCGCCATCGCCATCCTGCTGTGCTTCGGGGTGCTGCAGGCGGGCACCGGCGACTACACCTTCGCCAACATGCGCGCGCAGTCGCTCTCGCCCTTCTGGGCCTCGTGCGCCTTCGGCCTGGCCCTGCTGGGCTTCGGCGCCAAGGCGGGCATCCTGCCGCTGCACGTGTGGCTGCCCGAGGCGCACCCGGCCGCCCCCTCGCCGGTCTCCGCCCTCATGAGCGGCGTGATGCTCAAGACCGCCGTCTACGGCCTGGTGCGCGTGAGCTTCGACCTGCTGGGCACGCCCGCCTGGTGGTGGGGCGTGGTCGCGCTCGTCGTGGGCCTCGCCACGGCCTTCTTCGGCGTGGTCTTCGCCGCCGCGCAGGTGGACATGAAGCGCCTGCTCGCCTACTCCTCCATCGAGAACGTGGGCCTCATCGTGGTGGGCCTGGGCCTCGCGATGGTCTTCGCCGCCTACCGCATGGACGCGCTGGCCGCGCTCGCGCTCGCGGCCTCTCTCTACCACTGCCTGAACCACGCCCTCTTCAAGAGCCTGCTCTTCCTGGGCACCGGCTGCGTGCTGCACGCCACGCAGGAGCGAAGCCTCGGCCGCCTCGGGGGCCTGCTGCGCTTCATGCCGTGGGTGGGCTGGACGGCCCTGGCCGGCGTGATGGCCGCCGCGGGCCTGCCGCCGTCCAACGGCTTCGTCTCCGAGTGGCTG
The DNA here is from genome assembly GCA_029781595.1 of Pseudomonadota bacterium. GTDB lineage: Bacteria > Pseudomonadota > Gammaproteobacteria > Burkholderiales > Usitatibacteraceae > FEB-7. The sequence continues at coordinate 3,800 of JAKOWJ010000131.1, read as the reverse complement.
CTGCTGCAGGGCTTCCTCTTCACGGGCGGGCTGCCCAACCCGTACCTGCGCATGCTCGTGCCGGTGTTCGCCGCGGGCGTGGTGCTGGTGGCCGCGCTGGCCGCCTACGTCATGGTGAAGTTCTACGGCGTGATCTTCCTGGGCCGGCCGCGCGAGGAGAAGCTCGCGCACGCGCACGACGCCGGGGGCCTGGAGCGCCTGGGCCTCGCCTGGCTCACCGCCGGCTGCGTGCTGCTGGGCCTGTTCCCGGTGGCCGTCATCGAGGTGATCGACCCCATCACCTTCTCCCTCGTGGGCCGCGGCCTCGCGCAGAGCGGGCACATCGGCGACTGGCTGCTGCTCGCGCCGGTGTCGGCCGAGCGCGCCTCGTACAGCCCGCTCACCTTCCTGGTGGTGACCGCGCTCATCGTGGTGGCCACCATCGTCCTCGTGCGCCGCTTCTACCACGGCCGCGTGCGGCGCGCCGCGCCCTGGGACTGCGGCTTCCCGGCCCAGACGGCGCGCATGCAGGACACCGCCGAGGGCTTCGGCCAGCCCATCCGCCAGATCTTCGAGCCCTTCTACCGCATGCGCCGCGAGCTGCCCTCGCCCTTCGACGCCGCCCCGCGCTACCGCGTGGAGATCGAGGACCCCGCCTGGAGCGCGATCTACCTGCGCATCGCCGCCGCCACCGAGGCCGTCTCGCGCGCGGTGGGCCGCCTGCAGCGCGGGCGCATCTCCATCTACCTGCTCTACAGCTTCGTCACGCTCGTGGCGCTGCTCTTCCTCACCCAGGCATGAACCTCGAAGGCGCCCTCGGCCAGCTCCTCGCCCTCGCCGTCGCCCTGCTCGGCGCGCCGCTGCTCTCGGGCTGGGTGTCGCAGTGCCGCGCGTGGCTGCAGAACCGGCGCGCCCCGCCGCTCGCGATGCCCTTCCGCACGCTGCACAAGCTCTTCTGGAAGGAGTCGGTGGTCGCGCACGGGGCCTCGCCCATGTTCCGCATCGCGCCCTACGTGGTGTTCGCGTGCATGGCCCTCGCCTGCATGATCGTGCCGATGCTCTCGACGAACCTGCCGCTCGCCCCGGCGGCGGACGCCATCGCGCTGGTGGGCCTGTTCGGCGTGGCGCGCCTGTTCATCTCGCTCGCCGCCATGGACATCGGCACCGCCTTCGGCAGCCTCGGGGCGCGGCGCGAGATGCTGGTCGGGTTCCTGGCCGAGCCGGCCTTCCTCATGGTGCTGTTCACGGCCTCGCTCATCTCCAGCTCGACCTCGCTCGCCACCACGGTCTCGGCGCTCGCCCACCGCGAGTTCGCCATCCTGCCTAGCCTCGCCTTCGCGGGCCTCGCCTTCACCATGGTCTCGCTCGCGGAGAACGCGCGCGTGCCGGTGGACAACCCCGCCACGCACCTCGAGCTCACGATGATCCACGAGGCGCTCATCCTGGAGTACTCCGGGCGCCACCTCGCGCTGATGGAGTGGGCCGCCTCGCTCAAGCTCTTCGCCTACTCCTGCGCGGGCCTGGCGATCTTCTTCCCCTGGGGCATCGCCGAGGCGCGCGACCACGCGGCGCTGCTCTGGGCGCTGCCGGCGCTCGTCGCCAAGCTCGCGGTGGGCGGCTTCGTCCTCGCCCTCATCGAGACGATCCTGGCCAAGATGCGCGTCTTCCGCGTGCCCGAGTTCCTGGCCGCCGCCTTCCTGCTGGGCGTGCTGGCCCTGCTCGTGCACCTGCTGCTGGGGGCCTAGCGTGTCGCCCTTCACCACCCAGGTCATCCACCTCTTCGCGGCCGTGCTGCTGCTCATCGCCTTCGCGATGCTCGCGCAGCGGCGCATCGTCGCCCTCATCAACCTCTTCGCGCTGCAGGGGCTCGCCCTCGTCGGCTCCACCGCCACCGTGGCCTGGGCGACGGGCCAGCGCCACCTCTACTGGTCGGCCGGCATCACCTTCGCGCTCAAGGTCGTGCTGCTGCCCTGGCTGCTGCACCGGCTCATCCGGCGCCTGAACGTGAAGTGGGACGTGGAGACGCTCATCAACATCCCGACGATGATGCTGGTGGGCATCGTGCTGGTGGTCTTCGCCTTCAACCTCGCGCTGCCCATCTCCGAGTTCTCGCAGTCGATCGCGCGCGGCGCCCTGGGCATCGCGCTCGCCTGCGTGCTCATGAGCTTCCTCATGATGATCACGCGCTCGAAGGCCGTGCCGCAGGTGATCGGGTTCCTCGCCATGGAGAACGGCCTCTTCTTCGCGGCCACGAGCGCGACCTACGGCATGCCGATGGTCGTCGAGCTCGGGATCGCGCTGGACGTGCTGGTGGGCATGATCATCCTGGGCGTGTTCATGTTCCAGATCCGCGAGCAGTTCGACTCGCTCGACATCCACCACCTCGAGAAGCTCAAGGAGGACTAGCGTGGTCGCGAAACGGGCCGTCGACTAGGCACATGGAAGCGTTCGTCGTCCTGCTCGCCATCCCGCTCGCCGGCGCCCCCGCGCTCTGGCTGCTGGGCGACCGTCCCGTCGCGCCCGAGGTGAACGCCGGCTTCAGCCTCGCCACGCTCGCGGCGGCCGCCTGGCTCACGGCGGAGGTGGTCTCCGGCGGGCCCATCACGGCCTGGGACGAGCAGTTCTTCGTGGACCCGCTCAACGTCTTCCTCGTGGCCCTCACGGCCTTCGTGGGCTTCACCACCGCGCTCTTCTCGCGGCCCTACATGCGCGTGGAGAGGGACCGCGGCAAGATGACGGGCCCGCGCCTTCGCCTCTACCACAGCATGTACCAGGCGTTCATGTTCACCATGCTCGCCGCGCTCACCACCAACAACCTCGGGATCCTGTGGGTGGCCATGGAGGCGGCCACGCTCGCCACGGTGCTGCTGGTGTCGGTGTACCGCACGGCGGCCTCGCTCGAGGCGGCGTGGAAGTACTTCATCCTCTGCGGCGTGGGCATCGCCCAGGCCCTCTTCGGCACCATCCTGCTCTACTTCGCCGCCGAGCGCGTGCTGGGGCCGGAGGGCAACGCGCTGCTCTGGACGCACCTGGACGGGGTGAAGGCCCAGCTCGAGCCGGCCATCCTCTCGCTCGCGTTCGTGTTCCTGCTGGTGGGCTACGGCACCAAGGTGGGCCTGGTGCCGCTGCACAACTGGCTGCCGGACGCGCACGCGGAGGGCCCCACGCCCATCTCGGCGGTGCTCTCGGGGCTGCTGCTCAACGTGGCGCTCTACTCCGTCATCCGCTGCAAGGTGCTGGCCGACGGCGCGCTCGAGTCGCGCTTCGCGGGCAACATGATGATGGGCTTCGGGCTCACCTCGGTGGTGGTGGCCGCGTTCTTCCTGTCGCGCCAGCGCGACGTGAAGCGCATGTTCGCCTACTCGTCCATCGAGCACATGGGCCTCGTCACCTTCGCCTTCGGCATGGCCGGGCCCATCGCCAACTTCGCGGGGCTGCTGCACATGACGGTGCACTCCCTGGTGAAGAGCGCCATCTTCTTCGCCGTGGGCCACGCCGCGCAGAAGGCCGGCACGCAGGTGATGGAGGACATCCGGGGCCTGGTGAAGGTGAGCCCGACGGTCGGCTGGGGCCTCATGATCGGCACCCTGGCGATCCTGGGCATGCCGCCCTTCGGCGTGTTCGCGAGCGAGTTCCTCATCCTCACCACGGCGATGCGCGAGCACCCGTGGGCCACGCCCTTCCTGCTGCTGGCCCTGGGCGTGGCCTTCGCGGCCGTGCTCTCGCGCGTGCTGCCGATGGTCTTCGGCGACACCCACAGCCAGCCGCTCGCGCACCCGCCGGCGCTCGTGCCGGTCTTCGTCCACCTCGGGCTCGGCCTC
>JAKOWJ010000129.1 GCA_029781595.1 Pseudomonadota bacterium | reverse complement strand
CGCCCGCCCCGCCCCCGCCGCCACCGCGCGCGCCGTGGTGGTGGAGGCCGCGCCGCCGCTCGCCGTGCGCCTGCCCGAGTCCATCACCACCGTGGGGAGCCTTCGCTCCGATGAGGCGGTGGTGGTGCGCCCCGAGGTGGCCGGCCGCGTGGTCGAGATCGCCTTCCGCGAGGGCGAGCGCGTGAACGCGGGGCAGGTGCTGATCCGCCTCGACAGCTCCGTGCAGCGCGCCGACCTCGAGCGCGCCCGCGCCAACCTCACGCTCTCGCGCACCAAGTACGACCGCGCGCTGGACCTGCGCGACAAGGGCTTCCTCTCCACCCAGGCCAAGGACGAGCTCGAGAACAACCTGCGCGTGGCCCAGGCCGACGTGGAGCTCGCCGCCGCGCGCCTCGCCAAGACGGAGGTGAAGGCGCCCTTCGCCGGCCACATCGGCCTGCGCTCGGTGAGCGTGGGCGACTACGTGAAGGAGGGCCAGGACATCGTGAACCTGGAGGCCATCGACCCGCTCAAGGCCGACTTCCGCGTGCCCGAGGTGTTCCTCTCGCAGGTGCGCGCGGGCCAGGTGCTGCAGCTCAGCGCCGACGCCCTGCCCGGCCGGACCTGGCCCGGGCGCGTCTACGCCATCAACCCGCTCATCGACGCGAGCGGGCGCGCCATCGCCATCCGCGCGCAGGTGCCCAACGCCGACGCGAGGCTGCGCCCCGGCATGTTCGTGCGCGTGCGCCTGCTCACTAGCGAGCTGCGCGACTCGCTCACCGTTCCCGAGGAGTCGATCTTCCCGCTGGGCGAGGACAAGTTCGTCTACAAGGTCGTCGACGGCCGCGCCATCCGGCAGAAGGTGGACATCGGCCAGCGCCGCGACGGCCGGGTCGAGGTGACGGGCGGGCTGGGACGCGGCGACCTCGTGGTCTCGGCCGGCGTGGTGAAGCTGCGCGACGGCGTGGCCGTGCAGGTGGCCGGCGCCGGCGCGGCGCGCGAGCCCGTGGGGCGCGCCGACACGCCCGCGCCGCCCAGGGACCGCTCCTGAGGGGACGGGCGCGGTGAAGCTCCCCGAGATCTGCATCCGCCGGCCCGTCTTCGCGACGGTGCTCTCCATCGTCGTGCTGCTGGTCGGCCTCATCTCCTACTCGCGCCTGGCGGTGCGCGAGTACCCGCGCATCGACGAGCCCGTGGTGTCGGTGGAGACCACCTACACGGGCGCGAGCGCCGAGGTGGTGGAGTCGCAGATCACCAAGGTGCTCGAGGACTCGCTCGCCGGCATCGAGGGCGTGGACGTGATGACCAGCGTCTCGCGCTCGGAGCGCTCGCAGATCACCGTGCGCTTCCGCCTCACGCGCGACCCGGACTCGGCCGCGGCCGACGTGCGCGACAAGGTCGCGCGCGTGCGCGCCAAGCTGCCCGAGGCCGTCGACGAGCCCGTGGTGGCCAAGGTGGAGGCCGACGCCTTCCCCATCATGTGGATGGCCGTCTCGGCGCCGGGCAAGGACGCCCTGGAGGTCTCCGACTACGTGGCGCGCTACATCAAGCCGCGCCTGTCCACGCTGCCGGGCGCGGCGGACGTGCGCATCTTCGGCGAGCGCAAGGTCACCATGCGCATCTGGGTGGACCGCGCCAAGCTGGCGGGCTACCGCCTCACGGTGCAGGACGTGGAGGACGCGCTGCGCCGGCAGAACGTGGAGATCCCCGCCGGCCGCATCGAGAGCGAGCGCCGCGAGTTCTCCGTGCTCTCGCAGACGGACCTGCAGACCCCCGCGCAGTTCGGCGGCATCGTCGTGCGCGAGGTGAACGGCTACCCGGTGCGCATCCGCGACGTCGGGCGCGTGGCCGTGGGCCCGCTCGACGAGCGCGTGATCACGCGCTTCATGGGCGACACGGCGGTGGCCATGGGCGTGATCAAGCAGGCCACCGCCAACCCGCTGGAGCTCTCGCAGGCGGTGCGCGCCGAGATCGCCGAGATCAACAAGACCCTGCCGGGCATGAAGATCGTGCTCATGTACGACTCCTCGGTCTTCATCGAGCAGTCGATCAAGGCGGTGTTCGCGACGATCGCCGAGGCCATCGTGCTGGTGGCGCTGGTGATCTTCCTGTTCCTGCGCAACTTCCGCGCCACGCTCATCCCGCTGGTGACGATCCCCGTCTCGCTCGTGGGCGCCTGCACCTTCATGTACGTGATGGGCTTCAGCGTCAACACGCTCACGCTCCTGGCGATGGTGCTCGCCATCGGCCTGGTGGTGGACGACGCGATCGTGGTGCTGGAGAACATCTACCGCAACCTCGAGAAGGGCATGTCGCGCCTGGACGCGGCGCTGGTGGGCGCGCGCGAGATCGCCTTCGCCGTCGTGGCCATGACGATCACGCTGGCGGCCGTGTACGCCCCGCTCGCCTTCCAGACGGGCCGCTCGGGGCGACTGTTCATCGAGTTCGCGCTGGCCCTGGCCGGCGCCGTGCTGGTCTCGGGGTTCGTGGCGCTCACGCTCTCGCCGATGATGTGCTCGAAGCTCCTGCGCCACGAGGCGCGGCACAACCGCCTGTACCAGTGGAGCGAGGGGCTCTTCGTCTCGCTCGTCGCGGGCTACCGGCGCCTGCTGGACCGCGCCCTGCACCACCGCGTCTGGGTGTTCGCCGGCGCGCTGGTGGTGGCCGCGCTCGCGGCGGCGTTCGGCACGCAGCTGCGCCAGGAGCTCACGCCCGTGGAGGACCGCGGCGTCATCTTCGGCTTCGTGAGCGCCCAGGAGGGCTCGACGGCGCGCTACACGGCCGAGAACCTGCGCCCGCTGGAGGACATCTACCGCACCATCCCCGAGGCGGCGCGCTTCAACGCGCTGGCGGGCTTTCCCACCGTGTCGGACGGCATCGCCATCCTGCGCCTGAAGCCCTGGGACGAGCGCTCGCGCAGCCAGCAGGCCATCGCCGCCGAGCTCGCCCCGCGCTTCGCGCAGGTGCCCGGCGTGCGCGCCTTCCCCACCAACCCGCCCTCGCTGGGCCAGTCGCCGCGCAGCCGGCCCGTGGAGTTCGTGATCATGAGCTCGGCGCCCTTCGAGGTGCTGCAGCGGCACGTGGACGCGATGCTGGCCGAGGCGGCGAGGAACCCCGGCCTGCAGAACCTGGACTCGGACCTGCGCCTGGACAAGCCCGAGCTCAAGGTGGGCGTGAACCGCGACAAGATCGTGGACGTGGGCGCCTCCGTCGAGGCCGTGGGCCGCACGCTGGAGACCATGCTGGGCGGCCGGCAGGTCACGCGCTTCAAGCGCGACGGCGAGCAGTACGACGTGATCGTGCAGGTGGCCGAGGGCGAGCGGCGCGCGCCCGGCGACATCGCCGACATCTACGTGCGCGGCAAGGGCGGGGAGATGGTGCAGCTCGCCAACCTGGTGAGCGTGCGCGAGTCGGTCTCGCCCAAGAACCTCAACCACTTCAACCGCATCCGCTCGGCGACGATCACCGCGACCCTGGCGCCCGGCTACCCCCTGGGCGAGGCCCTCGCCTACATGCAGTCGGCGGCCAAGCGCGTGCTGCCGCCCACGGCGCAGACGGACCTCAACGGCCAGTCGCGCGAGTTCCGCGATTCCTCGCAGGACATCCTGTTCGTGTTCGCGCTCTCGCTCGCCTTCATCTTCCTGGTGCTCGCGGCGCAGTTCGAGAGCTTCGTCGACCCGTTCATCATCATGCTCACGGTGCCGCTCGCCGTGGCCGGGGCGCTGGTGGCGCTCTGGCTCACCGGCGGCACGCTCAACATCTACAGCAAGATCGGCCTCGTCACGCTCGTGGGCCTCATCACCAAGCACGGCATCCTCATCGTCGAGTTCGCCAACCAGATGCAGGCGAAGGGCATGGGCGTGCTGGAGGCCGTGGAGGAGGCCGCGGTGCTGCGCCTGCGGCCCATCCTCATGACCACGGGCGCCATGGTGCTGGGCGCCGTGCCGCTCGCCCTCGCCCACGGCGCCGGGTCCGAGTCGCGCCAGCAGATCGGCTGGGTGATCGTGGGCGGCATGCTCCTGGGCACCTTCCTCACGCTCTTCGTGGTGCCCACGGCCTACACGCTCCTCGCGCGCCGGCACAAGAGCTTCGAGCAACGCCTCGAGGAAGAGCGCGCCGGCACCCCCTCCCGTCCCGCCCAACCCGCCAGCGCCGATTGAGTCCATTCCCGCTGGAGGCTGGTTGCTTCCGACGGGAGTGGCCGCAGACGGGATGCGGTTGCGCCTGGCGAAGATGGCCCGTGATGGGATGCGCGTGGCGCCTTCAACAACAGTCCCTGGCGGTCCGGCGAGGCAGCATTCGATGCGGCGCCCACGGAGTGCCAGTGGAGGCGGCGGCGCAAGTCGATCGCCATCCTTGGCGCGCGACCGCCGCGGCCGGGACAGCGCAGCGGTCCCGGCTGTAGATGGGCAAGAAATCGCGGCCTGGCGTGTGTTGCCTGGCCGCGATTTCTTGGGCGCCCATCCGGCGGTCACGCTTGCGTGCCCAGGATGGCGATCGACTTGCGCCGCCGGCTCCGAGAATCAATGGCCAGCGTCCCCTTGCCGAGCGCGGCACGGCAGCGATCGGCGCGGGCGCGGATCAGCCCTTGCGGGCGAGGAAGCGGTGGTAGAAGTCGATGACCTTCGGCACGTAGCTCTGCGTCTCCGGGTAATTCGGGATGCGGTTCCCGGCCCGGATGACGGCGTTCTCCCCGGCGTTGTAGCCGGCGAGCGCGAGGCGCATGTCGCCCCCGAAGAGGGCGAGCAGGTCCTTCAGGTACTTCACGCCCCCGCGCACGTTATCCGCGGGGTCGAAGACGTCGGTCACGCCGTAGCGGCGCGCCGTGTCCGGCATGAGCTGCATGAGGCCGCGCGCGCCGCTTCGCGAGACGGCCCGGGGGTTGTACCCCGACTCGGCGCTGATGACCGCGTGCACGAGGGCCTGGTCCACGCCGTGGCTCTTGGCCGCGGCGTCCACGATGTCCTGGTAGCGGCGGATCTCGGCCTCCGAGGGCATGTAGGCGCGCGCGAGGTGCGGCGCCGGCTTGCCCTCGCGCATGTAGAGCTTGTAGCGGCGGTCCAGCTGCGGGATGTTGGTGAAGTGCACCACCCCCCGCTCGTCCGTGAACTTGAAGATGTCCGCGCGCGCCGGCGCCGCCGCGAGGGCGGCGAGGGCGAGGAGCCCGGCGAGGGCCGGGCGGGCGAGGCGGGGACGGGCCATGGGGCGATAGTAAGGTGAATTCTCGGGATTGCCAAGCAACCCCATAATTCCTTTGTGTTTTCCTTGCCCGCCCCTCGAATCCTCGCGGGGCAGCCACCGGAACTGACCGGCAGTATCGCGCTGCGGTTCCCGGCCCGTCCACCGGAATGGGCCCTTTCCCCCGCCGTTCTCCCGGGATGGGCGCCCCCGGCCCGCGCCTAGCATCCGGATACGCCTGAAGGGGTCGGACGCACCGGTGCCTAAAGTTTGGGCATGGGGCACCCGATAAGGGGTGCAACGACGGTCGTACGGGAAATGGCGAGACCGACGTAGCCCCGAGGAGGGGCGAACTCTACGTCCCCTAAAGGAGATACACCATGGCACAAGTCATCAACACCAACGTCGCATCGCTCACCTCGCAACGCGCGCTCTCCAGCTCGCAAGGCGCCCTCAACACCGCCCTGCAGCGCCTGTCCACCGGCCTTCGCGTGAACAGCGCCAAGGACGACGCCGCCGGCATCGCCGTGGGCGCCCGCATGGACACGCAGGTGCGCGGCCTCGGCGTGGCGATCCGCAACGCGGGTGACGCGATCTCCCTCGTGCAGACCGCGGACGGCGCGCTGTCCACCGTGACCGACATCCTGCAGCGCATGCGCGAGCTGGCGGTCCAGGCGGCCAACCCCGTCTACAGCTCCGGCGACCTGACGAACCTCAACAAGGAATTCACGGCGCTCGACGGCGAAATCACGCGGATCGCCTCGTCCACCAAGTTCAACAACACGGCCGTCATCGGCGGCGGCGCGGCGACCTTCACCTTCCAGGTGGGCGCCAACACGGGCGACACGCTGGCGGTCACGACCTCCGCGGTCAGCGCGGTCGGCGGCGACGTCACCAGCACCTCCAACGCGAACACGGCCATCGCCGCGATCGACACCAAGCTCGACGCCATCAACGGCAACCGCGCCGACTACGGCGCCGCGATGAACCGCCTCGAGTTCGCGATCCAGAACCTGTCCAACGCGAGGGAGAACCAGTCCGCCGCCAAGTCGCGGGTGATGGACGCCGACTTCGCCGCGGAAACCGCCGCCCTCACGCGCGCCCAGATCCTGCAGCAGTCGGGCGTGGCGATGCTGGCCCAGGCCAATGCGGTCCCCAACAACGTCCTGCAGCTCCTGCGCGGCTGATCCGCGTCGTCTCCCCGGCCGCGGGCGCAAGCCCGCGGCCGGTCTCGGCGGCGGGGCGCGGACCGGGTTCGCGCCCCCCGCCGACCGCGGCGCGACGGCGGGTATGCGCTGCCCGCCGCCGCGCCGCACCTTTTCCTCCCCCGGAGGCGTCGCATGACCGGCATCACGCTTCCCGGCGTCGGCTCGAACCTGGACGTCGACGCGATCGTCACCAAGCTCATGTCCGTCGAGCGCCTGCCGATGGACCAGATCGACGCGAAGACGCAGTCGACCACGGCGCGGGTGAGCGCCTTCGGCAGCCTGAAGAGCCTGCTGGCCTCCTTCCAGTCGACCCTCGAGGGGCTCACGGCCGCGAAGCTCGGCGCCATGTCGGCCACGCTGGCCGACGCGTCGCTCGCCAAGGTGAGCGCCGATTCCACCGCCGCCGAGGGCTCGCACACGCTCGAGGTCGCGAACCTCGCCCAGGCGCACCGCATCTACTCCGGCCCCTTCGCGTCGAAGACGGACGCGGTGGGCACAGGCACCCTCACCTTCTCGTTCGGCACCTGGGACGGGACGCTCTACACGCCCAACGCCGCCAAGCCGGACGCCACCGTGACCATCGGCGCGGCCGACTCCACGCTCGCGGGCATCCGCGACGCCGTGAACGCCGCCGGCATCGGCGTCAGCGCCTCGATCGTGAACGACGGCGCCGGCGAGCGCCTGGTGTTCGCCTCCGCCGACACGGGCGCGGCCTCCAGCCTGAAGATCACCGTGAGCGACGGCGACGGCACGCCCACGGACCTCGCGGGCCTCTCGCAGCTCGCCTACGACCCGGCCGCCGCCGAGGGCAGCGGCCGCAACCTCGCGCAGGCCCAGGCCGCGCTGGACGCGAGCTTCACCCTCGACGGCCTGCCGATGACGCGGCCGACCAACGTGGTCACCGGCGTGCTCGAGGGCGTGAGCTTCACCCTCGCCAAGGCCGCGCCGGGCTCGCCCACCACGCTCGCGGTGAGCCGCGACACCACCGCCATCCAGTCGGCCGTGCAGTCCTTCGTGGACGGCTACAACAACCTTCGCGGCGTCATCGCCACCGCGGGCGCGCGCGACGCCAAGGGCAACCCCACGGGCGCGCTCACGGGCGAGTCCATCCTGCGCGTGCTCGAGACGCGCCTTCGCTCGACCATCGCCAACCCGCCGGCCGGGCTCACGGGCTCGCTCACCACGCTCTCGCAGGCGGGCGTCACGCTCGGCTCCGACGGCAAGCTCTCGCTGGACGCGACGAAGTTCCAGTCCGCGCTGGCCGCCGACCCCGCCGGCATGACGCGGCTCTTCGCGGCCACGGGCGAGGCCTCCGACTCGCGCATCGCCTGGAGCGACTTCACCGACAAGACCGTCGCCGGAACCTACGCCGTGTCCGTCACGCGCCCGGCCAGCGTCGGCAGCCTCGCGGGCTCGGCCGCCGCCGGGCTCACGATCACCGCGGGCGCGAACGACGCGCTCTCCCTCACCGTGGACGGCGTCTCCACCTCGGTCACGCTCTCGCCGGGCACGTACGCGAGCGCCGACGCGCTGGCCACCGACCTCGCCTCGCGCCTGAACGCCTCGTCCGCGCTCTCCGCCGCGGGCGTGCAGGTCGCGGTCACCGCCACGGGCGGCGTGATCACCATCCAGAGCGCGCGCTTCGGCGCCGCGTCCACCGTCACGGCCGCCGGCGGCAACGCGGCCGCGGGCCTGCTGGGCGGCGCACCGGTGGCCACCGCGGGCCAGGACGTCGCCGGCACGATCGGCGGGTTCGCCGCCACCGGCGCGGGCAAGTACCTCGCGGGCGACGCGGGCTCCGACGTCGAGGGCCTGTCCATCCGCGTGGACGCCACGGCCGCCGGCAGCTCCGGCACCGTCTCCTTCGGGCGCGGCTTCGCGGCCACGCTGGCGGCCGCCCTCTCCGGCCTGGCGGAGGCCGACGGCGCCATCGACTCGCGCGTCTCGGGCCTGAACGACGCCCTCAAGCGCTACGCCACCGAGAGCGAGCAGTTCCAGCGCTACCTCGACGCCACCGAGAAGCGCCTGCGCGCGCAGTTCGCCGCGCTCGACTCGCTCATGGCCAGCATGAACAACACCAGCAGCTATCTCACGCAACAGCTCGCGAACCTGCCGGGCTCCTACTCCTCGAGCAAGTGATGGAATACGCCATGCAATCGGCGGCCCGCCGCGCGGCGCGCGCCTACGGAGAGATCGGAATCACCACCGGCGTGGACACCGCCGACCCGCACCGCCTCGTGCTGATGCTCTTCGACGGCGCCGTCGAGGCGATCTCGCGCGCGCGGCTGCACATGGGCTCGGGCCAGTTCGCCGCCCGCGGCCAGGCCGTCTCCCAGGCCGTGCAGATCATCGAGCAGGGCCTGAACGCGAGCCTGGACCGCAGCGCCGGCAACCCGCTCGCGGCCACGCTCACCGAGCTCTACGACTACATCGCCCGGCGACTGCTGCTCGCGAGCGCGGGCAACGACGCCGCCGGCTTCGACGAGGCCAGGCGCCTGCTCCTGGAGCTGCGCGAGGCCTGGGCCGCGATGCCCGAGGCCGGGAAGGGGGCGAAGTGATGGACGCCCGCACCCACCTCGCGCTGTGCGAGTCCGTCGCGCAGGCGACCGACCGGATGCTCGCCGCCGCGCAGCGCGCCGACTGGGACGGCCTGGTGGTCGCCGAGCGCGAGTGCGCCACGCTCGTCGAGCGGCTGCGCTCGGCCCGCACGCCGCCGGCCCTGGGCGCCGCGGAAGGGGCGCGCAAGGCCGCGCTCATCCGCCACATGCTGGCCAACGACAAGGCGATCCGCGACCTCACGCGCCCCGAGCTCGCGCGCCTGGCGAGCCTCATCGCCCCCGCGCAGCGCGAGGCGCGCGTGCACCGCGCGTACGGCGCCGGCGGGCGAACGCCGCCATGAACGTGCCGGGCCCGCCCGACCTGCGCCTCGTCCTGGCCGTGGACCGGCTGCGCGAGGCCTCGGCGCGCGTGCCCGTGCTGGCCGCGGCCGCTTCCGTGCCGCCCGTGGCGCCCGCCGCGACCGAGGCGGGCGACACCGCGCCCGAGGCGCTGCGCGTGGCCTTCGCCCTGGCGCAGGGCGCCGCCCCCCGCGCTCGCGCCACCGCCCTGCCGCCGCCCGGCGAGGAGGCGGTCGACGTCTCGCCCCGCGCCCGGCTGCTCTCCGCCATCGACCAGGCCGGCGACACCGTCGGTCGCGCCACGCGGGCCCTGTCCGGCCTCGAGACCGGCGGCGTGGCCGCCGCGCTGCCCGCGCCGGCGCCGGGCGCGCCCCAGGCCCTGCTGGCCCTGCCCGGCTGGGTGGGCGACGCCGTGGCCACGCTCGAGCTGGCGCCGCC
>JAKOWJ010000127.1 GCA_029781595.1 Pseudomonadota bacterium | reverse complement strand
CGCCCGCCCGCCCGATGCCCATGGTTGCCTGCCCCTCCCGTCGCACGCCGCTCGCCGCGGCGCTCGCGGCCCTCGCCACGAGCGCGCCCGCCGGCGCGCTCGCCCAGTCGGCTCCCCCGCCGGCGCCCGACCCCGCCGTGAGCGCCTGGCGGCAGGCGAGCGGCGGCACCGTCGTGCCCGAGCTCGTCCCGCAGCCGGACGGCTCGACGAAGCTGGAGTGGCGCTCCACCGGCGGCATGGACGGCTACCGAAACGACATCGTGCCGCCGCCGGCCCCGCCGGGCTCGCCGCCCCTCGCGACGGGCCTTCGCAACGGCGACTACGAGCGAGTGGTGATCACCACGGACGCGCGCTGGACGGGCACGGGCGGCGACGTGACATACGTCCAGGCCGGCCTCACCGGCTCCGGCGACCGCGCCGTGCTCTCGCGCTATTCCTCGCAGGTGACGACCCTGCAGGTGGGCCGCACCACCGCGGGCTTCCAGCTTCAGGCCGGCGACGCGCCGGTGAACCTCTCGCCGCTGTCGAGCATGCTCGCGCTGCGCGGCGTGAACCTCACGCGCACGTGGGGCGACTGGACCCTCGCGGGCTTCGGGGGCGTCGTGAGCGAGAGCTGGGAGTCGCTCGCCAACCGCACGCCGCTCGACGGCAACCCCGCGCGCACGCGCTACCTGCGCTCGGTGTGGGGCGTGAAGGGCGAGCGAAAGCTCCTGCCGGGCCTGAGCGCCTTCGCGACGGCCCAGGCCTTCGGCGACGAACGCAGCTCCCTCGACACGCCCTCCTCGCTGCTGCCCGCGGACGCGCGCGCCTACACCGCCGGACTCGCGTGGCAGGACGGCGCCTGGAGCGCGACGGCCGAGGCCGCCTCCAGCCGCTTCGAGGAAGGCGACAACGCCGCGCGCGGCGGCCACGCCTGGGTGGTGGACGGGGCCTACCGCGCCGCCGCGTGGAACGCGCGCCTGGGCTTCCACGACGTGAACCCGCGCTTCGTCTCGCTCTCGCAGGCCGTGCCGCCCGGCGTGCGCGAGGGCTACGTCGCCGCCGACTGGACGGCGGCGCCCTGGCTCATGCTGGGCGCGGACCTGCGCGACTCGACGATGCGCACGGCCGAGACCGTCTTCCAGCCGCCGAAGGACAACCCCGACCTGCCGGTGCCGCCGCCCATCGCGGCCACCTCCACGCGCTCGCGCACGGCGACGCTGCGGGCCACGGCCAACGGCGGGGCGAGCCTGCCCGGCTGGAACTTCGGGCTCACCGATACCGAGACGCGCGGCGAGGACGCGCAGGGCGCGGACACCTCCAACGGCGCGCTCAACGCGACGGTGTCGTGGTCCGGCCCGACCGGCTGGACCGCCTCGCTCACCGCCACGCGGCAGCAGGCGCGCTTCGGCTCGAGCCCGTCCTCCGACTCGGACACGCTCGGCGGCCAGCTCACGCTCGGCCGCCAGTGGTTCGGCGCGGCCGGCTCGCTGGGCGTGCAGCTCGGCGGCGGCGGCCAGCGCCAGTCGCTCATCCGCCTGGGGCAGGTGGCGCGCTCGCGCACCGCCACGCTCGCCGTGAACGGCAGCCGCCCCGGCTGGGGCCAGCTCTCGCTGCAGCTGGGCCGCTCGATCATCTCGCAGCCCATGGGCGGGCCCGATCTCGTCACCGACACGGTGCAGCTCGAGATCGTGCGGCCCATCACCGCGCAGTACGCGCTGCGCGCGTTCTGGCGCGAGGCGCGCCGCAACCAGGGCGCGCCGCTGCTGCGCACCGACGAAACGGCGGCGGGCCTCGGCCTCAACGCCACCTGGTAGTCCCCTTCCCCGTGCCCCGGACGCTCGCCATGCACCCGATCCGCTGTCTCGCCGCCACGCTGTGGGCGGCGCTCATCCTGCTCGCCCCCGCCGCGACGGCCGCGGGCCGCGTGTCCCTCGCCGCCGGCACGGCGAGCATCGTCGACGAGAAGGGCGCGGTGCGCCAGGCCGCCCCGCGCATGCGCGTGCGCGAGGGCGAGACGCTCGTCACCGGCACCGACGGCGAGATCCAGGTGGTGACGGACGACCAGGGGCTGGTGGCGGTGCGGCCGGACTCGCGCGTGAAGTTCGAGGTGTACGTGGCCGACGGCGGCGACGGCGACCGCGCCGAGGTCCGGCTGCTGCGCGGGTTCCTGCGCGCCGTGACGGGCTGGATCGGCAAGACGGCCCCCGGCAGCTACAAGCTGCGCGCGGGCGTGGCCACCATCGGCATCCGCGGCACGGACTACGAGGTGGGCCTCGTGGAGGGCGACAAGGTGCCTGCCGAGGGAGACGGCACCTACGTGAAGGTGAACGAGGGCGAGGTGCGCCTGGCCAACCCCGCGGGCGAGGTGCCCGTGCCCGCCGGCCGCGCCGCGATGGCCTCCGCCACGCGCCCGGCGCCGCCGCGCGCCCTGGAGAAGGTGCCCGCCGTGTTCCGGCCGACCGCCAACGAGGGCGTGATCGAGCGCCAGAAGGCGGCCCTGGAGGCGGTGCGCGACGAGCGGCTGCGCGAGCGGCGCGAGGAATTGCGCCGCGGCGGCGGCACGAGCGCCGCGCGCGAGACCTGCACGGGCTCGCCCTCGCCCCTGGACGACCTCATGGAGATCGTGCGCGCCTACGAGGCGGGCGACGCCTCGGCGCTCGAGCGGCGCCTGGACCCGGCCATGCTGGGGCTGCAGCGCTTCCGCGACGCCCTCACGGCCGACCTCACGAAGCAGAAGCAGATCCGCCTGCTCGTGAAGGACGTGACGATGCAGTGCGGGCCCGGCCTCGCCACGCTGCAGTTCTCGTGGGAGAAGCGCTTCCTGGAGGTGACGACCTTCCAGCCCGGCCTCTTCGAGGGCCGCGCCACGATGCTGATGCACACGGGCCGCGGCGGCTGGCGCCTGGCCGGCATCTCGGGCGACAACCCCTTCGCCTCGTCGCTGGGCACGCTGGGCGAGCTGGTCTTCGGTCCGGCGTTCCCCCTCGCCTCCGTGGGCGCCACGCCCACGCCCGTGCCCGTCACCGTGTCGGTCACGGACGCGGACCTCGCGGGCCTGGGACTGCTGCGCGTGCAGGTCGTCACGAGCGCCGGCGACGCGGAGACGCTCTCGCTGCCGGAGACCTCTCCCGGGCGCTTCGGCGTCGCCACGCTGGTGGTGGCCGCGGGCTCGCCCGTGCCGGGCGACGGCGTCGTGCAGCTCGCGAGCGGCACGAGCCTGGAGCTGCGCTACGTTGACACGCGCCCCGGCGGCAACCGCCCGGCCACGGTGCTCACGCGCACGCTGCGCCCGACGGGCGCCGTGGCGCTGGCCGACACCACGCCCGACCCCTTCGGCTTCCCGCCCGTCACGCAGGCCGTCGCCTCGAGCGAGGTCACCTCGGCGATCGCCGTCATCACCGGCATCAACGCGCCGGCCACGGCGACGATCACGGGCGGGCTCTTCTCCGTGAACGGCGGGCCGTTCACCGCGGCGCCGGCGGCGATCCTCGAGGGCCAGACCGTGGCCGTGCGCGTGACCGCGGCCGCCGCGGCCGGGGGCCAGGCGAGCGCCACGCTCGTGGTCGGCGGCGTGAGCGGCACCTTCCGCGTGACGACGGCGACGGCGGGAGCCGACGCCACGCCCGACCCCCTCGCCTACGCGCCCGTCACGAACGCGGTGCCCGGCAGCAGCGTCGACTCGGCGCCGGCCCTCGTCACCGGGATCAACGTGCCCGCGGCCGTGACCATCTCGGGCGGCACCTACTCGGTGAACGGCGGCGCCTTCACCGGCGCGGCGGGCACCGTGACGAACGGCCAGAGCGTGGTGGTGCGCGTGGTCGCCCCGGCGGCCAACCTCGCCACGGCGAGCGCGACGCTCACCGTGGGGGGCGTGGCGGCCACCTTCACCGTCACCACCGCGGGCGTGGCCGTGGACACCACGCCCGACCCCTTCACCTTCCGCTCGCTCTCCGGGGTGACGCCGGGCTCGCTCGTGAGCTCGGCCGCCGTCGTCGTCACCGGCATCAACGCGCCCGCGCCCGTCTACGTGATCGGCGGCGAGTACTCCATCGCGGGACGGCCCTTCACCACCGCGGCCGGCACGCTCACCAACGGCCAGTCGGTGCAGGTGCGCCTGGTGGCCCCGGCCGCCTTCAGCGCCACGGGCGCCGTCTCGCTCACCCTCGGCGGCGTGGCCGGCACCTTCACGGTGACGACCCTCGCGGGCGACACCACGCCGAACCCGTTCACCTTCC
>JAKOWJ010000109.1 GCA_029781595.1 Pseudomonadota bacterium | reverse complement strand
CAACGAGGCGCTCGCCTGGCACCACGACAGCCTCGCGTTCTACTACGCGCGCGTGCCCGAGGGCGGCCCCTCGGACCCGGCGCACCGCTACGCGGGCATCCGCGTCTACCGCCACGTGGTGGGGCGGCCGGCGGCCGGGGACGAGATCGTCTTCGCCTCGGGCGCGGGCGGGGCGGTGGACGTGCCCCCGTTCGCGCGGCCCTCGCTGCTGGTGCCCGAGGACTCGACGCACGCGTACGCGATCGTGCGCCAGGGCCTGCGCCGCGAGATCGCCGTCTACCTCTCGACGGTGCGCGACCTCGCCCGGGGCCTGCCCGTCTGGCACAAGGTGGTGGATTTCGCCGACGGCGTGACGGCGGTCACGGCGTGGAAGGACGAGCTCTACCTGCTCACCTACAAGGGCGCGCCGCGCAACCAGGTGCTCGCCGCGCACGTGGGCAAGGCCGGCATCGTCCGGACCCGCACGCTGGTGCCGCAGGGCGACGCCCTGATCCTGGGGATGTCGCTCGCGGCCGACGCGCTGTACCTGCGCATCGGGGTGGGAGGACTGGAACGCCTGGAGCGCCTGAATCTCGGGTTCGGCGCCTCGCGCACGACCGAGTTCGTGAAGACGGATTTCGACCTGGGCATCACGCAGATGGTGACGCACCCGGCGCGCCCGGGCGCGGTGCTGCTGCTGCAGGGGCGGCTGGAGCCGCCGCGCGTGGTGACGGTGGAGGCGAAGACCGGGTCCCTGCACGACACCGGCCTCGTGCCGCGCCCGCGCCTCGCCCTGGACGACCTCGACGAGGTGCGCCTGTACGCGCCGAGCTTCGACGGCGCGAAGGTGCCCGTCACGCTCCTGTACCGCAAGAAGACGATGCTCACGGCGGACAACCCGACGCTGCTCGCCGGGTTCGGCGCCTTCGGGCGCTCGTTCGCGCCGGCCTTCGACGCCACGCGCCTCGCCTGGCTAGAGCGCGGCGGCATCCTCGCCTACGCGCACGTGCGCGGCGGCGGCGAGTACGGCGAGGAGTGGCACCGCGGCGGCAGCGGCGCCTCCAAGGAGAACACCATCCGCGACTTCGTCGCCGTCGCGGAGTTCCTCGTGAAGTACGGCTTCACCAGCCCGAGGCGCCTGGCCGTGGAGGGCTCCCGCGCCGGCGGCATCGCCGCGGCGGGCGCGCTCGTCCGGCGGCCCGACCTCTTCGCCGCGGCGGTGCTGCGCGTGGCCGCGCTGGACATGCTGCGCCTGGAGCGCTCGCCCGACGGGCCGGCGAGCGTGCCGGAATTCGGGTCCGTGGCCACGCGCGAGGGGTTCGAGGCGCTGCGGCGCGTGTCCGCGTATCACCAGGTGCGCGACGGCACGGCCTACCCCGCGGTCTTCCTCACCGCCGAGGCCGACGACCCGGAGGACGTCGCCTGGCAGGCCGGCAAGATGGCCGCGCGCCTGCAGGCCGCCTCGACGAGCGGCAAGCCCGTGCTCCTGCGCCTGGACCGCCGCGGGCTCGGGCGCACGCGCCGAGACGAGGAGCAGGCGGACCTCTACGCCTTCCTCCTGTGGCAGTTCGGCGACCCGGCCTTCGTTCCGCCGCCCCCGCCCCCGCCGCCGCCGCCCCCGCCGGCCCCGGCGCCCGCGCCCCCGCCCCCGAAGCCGGTCGCGCCGACCTTCCCGGGCTCCGACGCCGGCGGGGGCTGACCCGTCGCTGTCACAAACGGGCGGCCCGCTCCCGCCCGCGTGCTGTAATGGCGCCCTTCCCAACGCATCGAGCGGAGACGAGATGGAACTGGTCCTGTGGCGCCACGCGGACGCGGAGATGGGCGCCGTCGACATGAAGCGCGAGCTCACCGACAAGGGGCGCCGGCAGGCGGGCCGCGTGGCCAAGTGGCTGCGCCCGCGCCTGGAGGGGCAGTGGGAGGTGCTGGTGAGCCCCGCGGCGCGCGCGCGCCAGACGGCCGACGCCCTGGACCTGGAATACGAGGCGCGCCTCACGCTGGGCCCCGGCGCCACCGAGGACGCGCTCATCCGCGAGGCCGGCTGGCCCGGCAACTCCCGCAACGTGCTCATCGTGGGGCACCAGCCCACGCTGGGGCGGCTGGCCGCGCGCCTGCTCTCCGGGCACCACGGCGAGCTCACGATCAAGAAGGGCTCGGTGTGGTGGTTCTCGAGCAGGCTCGACGACGAGGTGGGGCAGGGCGAGACGCTGCTGCGGGCGGTGATCGCGCCCGACTTCGCGGACTGATCGCGGGCCCGGCGGGCGGCCGGGCTTGACCTTCCCACGGTGGGAAGGTGGAGAGTGGCGGCATGAATCCCTTCCGGAGACCCGCCATGATCGAATTCACCGTCCAGGACATGACCTGCGGCCACTGCGCCGCCACCATCCAGCGCGCCGTCCTCGAGGCCGACGTCGCCGCCTCGTGCGAGGTCGACGTGCCGGCCCGTCGCGTCCGGATCTCGGGAGACGGTCCCGCCGAGCGCTTCCAGGGGGCCATCGCGCGGGCCGGCTACACGCCGGTCGCCGTGCCGCGGGCGGCCTGACCATGGCCGCCGGGGCGCCCGCGATCCTGCGCGACCCGCCGCGCCGGGCGCCGGCGGGCACGCTCGAGCTCGCCATCGAGGGCATGAGCTGCGCCTCGTGCGTGGCGCGGGTGGAAAGAGCCCTGCTCAAGGTGCCGGGCGTCGAGTCGGCGGCCATCAACCTCGCCACCGGCGTCGCGACGCTGCGGGCCGGCGGCGGAACGGTGGACGCGGCCGTCGAAGCCGTGCGCGCCGCGGGCTACGACGCGCGCCCGAAGGCGGACGGGGCGCCCGAGGCCCCGCCGGCGGGCCCGCGGCGCGACACGCTGGAGCTCGCCGGGGCGGCCCTGCTCACGCTGCCGCTGGTGCTGCCGATGCTGGCCGCGCCCTTCGGCGCGCACTGGGCGCTGCCGGCGTGGCTGCAGTGGCTGCTCGCCACGCCCGTGCAGTTCGTCGCCGGGGCGCGCTTCTACCGCGCCGGCTGGAAGGCACTCGCCGCGCGCGCCGGCAACATGGACCTGCTGGTGGCCATCGGCACCAGCGCGGCCTACGGGCTGAGCGCGTGGCTCGCGCTCGCGGGCCGCGAGGGGCACCTCTACTTCGAGGCCGCGGCGGTCGTGATCACGCTGGTGCGCGCCGGCAAGTGGCTCGAGGAGCGCGCCAAGCGCAGGACCACCGAGGCCATCCGCGCCCTGTCGGCGCTGCGTCCCGAGACGGCGCGCGTGCTCGCCGGCGGCGTCGAGCGCGTCGTGCCCGCGGCGGAAGTGCGCGTGGGCGACGTCGTCGTCATCCTGCCGGGAGAGCGCGTGCCCGTGGACGCGGAGGTGACGGAAGGCGAGAGCCACGTGGACGAGTCGCTCGTCACGGGCGAGAGCCTGCCGGTGGCCAAGGCCCCGGGCCGGCGCGTGACCGGCGGCTCGGTGAACGCCGAGGGCAGGCTCGTCGCGCGCACCCTGGCCGTCGGCGCCGAGAGCACGCTCTCGCGCATCATCCGCGCCGTCGAGTCGGCGCAGGCGGCCAAGGCGCCCATCCAGCGCCTCGTGGACCGCGTGAGCGAGGTCTTCGTGCCGGCGATCGTTGCGATCGCGCTCGCCACCGGGCTCGCCTGGGGCCTCGCCACGGGCCGGTGGGAGGCCGCCGTGCTCGATGCGGTGGCGGTTCTGGTCATCGCCTGCCCATGCGCGCTGGGGCTCGCCACCCCCACGGCGGTGATGGCGGGCACGGGCGTGGCCGCGCGCCACGGCATCCTGATCAAGGACGCGGAGGCGCTCGAGGTGGCGCACCGCACGCGCGTGGTGGCGTTCGACAAGACGGGAACCCTCACCGAGGGACGTCCCGGCCTGGTGGAGGTGGTGGCCCCGGGACTCGGGCGCGAGGGGGCGCTGCGGCTGGCGGCCGCCGTGCAGCGCGGCTCCGCGCACCCGCTCGCGCACGCCGTCGCGCTGGCGGCCCGCGACCTGCCGGGGCCGTGGCCCGAGGCGGGCGCGATGCGCGCCGTGCCGGGCCGCGGCGTCGAGGCGCAGGTCGGCGGCCGGCGCGTGGCGATCGCGAGCCGGCGCTGGGCGGCCGAGTGCGGCGCCGAGGGGCTGGCCGGGCTGGAGGCCGACGCGCTGCGCCTGGAGGGCGAGGGGCGCACCGTGTCGTGGCTCCTCGAGTGGGCGCCACGCCCGCGCGCGCTCGCGCTCCTCGCGTTCGGCGACGCGCCCAAGCCGGGAGCCGCGGCGGCGGTCGCGACGCTTCGCCGCCTGGGCGTGACGCCCGTGCTCGTCACCGGCGACAACCTCGGCGCCGCCCGCGCCGCGGCCCGCGCCCTGGGCATCGAGGAGGTGCGCGCGGAGGTGCTGCCCGAGGACAAGGCGGCCATCGTCGCGGACCTGCGCCGGCGGCACGGCCCCGTGGCCATGGTGGGCGACGGCATCAACGACGCGCCGGCGCTCGCGGCGGCCGACATCGGCATCGCGATGGGCACGGGCACGGACGTGGCGATGCACACCGCGGGCATCACCCTCATGCGCGGCGACCCGGGGCTCGTGGCCGACGCGCTCGACATCTCGCGGCGCACCCATGCGAAGATCCGCCAGAACCTCTTCTGGGCGTTCGTGTACAACGTGGTGGGGGTGCCGCTCGCGGCGGCGGGGCTGCTCTCGCCCGTGATCGCCGGCGCCGCCATGGCCCTGAGCAGCGTGAGCGTGGTCTCCAACGCGCTGCTGCTCTCGCGCTGGCGTGCCGCCCGCCCGCGGCAGTGAACCGGAGGACCGCATGGCGAAAGCGAAGTACTTCGAGCTTTCCGACGCCCGCCGCGAGGGCTGGTTCAACATCGGCCAGGCCGCCGAGGCCTCGGGCGTGTCGGCCAAGATGATCCGCCACTACGAGGAGACGGGCCTGCTCGCGCGCGCCGGCCGCACGGTGGCCGGCTACCGCATCTACCGCGACGCCGACGTGCACGTGCTGCGCTTCATCCGCCGCGCGCGCGACATGGGGTTCACCATGAAGGAGATCGGCGCGCTGCTCGCGCTGTGGCAGGACCGCGGGCGCGCCAGCGCCGACGTGAAGCGGCTCGCCCGCCGGCACCTGGCCGACCTCGACGCGCGCATCGCCGAGCTGCAGGGCATGCGGCGCACGCTGGAGCACCTCGTGCACTGCTGCCACGGCGACGACCGGCCCGACTGCCCGATCCTGGACGACCTCGCCGGCGCGGGGCCGGCATAGAATACGCACCGAGCCCCCACCGGAGAGACCCGATGAAGCATGCCTGGATCCTGGCCGCCGCCCTGTCGGCCTTCCTCGTCCCCGCCGCCCACCCGGCCCGCGCCGAGCAGCCGGCCGCCGCCGCCGTGCTCACCACCGGCGAGGTGAAGAAGGTGGACCGCGAGGCCCACAAGCTCACCATCAAGCACGGCCCCATCACGAACCTGCGCATGCCGCCCATGACGATGGTGTTCCGCGTGAAGGACCCGGCGATGCTCGACGGGCTCTCGCCGGGCTCGCAGATCCGCTTCCACGCCGAGGAGGCCGACGGCGGCTACCTCGTCACCCGGCTCCTGAAGGGAAAGGGAAAATGAGCACGATCGCATTCACGGTGCAGGACATGACCTGCGGGCACTGCGCGGCCACCATCACCGACGCGGTGAAGTCGCTGGACCCCGACGGTCGCTGCGAGATCGACCTGGCGGCCAGGCGCGTCACGGTGGCGAGCGCGTTCTCCGCCGACCGCGTGGCCGCGGCCATCGCCAAGGCCGGCTTCACGCCGGTGGCGGCCGGGACCTGACGGCCGGCCGGCGCGCGCGGCCGCCGCGCGCACCGGCGCACCACGCGATGGCGCTTCACGACCTCTCGGCCTGGCGCCACGGGCACGCCTTCGACCCGGGCAATCCGTCGGGCGAGACGCGCACCTGGCTCGTCGTGGCGCTCACCGCGGTGACGATGGTGGCGGAGATCGCCGCCGGGTGGATCACCGGGTCCATGGCGCTCACGGCGGACGGCTGGCACATGGGCACGCACGTGGCCGCGCTGTCGGTCACGGGCCTCACCTACGCGCTGGCGCGGCGCTGGGCCCGCGACGAGCGCTTCGCCTTCGGCACGTGGAAGGTGGAGGTGCTGGGCGCGTTCTCCAGCGCGCTGGTGCTGGCGATCGTCGCGCTCGCGATGGCCGTCGAGTCGCTGCTGCGGCTCGTGGAGCCGCGGCCCATCGCCTTCGGCGCGGCCCTCGTGGTGGCGGTGATCGGCCTGGTGGTGAACCTCGCCTCGGCGCTCATCCTCGGCGGGCACGACCACGGGCACGGC
>JAKOWJ010000105.1 GCA_029781595.1 Pseudomonadota bacterium | reverse complement strand
ATCCGTGGACGAGGCGCTGTGCTTCGGCTGGATCGACGGGGTGCGAAAGCGCATCGACAACGGGGCGTACACCATCCGCTTCACGCCGCGCCGGCCCGGTTCCATCTGGAGCGCGGTGAACGTCGCGCGCGTGGCTGCGCTCGCGGAAGCAGGCCGCCTGCGGCCCGCCGGGCTCGCGGCGTTCGAGCGGCGCATCGAGCGCAAGACGGGCGTGTACGCCTACGAGCAGCGGGACGCGGCGGCCCTCTCGCCTCCGCAGGCGCGCCGGTTCCGGCAGGCGCGCGCCGCCTGGCGCTGGTTCGAGGCGGCCGCGCCCGGCTATCGCCAGCGGATGCTGTACTGGGTGGTGAGCGCGAAGAAGCCCGAGACGCGCGAGCGGCGCCTGGCACAGCTCATCGCGGCCTGCGCCGAGGGGCGCGAGATCCTCAGGTAGCGCGCCGCGGCGCCGCCCCCACGGTGCCGGCCGGCCCGTCGCGGAACTGCGTGGCCAGGAAATCCACGAAGGCGCTCACCTTGGCGGCCAGGTTGTGCTTGGGAAGGTGGGCCGCGTACAGGTCCGCCGGCGGGAGCGCGTAGTCGGGCAGCAGCACCTCCAGCGCGCCGCGGCGCACGTGCGGCCCGGCGTCCCACTCCGAGCGCATCAGGATGCCGTGGCCCGCGAGCGCCCAGGCGAGCACCACGCCGCCGTCGTTGCTGGAGAGGTCGCCGCGCACCTTCACGGATTCGGTGCGCCGGCCCTTCGCGAACTGCCACTGGCCGTAGGCCTTGTCGTCCTGGCGCACCACCAGGCAGTTGTGGCGCACGAGGTCGTGCGGCACGACGGGCCGCTCGCGGTCCCGGAAGTAGCGCGGCGAGGCGTAGATGCGACGGCGGTGCGCGGCGATGCGCCGGGCGACGAGGCGCGCGTCGGGCGGCTCGCCGAAGCGCACGGTGACGTCCGCCTCGCCGTCCGCGAGGCTCAGCGGGCGCGAGGTGAGCAGCAGCTGCACCTCCACCTCCGGGTGCCGGGACTTGAAGCGCGAGACGGCCGGCGCCACCTGCGCGCGCCCGAAGCCGAGCGAGGCGTTGACCTTGAGCAGCCCCGCCGGCCGGGCGCGGCTGCTGGCGAGCGTGCGCTCCAGCGACTCGATGTCGGCGAGGATGCGCCGGCCTTCCGCGAGGTAGAGCTCGCCCTCGTTGGTGAGGGCCAGGCGCCGCGTGCTGCGCGCGAGCAGGCGCACGCCCAGGCGCCGCTCCAGCTGCGCCAGCCACTTGCTCACGGCCGAGGGCGTCACGTCGAAGGCGCGCGCGGCCGCGGTGAGGCTGCCGCACTTGGCGAGCGTGGCGAAGAAGGCGAAGTCGGCCCGCGATTCGAGTCGTTCCATGGCGGCAACGACGGTTTTCCGAGGGCGGCAATCATATACCTGCCGGCAAGCATTATCCTGTCGTTTCCGATGCCCGCGGCCCGCCGCGAAGGAGCGCCCCTTGAGCCAGGAACAGGACGTCCAGCGACTCACCGACACGATGGCGAAGTTCACGGCCTACATCGGCAAGCACCTGCCGACGGACGTGGAGGCCAAGCTCAAGGAGCTGCGCGAGAAGGAGACCAAGCCCCTGGCCAAGGCCGTGTTCATGTCGATGGCCGAGAACCAGGAGGCCGCCGCGCGCCTGGACCGCCCGAGCTGCCAGGACACCGGCATGATCCAGTACTTCATCACCGCGGGCGCGAAGTTCCCGCTGCTGGGCGAGCTGGAGGAGATCCTGCGCGAGGCCACGCTCGAGGCCACGCGCAAGGCGCCGCTGCGCCACAACACGGTGGAGACCTTCGACGAGAAGAACACCGGCACCAACACCGGCACGCGCTCGCCATGGCTGGACTGGGAGATCGTTCCCGGCGACGACGGCGCCACCATCGACGTGTACATGGCCGGCGGCGGATGCACGCTGCCGGGCGCGGCCACCGTGCTCATGCCGGGCCAGGGCTACGAGGGCGTCGCGGACTTCGTCTTCGACGTGATCTCCTCGCGCGGCGTGAACGCCTGCCCGCCGCTGCTGGTGGGCGTGGGCGTGTCCACCGCCGCGGAGACGGCCGCGCGCCTGTCCAAGAAGGCGCTGATGCGCCCCGTCGACTCGCACGCCCACCACCCCAACGCCGCGAAGATGGAGGACCTGCTCGAGGAGGGACTCAACGAGCTGGGCATCGGCCCGCAGGGCCTTTCCGGCACCGCCAGCGTGATGGGCGTGAACATCGAGTCCTCGGCGCGCCACCCCTCGACGATCGGCGTGGCCGTCTCCACCGGGTGCTGGGCGCACCGGCGCGGGCGCATCCGCATCAATGCCGACCTTTCCTACGAGATCGTCTCGCACCAGGGAGCCGTGCTGTGAGCAAGCGAATCCTGACCACCCCGATCCGCGACGAGGACATCGCCGACCTTCGCGTCGGCGACGTCGTCTACCTCACCGGCCACCTCGTCACCTGCCGCGACGTCGCGCACCGGCGCCTCATCGAGCTGGGCCGCGAGCTGCCGGTGGACGTGCGTGGCGGGGCCATCTTCCACGCCGGCCCCATCGTGCGGCGCCTGGAGG
>JAKOWJ010000099.1 GCA_029781595.1 Pseudomonadota bacterium | reverse complement strand
GCCGCGAGCTTCGGGCCCAGGTCCGCGTGCAACTTGCGCACCTGCTGGTCGGCCTTGGCCAGCTCCGCCTTGCCGGCGCCGAAGCGCGACTCCTCGGTGACCGAGAGCAGGAGGTTCTTGAAGAGGTAGGCGCTCTGCCGGATGGCCGCCCGCAGGCTCGCCGCCGACAGGGCCGCGCCGTTCTCGGCCGCGGCCATCTCGTCCGCGGCCTGCACGCGCTTCTCGTAGGCGTGGAAGCCGCCGAACACGGCCGCGCCGGTGGCGGCCAGGACGAGGGTCGTGCCGGCGATCATCGCCGCGACGCCCCCCTTGATGGTCATGGTCTTCTTCATGTGATTTCCCGGTTGTCGTCCGCTTGGTCTTCTCGCGCGCCCTCAGCCCTCGAGGATGGCTTCGGGCTTGAAGCCGAAGCGCAGCGCGCCCCAGTGCCGTCCGCGGACGTGGATCGGCAGGGATAGGTCGTTCAGGATCTCGCCCGTGTCGCGGCGGTAGGTCTGCAGCAGGAACGCGTCCTGGCTGCGCGCGGCCCGCGAGCCGGTGGGGTCGGCGAAGAGGCGCTTGTCGCGGCTCCTGGCGAGGTCGGCCTTCTCGTCGCCCGTGGGCCGGTGCGAGAACTGGCTGTTGTGCGTGGGCGCGTAGCCGTTGGCGTCCACGGCGAGGGCGAAGGTGCCGTGCTCGGTGCCGGACACCAGCGCGTCGTACAGCGGCTGCAGCAGGCGCTCGCAGCGCTCGTCGTAGGCGGTGTGGTACTTCTGGGGGCTCGTGCCCGGGATCGGCCGGTACTGCCGGTCGAAGACGTCCGCGCCGGCCTCCAGCGCCTCCTCGAGCACGGCGCGCACCCTGTCCCGGGTCTCGCGGGCGCGCAGCAGGATGGACTCGAAGCGGCCGCGGCCGATGCGGAAGCGCGCCAGCATCTGCTCGATGCGCTCGGTGGCGAGCATGAGGTCGGTGGAGCTCTTCGCGGAGCGGTCCATCTTGCCGGCCACCTCGTCGGCGATGCCGTGGATGCCCACCACGCGCTCGTTCACGTCCCGGTTGGCCACCTCCACGCCGCCCAGGGCCCCGGTGATGCTCGCGACCTTCTCGCTCATCTGCGCGAAGTCGCGCACCAGGGCGTCGAACTGCCCGGAGGCGCGCGCGATGGCCTCGCGCGAGCGCCCGACGCGCTCGCCGATGCGGTCCGTGCCCTCGCGGGTCTGCGTCATGAGGCCGGCCATGGCGTCGGTGCTGGCGGCGATCTCGGCCGTGGCGCCCTTCACGCGCTCCGCGAGGCCCCGCACCTCGTCGGCCACGACGGCGAAGCCGCGGCCCTGCTCGCCGGCCCGCGCGGCCTCGATGGCGGCGTTGAGCGCGAGCAGGTTCGTGCGGTCGCTGATCTCGTTGATGAGCCGCACGATGCGGCCGATGGCGTCGGAGTTGCGGTGCAGCTCCTCGACGGTGGCGTGGAACGAGGCGAGCTCGGTGTTCACCTCGGCGATCTGCCCGCCCACCTCGGCCATCTCGCGGCAGGACTCGCGCGCGCGCTCCAGGTGCGTGCCGGCGGCCACGGCGATGTCGGCCGCGCTGCCGCTCGCCTCGCCGAGGGCCGCGGTGACGCGCTCGGTGCTGCTGCGGATGTCGGCGGTGATCTCGCCCTGGCGCAGGGCCAGCGCGGAGGAGTCGTGCACGCGGCTCGCCACCTTGGCGCTCTCGAAGGCCACCTGCACGCTCATGCGCCGCGTCTCGAAGAGGATGTCGCGCATGCGGTGCGCGAAGGCGTTGTAGGCCTCGGCGAGGTCGCGAAGCTCGTCGACGGTGGTGCAGGGCATCTCGCGCGCGAGGTCCCCGTCGCCGTCGGCGATCTCGTGCAGCGCGCGCGTGAGCTCGCGCACCGGCCGCACGATGAGGTGGCGCAGGTACAGGAACACGCCCGCGGTGGCGCCGAAGCCCACGACCGCGGCGGCGATGGCCATCTCGCGGCTGCCCGCGGCGAAGGCCGCCCACGCGGCCAGCGGGAACAGCGCGAGGAAGCCGAGGTTCCCCGCGAGCTTGCGGGTGAGGGTGTTGAAGAACGACCGCTCGAGCCAGTCGTAGGTTTCGCGGATCATGGCCATTCGATCTCTCTGTCGTCGTGCGTCCGGTTCACGCGGCCAGGCCGCCCGCGGCGAGGCGGAAGCGCCCCACCAGTTGCTTGAGCTGCTCGGCCAGGCCGTCCAGGCGCTGCGCGCTCTCGGCCATGGCCCCCACGGCCGCGTTGTTCTCCTCGCTCATCTGCGCGATGCGCTCCACGTTCTGCGCGATCTGCGTCGAGGCGCTCGACTGCTCCGACAGCGCCGAGGCGATCTCCGTGACCGCCGCCGCCGCCTTCGTCGCGTCG
>JAKOWJ010000098.1 GCA_029781595.1 Pseudomonadota bacterium | reverse complement strand
CGTTGATGAAGAACGACGGCGTGCCGATCTGCGCGCCCGCGGTGCGGACGGCGTCCATGTCCGCCTGGATCTCCGCCTGGTGCTCGTTCGAGTCGAGCGCCGCGTTGAACTGCTGCATGTTCACGCCGGGGATCTCCTGCGCGAGCCGCACGAGGGTCTCGCGGGTGAGGTCGCGCTGATTCTCGAAGAGCGCGTGGTGGTACTGCCAGAACGCCTGCGGGCCGCGCTGCTGGAGGATCTCACGCGCCGCGTTCGCCGCCGGCATCGCGTTGGGGTGGAAGGGCAGCGGGAAGTCACGCCAGACGAGGCGCACGCGACCCTGGTAGCGCTCCATGAACTGGTCGATCGTGGGGTTCACGCGCGAGCAGAAGGGGCACTGGAAGTCCGAGAAGATCTGGATCGTGACCGGGGCGTTCGCCGGGCCCTGGGCGGGCGCGCCTGCGGGGACCGGGATGTTGTAGACGCGGTTCGGATCCTCCGCGGGCTGCGCCGGGGGCGCCGCCGCCGCGCCCGCAGGCGCCGGGAGCATGACCGGCTGCGTCGCGCCGTTCTGGATGATGGCCTCGTACACGCGACCGCGGGCCGTGCCCGAGCTCACGCGCTGGCGCGCGTCCGCGAGGACCTCGTCGACGAGCGTGCGGAACGCCTCGACGGGCTGGGCGCCACGGAGGTTGCGGCCGTTGATGAAGAACGACGGCGTGCCCGACGCGCCGAGCTGGCGCGCGAGCGCCTGGTCGGCCTCGATCGAGGCCTGGTGCGTGTGGTTGTCGAGCGCGGCGCGGAAGCGCGCCATGTCGATGCCCTGGATCTGGCCGGCGTAGCGCTCGAGATCCTCGCGCGAGAGCGCCTGCTGATTCTGGAAGAGCGTGTCGTGGTACTGCCAGAACGCCGCCGCGCCGCGCTGCGCGTAGACCTCGGCCGAGGCCTCGGCCGCGGGCATCGCGTTCGAGTGGAAGGGCAGCGGGTTGTTCTTCCACACGAGGCGGAGGTCGTTGCCGTACGACTCGCGGAGCGACGCGAGCGTCGGCTCGACGCGCGAGCAGAAGGGGCACTGGTAGTCGGAGAAGATCAC
>JAKOWJ010000058.1 GCA_029781595.1 Pseudomonadota bacterium | reverse complement strand
CTCTACGGCGCCACGCTCGCCATCGTGCTCATGAGCACGAGCTGGCTCTATGCCGGGCCGATCCTGGCCGCCACGCTGTTCCCGCTGGCGCTCTACGGCAGCAGCAACCCGCGCCTGCTGTTCCTCTTCTGCATGGCCTTCACCATCCCGCTGGGCCTGTCGCTGCGCTTCCGCATCCACCAGCACATGGGCGGGGCGTTCGCGGTCAGCCTGAACCTCGCGGATTTCTTCCTCGTCCCGCTGCTGGTGTTCCTCGCGCGCGACTTCTACCAGGGCCACCGCCACCACCTGCGGCTGTCGGCCGTCTCGGGGTGGTGGCTGGGCCTGGTCGGCCTGGGCGTGTACTCGGTGGCCGTCGGCCCCTACCGGGAGATGTCGGCGCTCGAGGTGCTGCAGATGCTCAAGGTCTGGCTCATCTTCCTCGTGATCGTCAACGAGTGCGTGCGCGAGCGCCACTTCCAGGTGGTCGTGATGGGGGTCGCCGCCAACCTGCTGCTGAACGTCGTGGTGGCCCTCGCGCAGTACTCGATCAAGGGGATGCTCGGCCTGGGCCCGCTGGGGGAGCCCTCGGAGCTCGCCACGCTCGGCGCCAACATCGGCGTGTACGGCGAGAACAGCAACGTGTTCCGCGTGGCGGGCCTGTCGGGTCACGCCAACCTGTTCAGCGCCTATCTCGCGATGGGCATCCCGCTGATGCTGGGCGTGCTCTTCACGGGCCAGCGCGCCCCCTGGAAGGTGCTGGCGGGCCTGGTGGCCGCCGGCGGCGTGGTGAGCCTGATCCTCACCCTCTCGCGCTCGGGCTGGGCCTCGTTCGCGGTCTCGGGCGGCGCCCTCATGTTCGCCATGCTCGTGCTGCCGGACCTGCGCATGCGCCACCTGGGGCTCAAGTTCGCGATGATCGGCGGGACGGGGGTGGCCGCGCTGGCGGCCTCGGGCACCGTGCTGCGCCGGCTCTTCGACAGCGACACGGGCGCGCTGGACTTCCGCGTCGAGCTCATCAAGATCGCCTGGAACATGGTGGCCGCCAACCCGATCCTCGGGGTGGGGCTCAACACCTTCGACTACCACATCGTCGACTACGGGCCGTACTCCTTCGAGCGGCTCTACCGCGTGTTCGGCGAGATGTTCCCGGTGGTGCACAACATCTACATGATCGTCTGGTCGGAGCAGGGCACGGTGGGACTGTTCCTCTTCCTCGCGATGCACGCGAGCCTGCTGCTCATCGCGCTGCGCAACCTGCGCTACCACCACCTGAGCGACCGCGTGTTCATGGCGAGCCTCGCCTCGGCCTGCGGCGTGCTGGGCCTGATGGTCGACGGCTTCTCGAGCTTCTTCATGAAGGTCGAGACCTTCGGACGCGTCTGGTGGCTCTTCGCGGGGATCATCGTCGCCGCGCACTACTGGAACGTGCGCAACGACGCCCACCGGCGCGCGCTCGCCGCCGGCGCGGCGCCTCAGGCGTCCCAGTAGCGGCGCAGCAGCGCCGAGCCCTCCTGGCGCTCGACCTGGGCCTGCAGGTGGGCGAGGTAGGGGCCCGCCGCGTCGGTGTGCGAGATGCGCTGCGCGAGGAAGACGCGCCGCACCTCGCGCTTGGCGAATCCCGCGGTGAGCGCCTCGATCTCCACGGGCGTGAGATCGGGGTGCCAGAAGTCGACGATGAGCACGATGCGCCGCTCGCCCGAGCGGTTCCACACCTCGTGCTCGAACGCGTCCTCGAAGAGCAGGCACCGGCCCTCGGCCCAGGTGCGCCGCTCGCCGCCCACGCGGATGCCGGTGCCCGCCGGGACGCGCAGGCCCAGGTGGCAGCGCAGGCGCAGGTTGTCCACGCTGCAGTGCGGCCGCAGGCTGCTGCCCGGTCCCTGCACCGAGAGGATGGCGTCGCCCCACGGATAGTCGACGCACAGCCCCGGCAGCGCGCCGAGCAGCTCGCGCGTGCGCGGGCAGCGCCGCGAGAGCGCCTCGGTGTCCACGCCCATGTGCCAGAACGGATAGACGGTCCACGCGCGGGGCGCCGCGCGCCGGCGCAGCCAGGTCCACGGCCGCCGCCAGCTGCGGATGGGCGTCGAGGCGATGGTGTAGTCGAGCTCGCTCGCTTCGTCCAGGGCCAGGGCCTCGTCGCGGACGGTTTCCCACGCCGCCTCGAGCGCGGCCACGGGCGCGAAGCCCGCCGGGTCGTGGAAGGGCCGGTGCCGCAGGCCGGGGAACAGCGGGTAGTTCGGGTCCAGCCCGCCCGGCCGGTTGCCCGGCACGCCCTCGCCGGCGAAGAGGCGCAGGTACTCCCGCACGCGCGCGAGCTCCGGGCCGCCGGACATCACGCGGTCCCAGTAGCCCCCGGCGCGCATGGCGCCGACGATGCCCGCCCAGTCGGAAGTGTTCATGGCCCTGGCCCTCCCGCGCTCACGCCGCCACGCCGGCGCCGGCGACCACGAGGCGACGGCTCACGCGCGCCATCACCTTGCGGTAGTTCGCGTTCGCGAAGCACTCCTCGCGGCTCATGGAGAGCTTCACCATGCCCGGCTTGTCGGTCTCCACGATGCGCGTGCCCCAGGCCTGGTTGTAGGCGATGGCCGCCTCGTGCCCGGGGATGACGTAGCTGTCGACGCGCCCGCAGCCGAAGTGGGTGAAGAGCAGGTGCAGGGTGATCGCCGTGGAGAGCGCGGCGGGCAGGCGGTGCGTCTCGGGCTCGCGGAAGATGACGCCTATCTCGCCCGTGTCGCGCGCCGCGTTGAAGCGCAGCTGCGTGAAGCCGATCGCCCGTGCGCCGGGCGCGGGCCGCACCAGCCAGAGCGCGATGTCGGTCGCGCCGACGAGCTTCTCGCGCGCCCAGGCCGCGTGCTGGCGGTAGGCGATGACCCCGGAGCGGGCCATGAACGGCCGCACCGTCGGGTGGTTGCGGATCACGTAGAGCTCCCGGATGCCCGACGCCGTGAACGGGTCGAGCGTGAGCGCCCCCAGGCTCGCGAGGGGCGGCGTCACGAGGGCTCGCGCCGCGGGGCGCCCCGGGAGGGGCGGGCGCGGCGAACGCCGCCTTCACCGGCCCCGGCCGGCCGGCCCGTCGAGATCGTCATGCGGTGGGATCCCCGTCGCTCGCGTGCGGAGCGGGAGCGGGGATTCTATGTGACGGCGTCCGCGCGTCGCAACCGCGGACGGGAAGGACCGGGGGCGGGGTCCGCCCCCGGGGCGCGGCTTCCTACGCGTACGTCGGGTAGGACGGCTCGTACATGCAGGAGCGGATGAACGCCGCCGTGTCGGCCGGCTGCGGCACGCCGGCCAGGCCCCGCCGGAAGGCGACGTCGGCCACGCTGGCGGCGATCGCCGCCGAGACCTCGCGCATGCGCGAGAGCGACGGGTAGATGCTGCCCTGGTCCAGGTCGGCCTGCGAGACCATCCCGGCCAGGGTGTCGGCGGCCGCGAGGAACATCTCGTCGGTGACGCGGCGCGCCTTGCACGAGACCACGCCGAGGCCCACGCCCGGGAAGATGTACGAGTTGTTGCCCTGCCGCGGCACGAAGGTCTTGCCGTTCACGTTCACCGGGGCGAAGGGGCTGCCGCAGGCGAAGATGGCGCGGCCGCCGCTCCACGCGTAGGCCTCCTCGGCCGTGCACTCCGACTTGGAGGTGGGGTTGGACAGCGCGAAGACGATGGGACGCTCGTTGAACGAGCCCATGGCCTCGATCACCTGCCGGGTGAAGGTGCGGCCCACGGCCGCCACGCCGACGATGGCCTGGGGCTTGAGGGCGTTCACGGCATCCGGGAACTCCTTCACGGCGGCGTGCTCGTGGGCGTACTTGCGCTTGTGGTCGGTGAGGTCCGTGCGGGAGGCCACCACCAGGCCCTTGGAGTCCACCAGCCAGCAGCGCTTGCGCGCCTCGGCTTCCGGCAGGCCTTGCGCGACGAGGGAGGCCGTGACGAGGTCGGCGATGCCCACCGCCGCCTCGCCCGCGCCGAGGAACAGCACGCGCGTGTCGGCGAGGCTCTTGCCGGTGATGCGGATGGCGGACTTCAGGCCCGAGAGCGCGACCGAGGCGGTGCCCTGGATGTCGTCGTTGAAGGTGCAGATGCGGTCCTGGTACTTGTGCAGGAGGCGGAAGGCGTTGGCGTTGGCGAAGTCCTCGAACTGGACGAGCACGCCCGGGAAGACTTCGTTGGCGGCGGTGACGAACTCCTCCACGAGGGCGTCGTAGTCCGCCCCGCGCAGGCGCCGGCGCACCTGGCCGATGTACAGCGGGTCCTGCAGCAGCTCCTCGTTCTCCGTGCCCACGTCCAGCGTGACGGGCAGGCACAGCGCCGGGTGCATGCCCGCGCAGGCCGTGTAGAGCGAGAGCTTGCCGACCGGGATGCCCATGCCCTGGGCGCCCAGGTCGCCGAGCCCGAGGATGCGCTCGCCGTCCGTGACGACGATGATCCCGGCCTTCTGCTTCCAGTTCTGCAGCACCTGCTTCACGCGCCCGGCGTCCGCCGCGGTGACGAACAGGCCCCGCGGCCGGCGGTAGATGCGGCCGTAGAGCTGGCAGCCCAGGCCCACCGTCGGCGTGTAGATGAGGGGCATGATCTCCTCGGCGTTCTCCATGACCACGCGGAAGAACAGCGTCTCGTTGCGGTCGTGCAGGGCCGTGAGGAAGATGTACTTGTCGAGGTCCGTGGGCAGCCGGCGCATGTTGGCCAGCACGCGCTGCACCTGCTCCGGCTGCGTGTGCACGCGCGCCGGCAGCAGGCCCCGCAGCCCGAGCGCGTCGCGCTCGCGGTCCGTGAAGGCGGTGCCCTTGTTGTGGACGGGATCCTGCAGGAGGGCTTGCCCCCTCAATTGCATCGAGGCGGGCGTGCCTGAGTCAGCCATGGTCGTTTTCTCCGAGTGGCCGCCGGGTCGCCGGGGCGCGCGCCGTGCGCGTCCCTCGAGCGCCTGCTTTCTTTCCGGGCGTGCCGGGGGCGGGCCAGCGGCCATCCTAGGCCGCGGCGCCCTGGTGCCTTTGCGCTCGATCAACCCGGCATTTGCGCGCGATCAAGCGCGCGCCGCCCGCGCCCGGCGGTTTGACAGCGCGCGGGGGCCCGCGTAGGCTCCGGCGCCATCCGGTCGGGAGAGCGCCGCTGCGCGACGCGCAGGGGCCGCCGAAGGGGTAGCGCCCGCAAACTCTCAGGCAAAGCGGACCGACCGGAGCCGGGAGGCGGCACGCCCGGACTCTGGAGAGCGGCGGCCGGGGGGCCGGAAGAGCGCCCCGGGGGAAACGCCCACCGAAGGGGCTCGCGGCGCCGCCGGCGCCGTAATCTCTCAGGTACAAGGGACAGAGGGGCCAGGCAAGTGACGAGACTTGCCTGGCCCCTTTTGCTTTCGGGGAGGACTGCAATGCTCAGGACCACGCCGCTGCACGCGATCCACCGGGCCGCCGGCGCCCGCATGGTGGACTTCGGGGGCTGGGACATGCCCGTGCACTACGGCTCGCAGGTCGAGGAGCACCACGCCGTGCGCCGCGACGCGGGGATCTTCGACGTCTCGCACATGCGGGTGGTGGACCTGGAGGGCGCGGGCACCCGCGAGTTCCTGCGCTTCGCCCTGGCCAACGACGTGGCGCGGC
>JAKOWJ010000075.1 GCA_029781595.1 Pseudomonadota bacterium | reverse complement strand
CTCCTCACCGTGGTGGAGTCCGGATTCGACAAGGTGCCCCCGCACCGGCGCCTCGAGGCCTTCCGGCTGAACGACCACGGCTGGCAAGTCCAGCTGGAAAAATTCGTCCGCCATGTCACCGCGTAAGCGCGCCTCACGCGCGGGGGCGGGAGGGCGCGCCGGCCTTCCCGCCATCGCGAAGTCGGGCGAGGCGCTGGCCGGCGTGTTCGCGGCGCTCGGCGACCCCACGCGCCTGGGGCTGGTGGCCGTGCTGTGCGCGGGCGGTGCGCTGTCGATCGCCCAGCTCACCGCGAACACGGACATCAGCCGCCAGGGCGTGACCAAGCACCTGCAGGTGCTGGCGGACGCGGGCGTGGTGCGTGACGTGAAGCAGGGCCGGGAGCGGCTCTGGCAGCTCGAGCCCGGTCGCATCGAGGAAGCCCGTCGCACGCTCGAGATCATCGGCAAGCAGTGGGAGGACGCGCTGGGCAGGCTCAAGTCCTTCGTGGAAGCGTCCTGACGTTGCCGGCCCGGTGACACGCCGGGCCGGCCGTTGGACCGAAGCCCCATTCCCCGCCGCCTCCCGGGGCCGGCGTTGCCCCCGATCAAGCCGCGGGCGGGCCGGCGGGTCACGCTGGTGGCATCTCCTCCCGATTGGAAGGCACCACCGTGAAGACTTCCCTCCTTCGCCCGGTCGACATCGCCGGCCGGATCGGGCGCCTCGCGCGCGTCCTGCTGCTGCTCCTGCTGCCCGCGCTGCCAGCAACCGCGGCGCCGGTGGATGACCTCCTCGCCGCCATCCGCGCCGGCGACACGCAGGCCGCGGAGCGCGCCCTCGACCAGGGCGCCCCCGTCAACGCCGCCGACGACTGGGGCCGCACGCCGCTGCTCACCGCCACGCAGCTTCGCAAGACCGATCTCGTGAAGCTGCTCGTCGCGCGCAAGGCGGACCTGGATGCCGCCAACCGCAACGACATCACCCCGCTCATCGCCGCCGCGCAGACCGGCAACGAGGAGGCGGTGCGGGTGCTCGTGGCGGCCGGCGCGGGCCTCGACAGGCGGGACAACCTCGGCTGGACGGCGCTCATGTGGGCGTCCTCGCGCAACCGCGACGCCATCGTGAAGATCCTCGTGGACGCCGGTGCCAGCACCGCGAAGGAGGCGGGCCCCGGCGCGCGCCGGGACGTGGCTTCGCTCCCGCGCCTGGCCCCCGTGCCCGACCCCGAGCGTATCGCGCGCGGCAAGCCCGACGCGCCCATCACCATCTACGAGTTCACCGACCTGCAGTGCCCATACTGCGCGCACGGCGCCAAGGTGCTCGACGAGGTGCTCGCGCGCTATCCGGACCGCGTGAAGGTGGTGGTGAAGCACCTGCCGCTGCCCGCGCTGCACCCGATGGCGAGGCCCGCGGCCATCCACTTCGAGGCGATCGCCATGCAGGACGGCGCGAAGGCCTGGGCCTTCTACGACCGCATCTTCCGCGACCAGCGCGCGCTGGCCGGGGGCGAGGCGTACCTGCGCAAGGTCGCCGCCGAGGTGGGCGCCGACATGAAGACGCTCGAGCGCGACATCGCCCTGGGCGCGCCGGAGCGGCGGGTGGACGCAGACCTTCGCGAAGGCGCGCGCAACCGGCTGGACGGCGTGCCGCTCTTCGTGGTGGGCGGTCGCGTGATCGAGGGGGCGCAGCCGGTGCAGGCCTTCGTGGACGTGATCGAGGCGATGCCGCGGTCCTGAGGGTCCTGCGTGACTGCGGCAGGCCGGATTTCCGGCCCGCCGCTTGGTCCACGTCACCGGAGGATCATCGGCTCGAACTGGATCGGGCGGGTTTCCGTCGGCGTCGAGGCGCGGAGAGCCTTCGTTTCGGCCCGAATCGATGCCTTGTCCGGCGTCGCCGCCTGTCCGCCGGGCGGCGGTTTCGTCGTGGTGGCAGCCTTGATCGCGTCCAGCCACTCCTTGAACCTCTGCTTCGCTTCCGGAGAGATCGCCCGGTACTTCTGCTTTGCCTCGCTTGGCAGTCCCTCGCTTGTCGTGCCGTCGCCGGTGATCCTGATCGCTTCATTCGCCAGCAGCTTGAGTTCGTCCGCCGTGAACTGCCCCGGTGTTCCGCGAATGACGGTGTGCAGGCTCCGGTTCGCCTCGAGGATCGCGGCCTGCTTCTGCTCCTCTGCCCTGTCCGCCGCGGCCTGCGTGGCCGCCTTGCGGGCCTTGAGAGTGGACGTGATCGTCTCCAGCCACCGCTTGAAATCGCTCTTGCCCTTCTCGGCAAGCGCCGCGTATCTCGCCTGAGCCGACTTGGCGAGCCCCGCCAGGTCCTTGCCGTCACCCACGATCTTGTCCGTGGCATCCGACAGCGTCTTGAGGTCACCTTCGGAGAACTGCCCGGGTGATCCGTATATCGCGAGGTAGAGCTCCTGGTTGGCCTGGCGGAACGCGATCTCGGTCGTGTCCTGTCCCGCGAGCACGTACGCCGTGGCGCCGACCCCCGCGTCGAGGATCTCGAGGATCGTCTCGCGCGAACAGCTCTTGTGATAGGCGGCGATGTCGGCGTTCAGCTCGTCCCACGACTGGTAGGCGCCGAGATTGGAGCGGATCACTCCGGCGGCCGCCGTGCGCGCCCTGCCTATCGTCGCCCGCACCTTGTGCAGCGTGTTCGTCATGAGGAACACGGCGCGGTAGTTGTCGAAGCCCGAGTTCACGACGCCCAGCGCCAGGGCCACCTTCGCGATCTGGGTCGGGCTGTCTCCGGTGAGGCCCATGAGAGCCTGGGCCGCATTGCCGCCGATGTTCACCGCGTTCTTCACGTAGGTCGACTCGACGTCCACCTTCACCAGCCAGTCGAACCATTTGTCGCAGGATTCGTTGGAGGCCGTGATGGCGGCCTCCGAGAACGCGTGCAGTGCGCCCTTGCAGGTGGCCATGTTCCCGTCCGCGCGAAGGGCCTTGTCCGAGCACTGGATGGCCTGTGCCCGGTGCCAGAGCAGGCGCTCGAGCGCGCTCGGAGCGGTGGCGGTCTCGCTCTCGCCCAGGGGTGGCTTCGTGATGTCTGCCTGTGCGGCCAGGGGGAACGGGTTGTCGGGCTGGATCGTGGTGTGGGTGCCCGCGCATCCGCCGACGCCGAGAGCGGCGGCGAGGATTGGCGGGGCTGTGACAAGGATGCGGACGATCATGGTGGCGGCTCCCTCGTATGGTTGTCGGATTCGGGCTCCCGGCGTGCGGTGGTGCGTGTCCGTACACGAAGCACGCCACCGCCATGGCGGCGGAGCACCGCCGCGGCCAGGTGCGAGATTCGCTTCGGAGCGCATTCGGGAAGAGAGTGCGAGCGAACGGCTGCCCCGCCCGGGCCCGGGGCGGCGCCGAGGTCGCGGCGCCTCGCGAGGCGGCCTCCGCCCGCGATCCGTGGAGCGGCGCGGTCTTCGGCCGGAGATGAAAGTGCGTTGTTGTGCCGCGGTAATGACAAACGTTATTGCCGGCGTCAAGGCGCGCGATACGACGGGAAGGCGGCGAGCCCGGGGCGCCTGCCCGAGCGGGCACAGGGGCGCTCGGGGCCCTCGGTTTCCGGGCGATTGCGGCATGATGGCTGCCATGACACCGATCGAGCTGCGCCCCGCCGCCTTCCCCCGCGACCTCGAAGTCGTCCGCGAGCTCTTCCGCGAGTACGCCGATGGCCTCGGCGTCGACCTGTGCTTCCAGGGGTTCGAGGCCGAGCTCGCGGGCCTGCCGGGCAAGTACGCCCCGCCCGCCGGCAGGCTGCTCCTGGCCTGGCGAGGCGACGAGGCGGTGGGCTGCGTCGCGCTGCGGCCGCTGGACGATGGCGAGTCGTCGGAGATGAAGCGCCTCTACGTGCGCCCGGCCGCCCGCGGCACGCACCTCGGGCGGCGCCTGGCGCAGGCGATCTGCGACGAGGCGCGCGAGATCGGCTACAAGAGAATCTGCCTGGACACGCTGCCCACGCTCACGGCGGCGCTGGGCCTCTACGAGTCGATGGGCTTCCATCCCATCGCGCCGCACGTGTACAACCCGGTCGAGGGCGTTCTGTTCCTCGGCCGGGACCTCTGAGCGCGCGCCGCCGCACTATTTCTTCAGGCAGTAGAGCGCCGTCTGCAGCCGCTGCGTGGCGAGCAGCACCCGCCGGTCGTTGTACCCCACCTGCACCGAGGCATTGCCCTTGCCGGCGACGTAGCCGTCGGCCTTGAAGAGCACCGTCGCCAGCACCACCCACGGCTCGACGATGCAGTCCGGGCACGGCGGCACCGGAAAGGCGTGCACGCGCGCGAGCTCGGCCGGCACCTGCCCCAGCGCGTTGCACCACTTCGCGTCCTCCTGGGCGGCGTGCACGTGCGACTCGGGCAGCTCCCACAGCACCTTGATCTCGAAGGAGTCGCGCACGCGCGAGTACTCGCACAGCGACTCGTCGCACCCGCAGCCGGCCGGGTGCACGCGCGCCGGGCGCGAGAGGCAGTCGGCGTGGCGCACGGCGATGTACACGCGGGCGGGCTTGTCGCGGCCGCCGGGCATCTCGCCCGTGGGCGGGCAGGGCCACTGCACCGCGCAGGGCGGGCTCTTCACGCCCACGAGCAGGTCCACGTCCACGCAGTCGTTCAGGAGGATGTCGTCGCCCTGGGGACTTACCGCGAACCCGGGGCACACGCGCACCGTGGGGCTCTTGGCCTCCGCCACCACCTCCACGGCGCAGCCGCACACCACGCCCCACCCGTGCAGGTAGCGGTTGTGGCGGCGCGCCTTCTCGCGGAAGTACTCCTGCTCGGCGCGCATGTCGTCCGCGGTGAGGAGCTGGCGGGGGAAGTAGCGCACGCGCTCGAGCTGCTCGTCGCAGGCCGCGCACTTCGCGTCGGAAAGGTCGGTCATGGCTTTTCTCCTGTGGCGTGGCGGCGGGTCAGCCGATGCGGAAGGTGAGGGAGAAGTCGCCGCCCGCGGCGCCGTCCCCCGAGATCGCGCCGTTGGCGGGCGCGGCCGGCTCGCCGTCGAGCGCGTTGCCGGCGAGGCTCTCCACGGCGCTGCGGCCCGCGCCGGCGTCGGCGGATCCGAAGACGACGAGCTTTCGCTCGCCCTTCTGCCAGCCCTTGTAGCCGTTGTCGTAGAAGGGCCCCTCGGGGGTCAGCTCCCACAGCAGCGTGTCCGGGGCTTCCACGATCAGCTTGCCGGGGACGAAGTTCGCCCCGCCGCCGGAAGGAATGACCACCACGTTGCGCTGCTTCCAGTTCGCGTCGCCCGGGCCCGGCGTCGTGGGCAGCTTGGCGCCCTGGGCGAAGGGACCCGTGAACTTGATGCGGATCCAGCGCCCCTGGCCGCCGATGGGCACGAGGGTCGGCGCGAGCGGCGAGGCCACGGAGGCGATGACGGCCTTGTTCGGCCCGCCGAGGAAGTCCACGCTCGCCACGCGAAGCGTGACCACCGGCTGCGGCACCTCGCCGCCGTCGCAGCACTCGTCCAGGCGCGCGGCCAGGCACAGGATCATCTCGAAGAGCGCGGCGTTGCTGTACACGCGCGGCCGCACGAGGCACGTCTCGACGGCGGCGATCCGCCCGTCGCGCAGCGCGAAGGCCGCGAGCGGCACGCACGGGTCGCCCTCGTCCGGATCGCACCCGCCGTCCAGCAGCATGCACAGCAGCCGGCGCCGGCTCTCCAGGGCGGCCTTCTGGTCCGCGGCCGTGGGCGCGCGGGCGCCCGCGGCGGCCGGCTCGGCCAGCGCGGACAACTCGCGGATGGCAGCGAGGTTCGCCGCGGTCTTGTCGGTCGCGCCCTTCGGGGGCTTCACGCCCGCCTTCTTCCACAGGCGGTCGCACCAGGCGGGGTCGCCCTGCAGCGGCGGCAGGCCGGGCGTCACCTTCAGGCAGAAGGTCTCGACGATCGTCCCGGCCTCGCACTGCTCGCGCGTGTCGCAGTCGGAGACGAGCACGGGCTGGTAGTCCGTGCGGCACTCGCGGTAGCACGCCCACAGCGTGAAGACGCCGCGGGCCGGTGCGGGCCGCACGGCCTCGACGGCAGGCACGGCGTAGTCGCCGCGCTCCACGGCGACGCCCGCGGCCGCGGCCACGCCTTCGACGGGTCGCGGGATGGCCGCCGGGCGGTCCGGCGTGGCGCCGTGCTCGCCGCAGCACGGCGGCGGGCAGCAATCGCCCTGCGTGGCCGGGTCGATGCAGGTGCGCACCGGCACCACGATCTCGCGCCCCAGGCCGTCGAGCGCCACGCCCGGGTCGACGCACAGGCGGTCGCCGTCGACGCCCACGCGCAGCCCGCACACCACGCCCTTGCCCACCGTGAGGCGGTTGAGCAGCCACTGCTTGAGCTTTCCGTAGTCCTGCTCCATCCGGAAATGCGGAACGTCCATGCGCTTGCCGTAGAAGTACCGGTTGCGGCGCGGGGCGGTGAGCGTGCGCAGGAGCGCTTCGGTGTTGTCGCACGGATGCATGGCGGGTCCCTCTCTAGGTGAGCTGCAGTGGATCGCCCAGGGTCGCCTCCCCGATGCGGGAGGCGCCGTCGCGCCGGGCAAGTCGCGTGTCGAGGCCGAGCGTGCCTTCCAGGCGCCATGCGGGCGGCTCGCCCCCGACGATGGCGTCCATGCCGACGCGGGACTGCATGCCCACGCGCATGTCCGGCTGCACGAGCTCGATGCGGTAGTCCGCGTGCGCCGGCTTCTCGCGCTCGACGATGCGCCGGATCTCCCGCAGCGTCGCGGCATCGCGCACCCGGTAGGCGTCGACGAGCACGCAGAACTTCCAGGCGTCCTCGGAGAAGAGCGGCAGTCCGAGCTGCGTGCCCGCGAGCGGGCCGGATTCGCCCACGATCGCGCGGCCCGTGGGGCCATCCGGGCAGCAGCCGTCCGCGGCGCCGGCGCCGGCATCGGCCACCACCATGCCCAGCGGATCGAGGGGCGCGAGACCGGTGTCGAAGTCCAGCCGCGAGGATTCGCCCAGCACCCACAGGTGCCGGTCCGCGAAGCCCTCGAGGATCGCCGGGCGGATGCCCGTGTGCATCTCCACGAAGTCCGCGATGGAACCGGGCGTGCCGCGTCGCGCGAAGAGGCGGATGGCGCGCGCGAGGATGGCCCGCCGTTCCTCATCGTCGGCGATCACCGGGAGCTCGAGCGCGAGCCACTGCGCGAGCCACGGCAGGCTCGTGGCCTCGGCGAAGTCCGGCCGGGCCACGCGCGGCATGTCGTCCAGGCGCTCCTCGACGCCGCTCCACTGGCTGCGCACGAGCTTGAGCAGGCGCGAGAGGAACCCCTCCGCGCCGTCGGGGCGCGCGTCCTTCATCGCGTAGACGAGCGGCAGGTGCTCGCGGTAGTCCTCGGCAGCCGTGGCCGCGCGCAGTTGCCGCAGCACGGGCGAGGCCTTCGGGTCCGACGTGGAAAGGCTCGCGCGCAGCCAGATCTGGCGCCGGCTCTCCGGCTTGCCGGGCGGCTGGCCCGCCGGCGCGAGAAGCGCATCCAGGCAGGGCAGCGCGGCCCACTCCGAGGGAAGCGGGGCGGGCACGGGCTGCGGCTTGAGGACCACTTCGATGCGGCAGCGCGTCGCCACGGGCAGTTCCACCTC
>JAKOWJ010000050.1 GCA_029781595.1 Pseudomonadota bacterium | reverse complement strand
TCGCGCATGCGCCAGCCCAACCGCATCCTGATCGCCGCCTCGGCGCGGGGACGCGTGTCGTATGGCGCCAAGGTCTACGAGCGCTACGTGAACTTCGACCGCTGCCTGATGGGCGCGCTCGACGCCGGCGCCGCGACCTGGGCGGATGCGTTCAGCCGGGCTCTGCCCTGCGTCCAGGAGCGCGAGCGCTGGCTGGGCGTGCGCCCCTCGGAGCCGCAGGCCTATTTCGGCGCGCAGGTCGCCAACCTCGCCGTGCCCGGCGCACCGCCGCTCTCCGCGCGTCTGCGATGACCCCGGCCTGACCCACGCACGGCCGATCGTCGACGGGGCGCCGCTCTCCGCAGCGGCGCCCTTCTCATGTCCGCTCGGTCTCACGAGACGAAGGGGTGAGCGAACGCGCGCCTTCTCCGCCCCGTCGCAAGGCGACAACGGGGAGGGGTGGACATGCCGTCAATCGCCGCGCAGCCGCTCCTCGGCCATCTGCCGCAGCTTGTTGCGCTGGATCTTCGGCCCGTTGGGGCTGGGCGTGGTGGGGAAGGCGTCGATGACGAAGACGCGTGCCGGCGTCTTGTAGTTCGCCAGGCCGGCGCGCGCATGCGCGATCACCGCCTGCTCGTCGAAGCCGGACTCGTCGGCGGGCACGACGAAGGCCACGGCGCGCACGCCCTCGCGCCCGGCCGCCGCCACCACCTGCGCTTCGCCGACCATGGGATGGCCCAGCAGGTGCGCCTCGATCTCCAGCGGATTGACCAGGAAGCCGCCCAGGCGCAGCGCGTCGCCCATGCGGCTCAGGAAGACGAAGCTGCCGTCGGCGTTGGCGATACCCAGATCGCCGGTCCTCAGGTAGCGGTCCTCGGTGAAGGCCGCCTCGGTGGCCTCCGGGTTGCCGAAATAGCCCACCATCATCGACGGGCCGATCAGCTCGAGCTCGCCTGCGGTGCCTGGCGGCAGCACCTCGCCGGTCTCCGGATCGCGGGCACGCGCGCCGGCGAGCGGCGAGACCGGGTGGCCGCCGCCCAGGGCGCGCGCCTCGACCTCGTCGTCGACGCGCCAGGCGGAGAAGAGGGCCTGCACCTCGCTCATGCCGTAGAGGCCCA
>JAKOWJ010000038.1 GCA_029781595.1 Pseudomonadota bacterium | reverse complement strand
CCGCGCCCCCCGCGGCCGCCGCGAGGAGCGCGGCGGCGGCGAGACGGGCGCCGAGGGCGGGCGCGCGCAAGGCCGTCAGCGCGCGGCCGCCGGCTGGCGGGCGGTGTCGATGTCGATGAACTTCCAGAAGCCGCGCATCACCGGGTGGCGGCGGAAGCCCCGGGTCCAGGGCTGCGACAGGTCCGTGTAGATGCGGTGCACGCCGAGGCGCCAGGGCGCGTAGACGAGGAAGAGCCGGTTCATCTCGCGGTAGAGCGCGTTGCGCTCGGGGCCGTCCGGCAGGCGCCTCGCCTGCTCGTACAGGCGGTTGAATTCCGGCAGGTCGAAGCGCGAGTGGTTGGCCTGGCCCGCGTTGGGGCCGTAGAGCAGCACGAAGAAGGCGTCCGCGTCGGGCATGGCCGCGCTCCAGCCCACGCCCCACATCTGCAGGCGGCCCGCCTTGGACTCCTTGAGCAGGTCCGGCCACTTGGCCTTCTTGAAGGTGAGGTTGATGCCGATGGCGTCCATGTTCTTCTTCCAGTTCTCGTCGAGCGGCTTCTGCTGCGCGCCGGGCGCGGAAGCGTACTCGATCGAGAAGGGCCGGCACTCGTCCGCGGCGGACTTGCGCGGCAGGTCGCGCCAGCCGTC
This sequence comes from Pseudomonadota bacterium, assembly GCA_029781595.1. GTDB lineage: Bacteria > Pseudomonadota > Gammaproteobacteria > Burkholderiales > Usitatibacteraceae > FEB-7. The sequence continues at coordinate 5,314 of JAKOWJ010000038.1, read as the reverse complement.
GCCGTCGCAGTCGACGTACCCGAACATGTCCAGCAGCGCCTTGCTCTTGGCCGGGTCGTACTCCGTGGCCGTGGAGCGGAAGTCCGGGTCGTAGCCGAGGGCGCCCGGGCCAATGGGGCTCTGGGCGGGGATCGCCTGGTTCTTGCGCGCGATGCGGATCTCCGCGCCGACGTCCTGCCCCAGCACGATGGCCCGGCGCAGGGCGACCTTCTCCGGCGTGTAGCCGCCCACCACCGGGTCCTTCATCGCGAAGTACGAGTAGGTGAGCTCCATGCCCGGCGTGCGGTCCATGCGGATGCCGCGCTTGGCGAGGTTGGCCGCCAGCCGGTTGTTGGGCGTGGCCACGTTGGCGAACTCGTTGGGCAGGCGCTCGATGAAGTCGAGCTCGTTGTTGAGGAAGGCGAGCCAGCGCGGCTGCGGCTCCTCGATCACGTAGACCTCGACCTTGTCCACCATGGGCAGGCGCCGGCCCTTGAGCTGCGCGAGCATCGCCTGGCCGGCCGCGTCGTCTGGTGCGGGCGATCCGTCGAAGACCTCCTCGCGGAAGCCCGGGTTGCGGTCGAACACCATCTTCGAGGAGCGCTTCCAGAAGGTGAGGCGGAAGGGCCCCGTGCCCACCGGGTGCTCGGCGATGCGCTGCACGCCGTACTCCTCCACCACCTCCCGCGCCACGGCGCAGGTGAGGTTGCAGTAGGCGAGGTAGTACAGGAAGTTGTAGTTGGGCTGCTTCAGGCGGATCTGGAAGGTGTAGCGGTCCAGCGCGCGCAGGCCCTCGGCCACGGCCGAGTAGTCCAGGCGGTTGTCCTTGCGCGCGCGCGCCAGGATCTCGTCCATGCCCACGATCTGCCCTTCCAGCAGGTACAGGTTGGGCGAGCGCGTCGCCGGGTCGAAGACGCGCTTGATGGAGTACACGTAGTCCTCGGCCACCAGCTCCCGGCGCCGGCCGCCGAAGACCGGGTCGTCCGCGAAGTAGATGCCGGGCTTCACCCGGAGCGTGTAGAGCGTGCCGCCCTCGGTCACCTCCGGCAGCGCGGCGAGGGTGTTGGGGACGAGGCGGATGGGCCGGGCGAGGTAGTCGTAGGCGAGCGGCGGGTCGAAGATGTTCGCCACCACGTTGGACGAGTACAGGTCCGAGATCTGCGCCGGGTCGAACCCCGTCTCGGCCACCTCGAAGGCGTAGCGGAAGACCTTTTCCGTGTCGGCCGCCCGGGCGGCCGGGGCCGCCAGGGCCAGGGACAGCGGGACGAGCAGCGTCGAAAGCCTCATGGGGTCTCGGGTCTCTCCGGGGGCCGGCGGGATCGGGCCGCGGCCGGGATGCGATAGAATTCGACCGCGTTGGCGGCCGAAAATTGCCGCAATTCTACTGGGAAAGGACGGCCGCAATGGGGTTCATGCAAGGCAAGCGCATCCTGGTCACCGGGATGCTCTCGAACCGCTCGATCGCCTACGGGGTCGCGAAGGTGCTGGCCCGCGAGGGCGCCGAGCTTGCCTTCACCTACCAGGGCGAGGGGATCCGCGAGCGCGTGGCCGAGCTCGCCGCGGAGTTCGGGAGCGCGGCCCTGCTGCCCTGCGACGTCACCGACGACGCCCAGATCGACGCGCTGTTCGCCTCGCTGGCCGCCTGCTGGCCCGACGGCTTCGACGGCCTGCTGCACGCCATCGCCTTCGCGCCGCGCGAGGCCCTGAAGGGGGAGTTCCACGAGAGCGTGACGCGCGAGGCCTTCCGGGTCGCCCACGACATCTCCAGCTACAGCCTGGCCGCGCTCGCCAAGGGCGCCCTGCCGGCCATGCGCGGCCGGCGCGGGGCCATCGTGACCCTCTCCTACCTGGGGGCCGTGCGCTCCATCCCGCGCTACAACGTGATGGGCCTGGCCAAGGCGAGCCTGGAGGCCTGCGTGCGCTACCTGGCCGCGGGCCTGGGGCCGGAAGGCATCCGCGTGAACGCGATCTCGGCGGGCCCCATCAAGACGCTGGCGGCCGCCGGGATCGGCGACTTCGGCCGCATCTTCCGCTTCGTGGAGCGCAACGCGCCGCTGCGCCGCAACGTCACCACCGAGGAGGTGGGCAACGTGGCGGCCTTCCTGCTGTCGGACCTCGCGAGCGGCATCACGGGCGAGGTGACCTACGTGGACGCCGGCTTCAGCACCACCACGGCGGGCCTGGCCGACGAGTCGGCCTAGGCGGGCGGCGCCCCCTCAGGGCGCCTTGCGGTCGAAGACGTCCTTGCGCAGCTGCACGCCGACGCGCGCGCGCACGTCGGCGAGGGTGGCCTCGAGCTCGGCGCCCGCGAGCGTCTGGCGCAGCCGCTCCTCGAGCGCCTTGCGCTTCGCGTCGTCGACCTGGTCGATGTCGATCACCTTGGTCACCTTCACGAGCGAGTAGCCCGCGGGCGTGGCCACGCCCACCACGGCCGGCAGCTTCTTCGCGTCGGCGTGGAAGACCTGGTCGAGCACGGGCGGCGCGAGCCCGCCCGGCTTCTGGCGGCTCACCGCGAGCGTCTCCGGCCACTTCAGGCCCGCCTCGTCGCCGGAGCGCGCCGCCTTGAGCTTGGCCTCGCCGTCGGCCACGGCGAGCCTCATCGCCTCCTCGCGCTTGTAGCGCGCCTCCACGGTGGCGCGCACGGCGTCCAGCGGGCGCTGCTCGGCCGGCTTGTGATCCGTCACGCGCGCGGACACGATCACGCCCGGCGAGACCTCGATCGCGGCCGTGTTGCGCTTGGCCTTGATGGCGTTGTCGGAGAAGATCTCCGCGAGCATCTTGGGGTTGGCGAGCGGGCCGGGCGCGCCGGCCGCGCGAGAGAACCAGCCCGACTGCTTGACGGGGAGCTTGAACTGGTCCGAGGCGGGCTTCAGGCTCGTCGACTGCTCGTAGACCATGTTGGTGAGGCCCTCGGCCACCTCGTTGAAGCGGCGCGCGGCCGCGGACTTCTTGAGCTCCGCCTCGATCTCCGGCGTGGCCTCGGCGAGGCTCTTGCCCTTCTCGGGCTTCACGTCCGTCACCTCGATCACGTGCCAGCCGAAGTCGGAGAGCACGGGCCCGACGATCTCGCCCTTCTTCGCGGCGAAGGCGGCCTCCTCGAAGGGCTTGACCATGGCCCCGCGGGCGAAGAAGCCGAGGTCGCCGCCCTGCGCGGCCGAGCCGGGGTCCTGCGACTCCTTCTTCGCCACGGCGGCGAAGCTCGCGGGCTTGCGGCGCACCTCCGCGGCCAGGGCCTCGGCCTTTTCCTTCGCGGCCTTCTTCTCGGCCTCGCTCGCGCCCGCCTTCACGGCCACCAGGATGTGGCTCGCCCGGCGCTCCTCGCGCTGCACGAAGCGCGACTTGTTGGATTCGTAGAACTGGCGCACCTCCTCCGGATCGACCGGCGCCTGCGCGGCCAGCGCCTCCTGGGAGAGCTCGAGGTACTCCACCTTCACCTGCTCGGGCACGGCGAACTCGCGCGCGTGCGCCTCGTACCAGGCCTTGAGCTGGTCGGCGGTGGGCTTCACCTTGTCCAGGAAGGCCTCCGGCGACACGGTGATCATGCTCACCTCGCGGCTCTGCTCCGAGAGGCGGATGAAGCCGTCCAGCGTCGTGCGCGGCACGATGACCGACCGCACGATGGCGTCGCGGTAGATCGCCAGGCGCATGTCCTCGCGGATGCGCTCGTCGAAGCCCACGGGCGTGAGGCCCTGCGAGCGGGCGATGGCGTCGTAGCGCTCCTTCGAGAAGCGCCCGCCGTCCTGGAAGGCGGGCTCCGTGGCGATGCGGTCGGCGAGCATCTTGTCGTCGACGCGCACGCCCGCCCGCGAGGCGCCGATGCCCACCAGGCGCTCGGCGATCACGCGGTCCAGCACGGAGCGGCGAAGCTCCGGGTTCTCCATGATCGCCGGGTCGAAGTTGCGGCCGAACTGCGCCTGCAGCTGGTCCTGCTGCTGGCGCAGCGCCTGGTCGAAATCCGACTGGCTGATGCGCTGCTGGCCGACCGTCGCCACCGTGTCGCCGCCGATGGGCGAGCGGAAGTAGTAGTCGATCCCGAAGAGCCCGAACGGGATGATGAGGAAGATCGCGAAGATGAAGCGGACGACGCGGTATTGCGTGAAGGTGCGGATCTTGTCGAGCATGGCGTTCGGTGCCCCTGTCCGCCCGTCTGGCGGGCGTTCAAGCGAAACGGGCGAACCCGCACGGGTTCGCCCTGGTGGACTGGCGGAGTGGACGGGACTCGAACCCGCGACCCCCGGCGTGACAGGCCGGTATTCTAACCAACTGAACTACCACTCCTTGCCTGGAACCTCATTCCCGCCGCCGTCGGCCGCCGCGTCCGGCCGCGCCCGTCGACTGCTGGTGGGTGCTGAGGGTCTCGAACCCCCGACTTTCGCCTTGTAAGGGCGACGCTCTACCAGCTGAGCTAAGCACCCGGGAAGCTCGCTAGTTTAGCGCATCGCGCAGGGCTTTGCCAGCGCGGAACTTGGGCACCTTCGCAGCCTTGATGCGGATCGGCGCGCCGGTGCGCGGGTTGCGTCCCGAGCGCGGCGCGCGGCGCCCCACGTGGAAGGTGCCGAACCCGACCAGGCTCACCGCCTGGCCCTTCCGGAGCGAAGTCCGGATGGCCGCGAGCGCGCCCTCGAGGGCGCGGCCGGCGGCCGCCTTGGAGATGTCGGCGCTCTTGGCGATCGCCTCGATGAGGTCCGTCTTGTTCACGTCTTGCTCCCTGTGCGTTTGCCGATTGCCGTGCCGCTCAGTGCTTGACCACCGCCCCCTCGCCGGGTGCCGCCGGCGCCGGCGGCGGGCTGGCGGGCGCCTCCTCGTCGCGCGGCCGCGGGCTCGTCTCCAGGGCGCGGTCCAGGACCTCGTCGATCCAGCGCACGGGCACGATCTCGATCTGGCCCTTGACCTCCTCGGGGAGCTCCTCCGCGAGGTCCTTCACGTTCTCGTGCGGGATGAGCACCGTCTTCACGCCGCCGCGGTGGGCGGCGAGCAGCTTCTCCTTGAGCCCGCCGATGGGCAGCACCTCGCCGCGCAGCGTGATCTCGCCGGTCATCGCCACGTCGCAGCGCACCGGGATGCCGGTGAGCACCGAAACGAGCGCCGTGGTGATCGCGATGCCGGCGCTCGGGCCGTCCTTGGGCGTGGCCCCTTCCGGCAGGTGGATGTGCAGGTCGGTCTTCGTGTAGAAGTCCGGCGCGATCCCGAGCTGGCGGCTCCGGTGGCGCACGACCGACAGCGCCGCGGCGATCGACTCGTTCATCACCTCGCCGAGCTTGCCGGTCGACGTCGTCTTGCCCTTGCCGGGCAGCGACACCGCCTCGATCGTCAGGAGGTCGCCGCCGACCTCGGT
>JAKOWJ010000016.1 GCA_029781595.1 Pseudomonadota bacterium | reverse complement strand
GCGTGCCCGCTCCCCTCTCCGGCCGGATCGGCCGGGCGCTCGTCACCGAGGGCGCGCTCGTCGGCAGGGGCGAGGCCACGCCCCTGGCCACCATCGAGCAGGTCGATCCCATCTACGACAACTTCACCCAGCCCGGCGCGGACCTGCTGCGCCTGCGCGAAGCGGTGAAGGCCGGCCGCTGGAAGCGCGCCGAGTCGCCGCAGGTCGATCTGGTGCTGGATGACGGCAGCGTGTACCCGCACCCCGGCAGGATCCTCTTCTCGGACCTCGCCGTGGACGCCACCACCGGCGCGGTGTCCATGCGCGCGCAATTCCCCAACCCGCGCCACGAGATCCTGCCGGGCATGTTCGTGCGCGTGCGCTTTCCCGAGGCGGTGGCCCCCGAGGCCATCCGCGTGCCGCAGCGCGTGGTGCAGGGCGGCGCCGGCGGCCAGTTCGTGCTGGTCGTGGGCGAGGGCGACAAGGTCGCGATGCGCCCCATCCGCACGGGCGGCATGGCCGGCGGCGACTTCCTCGTGACCGAGGGCCTGAAGGCCGGCGAGCGCGTGATCGTCAACGGCCTGCAGAAGGCGCCGCCGGGCGCCACCGTGAAGCCCGTGCCGTGGCAGCGTCCCGCGGCGCCGGCGCCGGCCCCCGCCCCCGGCAAGAAGGGCTGAGCCCGTGTTCGCCAAGTTCTTCATCGACCGGCCGATCTTCGCGTGGGTGATCGCGATCCTGATCGTGCTGGGCGGCGCCCTCGCGCTGCGCAAGCTCCCCGTCTCGCAGTACCCGTCGGTGGCGCCCCCGGCGCTGTCCATCTCCGTGAACTACCCCGGCGCCTCGGCGCAGGTGGTGGAGGAGTCGGCCGTCGCGCTCATCGAGCAGGAGATGAACGGGATCGAGAACCTGCTCTACATGGAGTCGGCCTCGGAGATCGGCGTGGGCTCGGTCACGCTCACCTTCCAGCCCGGCACGGACCTGGACTACGCCTCCGTCGAGACGCAGAACCGCATCAAGCGCGTG
>JAKOWJ010000011.1 GCA_029781595.1 Pseudomonadota bacterium | reverse complement strand
ACAGCTTCTCGAAGTACTTCCAGATGACGGGCTGGCGGCTCGGCTGGCTGGTGGCGCCGCCCGCGTACGTGCGCGAGATCGAGAAGCTCGCCCAGAACCTCTACATCTCCGCCTCCACGCTGGCGCAGCACGCGGCGCTGGCGGCCTTCGCGCCGGAGACGATCGCCATCCTCGAAGCGCGCCGGGCCGAGCTCGCGGCGCGGCGAGACTTCCTGCTGCCGGCGCTCGAGTCCCTGGGCTTTCGCGTCGGCGCGCGGCCCGAGGGCGCGTTCTACGTCTATGCCGACTGCAGCGCGCTCACCGCGGACAGCTTCGACTTCGCGCGGACCGTGCTGGAGGAGGCGGGCGTGGCCCTCACGCCGGGCAAGGACTTCGGCTTCAATGCCCCGGAGCGCCACGTGCGCATCGCCTACACGCAGCCCGTCTCGCGCCTGGAGGAGGCGGTGGGCCGCCTGCGCGGCTTCCTCTCGCGCGCCCGCCCGGGCCGGTGAGCGCGGTGCCGCGCCTGCTCGTCGCGCTGCAGTTCGGCCTGATGGCGCTCCTCGCGCTGCGAGCGGAGCCGCGGGCGGCCGGCCCCCTGGCCGTCGCGCTGCTGGCCGCGGGCGTGGCCGTGGGGCTGTGGGCACTTTCCGCCAATCGGCCCGGCAACTTCTTCATCCGGCCGTTGCCGCGCCCGGGCGGGCACCTCGTGACGAGCGGCCCCTACGCGTTCGTGCGCCACCCGATGTACCTCGCGGTGCTGCTGCTGTGCGCGGGGCTGGCCGCGGCCGGCGACCCGTGGCAGTGGGCCGCGTGGTCGGCGCTCGCGCTCGTGCTCGCGGAGAAGGCGCGGCGCGAGGAGCGGGGCCTCGCGGGCCAGCATGCGCAATACGCGGCCTACCGGCGGCGCACGCGGGCCATAATCCCGTTTGTTCTCTGAGCGGAGCGGGACGATGGCGACGGCGGCGGCGATGGCATTCGAAGGGGCGTGGGCCCTGGAGACGGCGGACGGGCGCGCGGTGCTGGCCGGCGTGCTGCGCGTGGACGCGCCCGTGGCCTTCGTGCCGGCCGTGCGGCTGCACCTGTCGGGCGCCACGGCCGTGCAGTCCGACTCGGCGCACACGCAGTACATGGGCTGGCTGCCGCGCGGGCGCTACCGCGTGCGCGCCTTCCTGCCGGGCGAGTGCACGGCGGGCGAGTGGCACTATCGCGTGGAGGCCGCGCATCGCGAGGCGATGGCCGACGCCGTGGCGGCCCGCGGCGAGGGGCGCTTCGCGCTGCCCGCGCCCGCGGCGCCCGCCGGCACGCCGTTCGCGTGGTCGTTCGAGACGCTCGCTCCCGGCGTCGCGATCGACAACCTGTCGTGGAAGCGGGGGCACGCCGACTGGTTCTTCCGCCACTTCGACCACGCCGCGGCCACGGTGCAGAGCTACATGCTGGGGGATTCGCCGAAGCTGCGCGGGCGCATCCTCGACGTGGGCTGCGGCGACGGCATCACCGACCTCTCGCTCGCGCTGCGCACGGGGTGCGAGGAACTGGTGGGCGTGGACCCGTTCAGGGGCTACGAGCGCCTGCCCGCCATCCTTCGCGAGAACCACGTGCCCGAGGATGCGGTGCCGAAGTCGCTGCGCTTCCTGGCGGCGGACGCGAACCGCCTGCCCTTCACCGACGACCGGTTCGACGTGGTGGTCTCGTGGGGCTCGGTCGAGCACATCGCCGGCGGCTACCTGCAGGCGCTGCGCGAGATCAAGCGCGTGCTCAAGCCCGACGGCCTGCTCTTCATCCACCCGGGCCTGTACTACTCGAACTTCGGCCACCACCTGGGCGAGTTCTCCAGCGAGCCCTTCTTCCACCTGAAGAAGAGCCGCGAAGAGCTCAGGCGCCTGGTGCTCGAGACGCCGCCCGCCTACATCGACCGCTCCGGCGAGTTCGCCCCGCCCGAGCAGTACTGGCAGTGGTTCACCGAGCTCAACCCCATCACCGTCACGCGCTTCGAGCAGGAGCTGCGGGCGCTCGAGTTCGAGCCCTGGCGCGTGGCCATCCGCACGGAGGGCCTGGTGGAGTACACGCCGGAGCTGCTCGCCTACCCGATGCAGGACCTCGCCACCAACGAGCTGTACGTCTCCTGCGTGAGCCGCAAGAAATCCGGCTAGTCCGCCGCCACCGCGCTGCGGCAGTAGCGCGCGAAGTCGTCGGCGGGCATCGCCGGCGCGAAGAGATAGCCCTGGATCAGGTCGCACCCCAGGCGCGAGAGCGTCGCGAGCTGCTCCGCCGTCTCCACGCCCTCGGCGACCGTGCGCTTGCCCAGGGCGCGGGACATGGCCAGCATCGCGGCCACGATGGCCTCCGAGTCCGCCGCCTGCCCCAGCCCGTTCACGAAGGCGCGGTCGATCTTGATGGCGTGCACGGGGTAGCGGCGCAGGTAGGCCATGGAGGAGAACCCGGTGCCGAAGTCGTCCAGCGCGACAGAGACGCCCAGCGCCGTCAGCGAGCGCAGCACCGACTCGGCCATGTCGGGCTTGTCCATGAGGATGCCCTCGGTGATCTCCAGCTGCAGGCGGTGCGGCGCGATGCAGGCCTCGGCGATGGCGCGGCGCACGTGGTCCGCCACCGCGCCGTTGCGGAACTGGCGCGGCGAGACGTTGACCGCGACGTGCTCGATCTCCAGGCCCTCGTCGCTCCACGCGCGCACCTGCCGGCAGGCCTCGGCGATGGCGAACTGCCCGAGCGCCTCGATGACGCCCGTCTCCTCCGCCAGCGGGATGAAGCGCGCCGGCGGGATGAGGCCGCGCTCGGGGTGCTCCCAGCGCATGAGGGCCTCGGCCGAGCGCACGCGGCCGGTGGCGGCCTCCACCAGCGGCTGGTAGTGCAGGCGCAGTTCGCCCCGCTGCAGCGCGAGGCGCAGGTCGCGGTCCAGCGCCTGCCGGGCCAGCGCCTCGGCGTTCATGCGCTCCTCGAAGTAGACGATGGCGGCGCGCCCGGCCGCCTTGGCGCGGTACATCGCGGTGTCGGCGTTGCGCAGGAGTTCCTCGGCCGTGTCGCCGTCGCCGGGGCAGGAGGCGATGCCGATGCTCGCCGAGAGGTAGGCCTGCTGCCCGGCCGCGGTGAAGGGCGCGGCGAGCTGGTCGGCGATCTGGCCGGCCACGCGGCTCGCGTCGCGCGGGTGGGGCACGTGGGTAAGCAGCACCGTGAACTCGTCGCCGCCGTGGCGCGAGACGGTGTCGCTCGCCCGCACGCAGCGCGCGATGCGGTGCGCGGCCTCGCGCAGCACCTCGTCGCCGGCCGTGTGGCCCCAGGAGTCGTTCACGCCCTTGAAGTTGTCCAGGTCGATGAAGAGCACCGCCAGGCTCGCCTGCTCGCGGCGGCTGCGCACGATCTCGCGCTCCAGGCGGTCGCGGAAGAGCAGGCGGTTGGGCAGGCCCGTGAGCTGGTCGTAGTGCGCCTGCAGGTAGAGCCGCTCGTCGCGCCACGCCGAGGAGACGGCCACGGCCACGCGGTCGGCGAACTCGCGCGCCTGGCGCTCCTCGTCCCCGTCGGCCGCCGGCCGCTCGCGCCAGCCCAGGGCGAGGGCGCCGCACAGCGAGCCGCGCCATACGACGGGCTGCACGAACGCCGCCTTCGCGCCGTGCCGCTCGAGCGGCGCGAGGAATCCCGGCCACGACTCGCCCCCGCCCAGCCACCGGCCCGCAGCGTGCGACTCGAGCGCCGCGCGCTCGGGCTCGGGCACTTCCTGGCGCACGATCTCGACCGCCGCCGCGCCGGGTGAGCGCACGAACGTGCGCGCCCGGTCGGGGCTCTGGTCGTCGAAGAGCGTCACGCCCAGCGCGTCCACGTGCAGCATGGCCTCCAGGCGCTCGAGCACGGTGCGCACCACCTCGCCCGTGTCCGCGGTGGACAGGATGAGGCGGTCGATCTCCGACAGGGCCGTGAGCGTGGCGAACTGCCGGCCCAGGCGCCCGGTCATCTGGTCGAACGCGTCGCCCAGCTCGCCGAACTCGTCGTCGCGGCGCATGTCCAGGCGCGAGGCGAAGTCGTTCTGGGCGATGGCCCGAGCGCGCGTGGCCAGGCGCTCGACAGGCACGAGGATGTGGCGCGACTGCCGGATCGTGAGCCAGGCCACGAGCAGCAGCGCCACCGCCACGACCGGGATGTAGAGCGCGCGGAACTCCGCCACGGGCCCCAGCTGGAAGCTCTCCGGCTGGCTCGCCACCACCACCCAGTCGGCCGTGCCGAACGCGGCGCCCATGAACTGCGGCCACGCCACCGCGCGCAGGGTCTCGCCGTGGAAATCGTAGGCGGCCCTCCGCAGCGCCGACTGCACCGGCGCCGTGTCCACCGCGCGCACGGCCAGGCGGGCCTCGCCCCCCGGGCAGAAGAGGGGAGCGTGCGAGTCCTCCGCGAACACGCAGAAGGTGGTCGCCGCCGGGAACTGGTCGTCGCTGCCCCACAGGTAGGCGGGGTTCAGCTCGCCCGTCACCACGCGCCGCCCCGGGCCGGGCGCGGGCACGAAGAGCATCACGCGGGTGAAGGACGCGCCGCCGCGGAAGACCACGATGGCCGCCCGGCCCTGCGCCAGGCGGCTGGCGGCCTCTCCCTTCGCGGGCGGCAGCGGCGGGGCGCCGAGCGTGGCCAGGGGCGGGCCCTTGCCGTCGAGGGGATAGGTTCCCAGCGAGACGAAGGCGCGCCGCGCGAGGGCCTCGGCGGGCAGGCGGGCGTCGGCGAGCCCGGCCGCCGCGGCCGCCATGTCGGAGGCGAGGAGCAGGCGCTCGAACACGGCCATGCCGTAGCTCTTGGCGCTGGCCGCCACGCGCTTCTCGCCCAGCTCCAGCAGGCTGTCGCGCACCTGGCCCAGGGAAAGGAAGGCCATCACCGCGAGCGGCACGATGGCGGACAGCAGGAACAGCAGGAAGACGCGGCGCGCGACGCGCCCGGGCAGGAAGGCGCGCCCGGGCGGGCTCACGGGTCGAAGTCCGACGCGAGCCCGACGAAGCGCCCGTCACGGGCGCGG
>JAKOWJ010000006.1 GCA_029781595.1 Pseudomonadota bacterium | reverse complement strand
GAGCCGCCACGGCGCGCGGCCCGCGAGGTGCTTCGCCCCCACCGTGGCCAGGGCCTCGTCCACGCGCGCGTCGATCTCGGCGGGCGCCAGGCCCAGGTTCGCGGGCCCGACGGCCACGTCCTCGCGCACGGTCGGCATGAAGAGCTGGTCGTCGGCGTCCTGGAACACGAAGCCCACGGTGCGGTGCACCTGCGCTCGCGTCGCGGCCGTCACCGGGATGTCCCCGATGCGCGCCTCGCCCGCGCTGGGCGCGAGCAGGCCGTTCAGCAGGAGCAGCAGCGTCGACTTGCCGGCGCCGTTGGCGCCCACCAGCGCCACGGCCTCGCCGTGCGTGAGGCGAAAGCTCGCCTCGTGCACCGCCGGCGTGCCGTCCGGGTAGTCGTAGGAGAGGCCGCGCGCCTCCACCAGGTGGTGGCTCACGCGCCGGGCCCCGTGAGCAGCTCGCCGAGCAGCAGCGGAAGATCCACGGCGCGCGCCAGGGCGAAGTACGCGACCCACCCGGCGAGGAAGACCGTGTCGGCGGCCCGCCAGGCGAAGTCGCGCGTGGTGCGCACCTCGCCGTCGAATCCGCGCGCGAGCATGGCGCGGTGGATGCGCTCGGCGCGGTCGAAGGCGCGCAGCAGCAGGCTCCCGGCGAGCGAGCCGTACACCGCCAGCGCGGGCGAACCCGTGCCGCCGCGAAGCTGCCTCGCCGTGCCCATGCGCGCGGCCTCGCCGCCGAGCACGAACGCGTAGCGCCAGAGGAAGAGCAGCTGCGCCACGAACACGCGCGGCACGCCCAGCCGCCCCATCGCCGCGGCCAGCGTGTGCATGCCGGTGGCGGCGGCCACCACGAGCGCGGCCGCGACGGTGAGCGCGAATCGCGCGAGGATCGAAGTGAACGACACCCACCCGCCCGAGACCTCCCAGCCGCCGAGGGCCAGCATCGGCGCGCGGTCCAGCAGCGGATTGAACAGGCCCACCATCACCGCGAACGGCGCGGCCAGCAGCAGCTTTCGCGCGAGCCAGCGCACGGGCACCTCGCCCTGCACGGCCAGCACCGCCGGAAAGAGCGCGAAGGGCGCGAGCGCGGCCACGGCGTAGCGGTCGAACGAGACGACGGCCACGAGGAAAGCGGCGGTGGCGAGGAGCTTGGCGCGCGGGTCGACGCGGGCGAGCGCCGTGTCGCGCGAGGCGAGCGAATCGAGGCTTCGCAGGTCGCGAAGCGCCGCGTC
>JAKOWJ010000363.1 GCA_029781595.1 Pseudomonadota bacterium | reverse complement strand
GACAGGTGCGAGGAGTGCGACGAGCCCGCCGCGTAGATCCACTTGCCGAGCGCGCACTGGTCGTCCCGGCAGATCACGTGCGGGTCGAGCTTCTCGCCCGAGGTGCCCTGCACGTAGCCGGCCAGGCGCTCCTTCCACTTGCGGTGCGCCTCGATGGCCGCCACGAAGTCCAGCCCCTCGATCCGGCCTTCTTCCTGGATGGCGCCCGCCTGGGGCTTTTCCGACGAGCTAGCGTCCTCGCCCCGCGACAGCGCCTTGAACCAGTCCAAGAGTCCCATAGCATCCTCCCGATCGGTCGTTTGTCGGGCCCGGGAAGGCCTCCCGGGATGCCGCGGGCCGCCGGCGAACCCGCACGCCCCTCGTGCCGGGGCGGCCGGGCACTCGCGCGCCGGCGGCCGCGCCTAGCCGAACTGGCGCAGGCAGGCGACGAGGTCGGTCTCGGAGACGGGCTTGGTGAGGTAGTGCTTCGCGCCCTGGCGCATCCCCCAGATGCGGTCGGTCTCCTGCGCCTTGGAGGTGCAGATGACCACCGGGATGTCGCGCGTGGCCTCGCCCCGCGTGATGGCGCGCGTGATCTCGAAGCCGTTTCGCCCCGGCATCACCACGTCCATCAGGATGAGGTCCGGCCGGTCGCGGCCGAGCCGCTCGAGGGCGGCCTCGCCGGAGTCGGCCTGCTGGACCTCGTAACCGTTTCGCTGCAGCACCCCGGAGAGGAAGGCGAGATCCGTGGGCGAGTCGTCGACGATGAGGATCTTTTTTATGGTCATGTTCTCGTGTCCCGTTCGCGCCGGGGCCGGCAGGGCGCCGCCCGGACCGTGCGCCATTTCAAGATAGCAAGCGCCGCGCGCGGCGGGGAGGCCGCCGGCGCAAGGAATGCCTGAATATTTTTTCGGCGGCCGCTTGACGCGAATCAAGCACGGCGCGCCGCGCGCCGCTACACGCAGGCCGCGCGCACCTGCTCGAGCGTGGTGAGCCCCATCAGGGCCTTCTCGATGCCGTCCATGCGCAGCGTGCGCATGCCCTCGGCGAGGGCCTGTTCGCGCAGGCGGTCGGCCTTGGCGCGCGCCTGGATGAGCTCCTTGAGCGCCGCGCGCACCGGCATGAACTCGTGCACGCCCAGTCGGCCGCGGTAGCCCGTGTCGTTGCACTCCTCGCAGCCCTCGCCGTGCGCGGTGGAGAGCTGCCCGTCCTTGGCGAGGCGCCCTTTCCAGCCGGAGAGCACCTGCGCCGGGTCGAGCGGGGTGCCGGCCGCGTATTCGCGGGCCAGGGCCAGCGCGGCCTCGTCGGCGAGGGGCGCGCGCTTCGCGCAGGCCGGGCAGACGCGGCGCACCAGGCGCTGCGCGAGCACGCCCTGGAGCGAGTCGCCGAAGTTGAACGGGTCCACGCCCAGGTCGAGCAGGCGCGTGACGGTCTCGGGCGCGCTGTTGGTGTGCAGCGTGGAGAAGACCAGGTGGCCGGTGAGCGAGGCCTCGACGGCGATCTCCGCGGTCACCTTGTCGCGCATCTCGCCGATCATGATCACGTCCGGGTCGGCGCGCAGGAACGCGCGCAGGGCGTCGGCGAAGGTCCAGCCGATCTTGGGGTTCACGTGCACCTGGCACAGCCCCTCCTGCGTGATCTCCACCGGGTCCTCGGCGGTCCAGATCTTGCGCTCGGGCGTGTTGATCATCGAGATGAGCGAGTGCAGCGTGGTCGTCTTGCCCGAGCCCGTCGGGCCGCACACCAGCACCAGGCCGTGGGGCCGCTCGCACATGGCCTTCAGCTCGGCGAGCACCTTCGCTTCCAGCCCCAGCTTCTCCGCCGGCAGCGGCTCGTGCGAGGCGAGCAGGCGCAGGATCACGCCCTCGACCCCGCCGGCGGTGGGGATGGTGGCCACGCGCAGCTCGAGCTTGGCCGGGCCGAAGCGCGCGAAGTCGATCTTGCCGTCCTGGGGCTTGCGCCGCTCCGAGATGTCCAGGTTGGCCATGATCTTGATGCGCGAGACCAGCGCCGCGCGGAACTTGGCGGGCACCTCGGCGTAGTCGGCCAGCACGCCGTCGCGGCGCACGCGGATGCGGATGGGCCGGCTGCCGGGCGCCGGCTCGATGTGGATGTCCGAGGCGCCGCTCTCGTGCGCGTCGAGGATGACCTTGTTCACCAGGCGCACGAGCGTGGAGTCGCTCTCGCGCACCGTGTCGACCTCCTCGCGGTCCTCGGCGGGCGCCTCCAGGGTCAGGCGCGAGGTGAGCTCGGCCACGCCCGCGAGGTCGAACTCGATGCCGTCGTCGAAGCCGGCCTTGGTGCCGGGCTTGGCGGCCGGCGCGCCGGTCGGCAGGGCGAGGGTGTCCAGCGGGCTGATGGCCGCCTCGGGCGACCACACGTCGCGGGCCTTCGAGCCCAGGGCCAGGCGGATCTCCGCCCAGGAGCCCAGCACCGGCACGATGCGGTGGCCGGTGGCGAAGCGCAGCGCCTCCAGCGCCTCGTGCGAGATGGGGTTGTCCATCGCGACGACCAGGCCCCCCTCCTCGTCCAGGCACAGCGGCATGAGCTTGTGGCGCTGGCACAGGCCCGCGGGCACCAGGCGCTGCACGCCCGCGTCCGCGGAGAAGGCCTTGGCGTCCACGCGCGGGATGCCCAGCTTCTTGGCGAGCACGGTCTTGAGCTGGTCGGCGCGCACCGCGCCCATCTCCACGAGGATCTCGCCCAGGGGCACGCCCTTGCGGTCCTTCTGGAAGCCGAGCGCCTTCTCGAGCTGCTCGGGCGTGATGTGGCCCAGCTCGATCAGCACCTCGCCGAGCTTGCGGATGGGCCGCTTGGCGAGCTCGCCCAGCGCGAAGCGCAGCCCGGCGACGGAGGTGATGGCCGCCTCCTCGAGCACCGGCACGGCCACCGGCGCCTCCTCGACCGGGGACCCGGCCTCGGTGGCGGGCCCGTGCTCCAGGTCGTCCAGCTCGAGGTGCAGCGGCGCGCGCGCGGCCGCCACCCACTCGAAGCTCGCCACGCGCGCGGCGGGGATGAACAGCCGCGCGACCCGCGCGTCTCCCACCGGCGGATAGAGGAACAGCCCCACGTCGGTGCGCGACTCGCCGGCGCTCGCGCCGACGCGCACGGTGCCGTCGTCGAGCACGAGTCGGTAGGAGCGGTGCAGCGTCGTGCCGTCGGCCGGCGGGGCGGCCAGGGCCAGGGGCCGCGTGAGCATGAGGCTCTTGATCTCGTCGAAGCGCACCCACGCCTCGCGGCCCGGGTCGCCCTCGGCGTGGAAGAGCACTCCCCCGGACGGGTCCAGCGAGAGCGCCTCGCCGGCGACGGCGCCGCCCCGCACGCGTTCGAGGTGGGAGCGCTCCGGCTCGGCCGTGAGCTCGCCGCAGGGCC
>JAKOWJ010000362.1 GCA_029781595.1 Pseudomonadota bacterium | reverse complement strand
TAGGACTATATGATTGGGCCCATGTCAATCGACACCCACGTGCACCTCTTCCACCCGGGCCTGCCGCGCGCGCCGCACGCCCGCCACGACCCGCGCTACGAGGCCGCCTTCGCCACGCTCGACGCCCTGGGCGCCGCGAGCGGCGTCACGCGCTTCGTGGTGGTCCAGCCCTCGTTCCTGGGCACCGACAACGACTTCCTGCTCGCCGAGATCGCCGCGCGGCCGGCCCGCCTGCGGGGCGTCGCCGTGCTCGACCCGGCCACGCCCGGGAGCCGCCTGGACGAGCTGGTTCGCGCGGGGGTGACGGGCGTGCGCCTGAACCTGCTGGGCACGGACCACGCCGTCTCGCTGGACGCGGCGCAGCTCGCCCTCGTCGAGCGCTGCGCGGCGCACGGCCTGAGCGTGGAGCTGCACGACGACTGCGAGCGGCTGGTGGCGGCGCTGGAGAAGGTGCTGCCGCGCGGCGCGAGGACCGTGGTGGACCACTTCGGCCGGCCGCAGCAGGGGCTGGATTCCCCGGCCTTCCGGCGCCTGCTCGAGCTGGGCGGGCGCCACGCGCTCTACGCGAAGGTCTCGGCGCCCTACCGCACCGCGGGCCTGGACGCGCGCGCGGCCTTCGCGGCGCTGGAGAGCGCCCTGGGGCCCGGCCGCCTGCTGTGGGGCAGCGACTGGCCGTGGACGCAGCACGAGCGCGCCCTCACCTACGACGGCTGGTGCCGCGCCATCGATCCCGGCGGCTCGCTGCCCGCGCGCCTCGCGCCGGCGGCCGAGGCGCTGTACGGCTTCCCGCCCGCGGCCTAGGCGGCGCGCGAGGCGAGCCAGTCCACGGCCAGCGTGGCAAGCGTGCGCACGCCGAGCTTGAGGCAGGCCTCGTCGAGGTAGAAGCGCGGGCTGTGGTTGGGCGCGGCGGTGCGCGCGTCGCGCTCCGGCGGCGTGCAGCCCACGAAGTAGAAGAAGCCGGGCACCGCCTGCTGGTAGTAGGCGAAGTCCTCGGCGCCGCAGACCTTGTCCACCACCTGCACGTTCGCCTCGCCGGCCACGCGCGAGAGCGAGGGCACGGAGAACGCCGTGAGGCCCTCGTGGTTCACGGTGACGGGGTAGCCGCGGTGGATGTGCACGTTCGCCTTCGCGCCGCCGGCAGCCGAGATCATCTCCGTGATGCGCTTCACGTGCGCGTGGATCTCGTCGCGCTGGCCCTCGTCGAAGGCGCGGATGGTGCCCTCGAGCTTCACCTCGTCCGGGATGATGTTGTCGCGCACGCCGCCCTGGAAGACGCCGACGGTGACCACGCTCGGCTCCTTGGCGAGGTTGAGGTTCCTCGAGACGATGGTCTGCAGGCCCATCACCACCTGCGAGCCCACGACGATGGGGTCCACGCCGCGCCAGGGCATCGCCCCGTGCGTCTGCGTGCCGCGGATGAACACGCGGAACTGGTCCGCCGAGGCCATGAGCGGGCCCGAGCGGTAGCCGATTCGGCCCGTGGGGTGGATGGAGGTCACGTGCAGGCCGAAGACGGCCTCGACCTTCGGGTCGGCGAGGCAGCCCTGCTCGACCATGAGCCTCGCGCCGCCCTCCTCGCCGATGGGCGGCATCTCCTCGGCGGGCTGGAAGAGGAAGACCACCGTGCCGGCGAGCTCGGCGCGCAGGCCCGCGAGCACCTCCGCCACGCCCATGAGGATGGCGGTGTGCGCGTCGTGGCCGCAGGCGTGCATCACGCCGCACTGCTGGCCGTTCCACTGGGCGACGGCCTTGCTCGCGAAGGGCACGTCCACCTCCTCCTTCACCGGAAGCGCGTCCATGTCGGCGCGCAGCGCCACCACGGGCCCGGGCTTGCCGCCGCGCAGCACGCCCACCACGCCGGTGACGGCCACCTTCTCGCGCACCTCGTCCAGCCCCAGCGCGCGAAGGTGCGCGGCCACCGCGGCGGCGGTGCGCACCTCGCGGTTGCCCAGCTCCGGGTGCTCGTGGAAGTCGCGGCGCCAGGCGACGACCTTCGCCTCCACGCGGTCGGCGGCGGCGCAGAGGGCGGCATCGAGGCGATAGGGCGATTCGGGGGCGTTCATGGCGGCGGGTCTCTCGCGGGGGAAGCGGGCATTCTAGCCGGGCGGGACGCGGGGCGCCGTCTATAATGGCCGCCTGCCCGTCCCGCCAGCCGCCATGGAACACCTCGAGCCCCGCGAGGCCCACGCCTTCCTCCAGGACAATCCCGACGCCGTCTTCGTCGATTGCCGCAGCGAGATGGAGTACATGTTCGTCGGCCATCCCGTCGGCGCGATGATGGTGCCCTGGTACGACGGCGCCGAGTGGGAGCGCAACCCGCACTTCGTCGGCCAGGTGAAGAAGCTCGCCGGCGCCAACTTCCGCCAGCGCCCCGTCGTGATCATCTGCCGCAGCGGCAACCGCTCCGTGGAGGCGGGCGAGGCGCTCGAGGCCGCCGGCTTCCAGCGCGTGGCGAACGTGCTGCACGGCTTCGAGGGCGACCTCGACGAGAACCACCACCGCAACGCGAGGAACGGCTGGCGCGTGGCGGGCCTGCCGTGGCAGCAGTACTGAGGAAATCGGGGACGTTCCCCGGTTTCCTCCCCGAAACCGGAAACCGGGGAACGTCCCCGATTTCCTCCCCGGCGTCGACCCGATGAGCGACCCGCACAGGCACCACGAAGAAACCGGGGAACGTCCCCGGTTTCCGCCGGCATCGCTCGCGTGGCTGGTGTGGGGGCTGGGCGCGGCGCTGTACCTCATCGCGTTCTACCAGCGCGTGGCGCCGGCGGTGCTGGTGCAGGAGCTCACGCGCGAGTTCTCGCTCACGGGCGCCGCGCTCGGCAACCTCTCCGCGTTCTACTTCTACAGCTACGTGGCGATGCAGATCCCCACGGGGCTCATCGCCGACCGCTGGGGGCCGCGGCGCCTGCTCACGGCGGGGGCGGCGCTCACCGCCGCGGGCACGCTGGTGTTCGCGCTGGCGCCGACGGTGGCCGTGGCCAACGCCGGGCGCCTGGCCATCGGCGCGGCCGCGGGCGTGGCCTTCGTGGCCATGCTCAAGCTCGCGAGCCACTGGATGCCCGCGCGGCAGTTCGCGCTCGCGAGCGGCGTGGCGCTCTTCGTGGGCGTGGTGGGCGCCACGCTCGCGGGGGCGCCGCTGCGCCTGCTGGTGGACGCGCTCGGCTGGCGCACCGTCATGGTCGCGAGCGCGGCGGTCACGGCGGTCGTCGCCGTGGCCATCTGGATCGTCGCACGCGACGATCCGGAGGAACGCGGCTACACCTCGCACTTCCCGCACGGCGGCGGGGCCTCGGCGGGCGCCTCGGTGTGGGCGGACCTGCGCGTGGTGCTGGGCTACCGCAACACCTGGCTCCTGTACCTCGTGCCCGGCGCGTTCTCGGGCATCGTGCTGATGTTCGCGGGCCTGTGGGGCGTGCCCTTCCTCGTGACGCAGTACGGCTACACCACGGCCGAGGCCGCCTCGCTCTGCTCCCTGCTGCTCGTGTCGTGGAGCGCGGCGAGCATCGCCTACGGGCCGCTCTCGCAGCGCCTGGAGAGCCGCAAGCTGCCCTACGCCGCCGGGCTCGTGGCGACGATGGCGCTGTGGGCCGCGCTCGTGTGGGTGCCGGGCTGGGGGCGCGTGGCGCTGCCGGTGCTGCTCGTCGCGCTGGGCGTGGCCGCGGGCGCCTTCATCCTCAACTTCCCGTTCGCCAAGGAGAGCGTGCCGGCGCGCCTCGCGGGCACCGTCTCCGGCATCGCCAACATGGGCGTGATGACCGGGGGCCTGGTGATGCAGCCGCTGGTGGGCTGGGTGCTCGACCGCCACTGGCAGGGCGCGCTCACGCCCGGCGGCGCGCGCCTGTACGACCTGGCGGCCTACCGCAGCGCCTTCTCGCTGCTCTTCGCGTGGGGCGCGGTCGCCCTCGTGGCCTTGCTGTTCACGCGCGAGACGCGCTGCCGGCAGGCGACCTAGCCCCGGACGGCGCGCCGGAAGGCGCATGATGCGATTTTCCCGCCGCCGGAGAACCCCTTCCGTGCGATCGCTGTCCTTCGGTCTCGCCTTCTCCTGCCTCGCGCTCGCGGCAGGTGCGGCGCGCGCGCAGCAGGCGCCGCCCGCGCCCGCGGCACCTGCGTGCACCTACGCGCTCGTCTCGGCCGTGGGCGACAGGCTCGCCGTCGCCACCGAGCGGCGCAGCACCGGCAGCCACCTGGACAACTACCGCCGCTCGCGCGTCGAGGCGCCCGGGGACCTGCTCAACCGCCTCGTGCTGCACGGGCTGGACCGCGAGCTCGCCGCCTCGCACCCCGAGTGCCGGCGCGTGCTCCTCGCCATGCACCCGCCCGGGATGGACGGCGTGCCGCCCGGCGAGCGCGACGCCGCGGCGCTGCGCCACGTGACCGAGGAGCTCGCCAAGCTCCCGGCCCGCGACGGCTGGACGCGCATCGTGGTCGCCACGCCCGCCTACAAGGCCTTCGAGCACGGCGCCATCGCGAGCAGGCTGCAGGGGCTGGGCGTGTCGATGCACCCGCTCCAGCCGGGGCGGGCCGGGATGCAGGGCCTGCCCTTCGACGCCGCGCCCGGCGAGGGCGAGGCGGTCGTCACGCCCGACGGTTCCACGGCACGCTCGGCCATCTACCTCGCGCCCTACGCCTACCTCACCGTGCGCGTCCTGGACGGGCGCACGCTCGCCGTCCTCGACGCCGCCGAGCGCTACGACAACGTGAAGCTGGGAGACCCCCGCAACGGCTCCTTCGACCTCGTGGACCCGGCCCTCACCGCCCCGGCCGCTCGGCGCTTCGTGGGCCTCGTGGAGCGCGCGGTGCACGAGGCGCTGGCCCGCACCGGGCTGGGCGGCCGCGTGGACGTGCACGAGGTGCGCGAGGTGAAGCCGGAGAAGCGCTAGCCCGGCGGGCTTGCCGGCGCCGGCACCGGGCGGCGCGAGCCCACGTGGTACGCGCGCCAGCAGCCGAAGCCCGCCAGCATCATGGCCGCCATCGCGCCGGCCATCGTCCGCGTGTCGTGGAACACCGCCGGCGCGATGACGCCCGCGGTGATGGTGTTGATCATTCCCGAGACGAAGCCCTGGAGCGAGGCCGCCATGCCGCGCCGCGTGGGGAAGAGGTCCAGCGTGGTGAGCGAGATGGTGGGCATCGCCATGGCCGAGCCGATGGCGTAGAAGAAGATCGGGACGACTGCCCACGGCAGCGACGGCGGGAAGGCGAGGCAGTACGCGAGGTTGGCCGCCGCCGACACGCCCATGAAGGTGTAGGCGCGGCGCAGCACCTGCGCGCGCTTCAGGCGCCCGGCCGCGCGCCCCGAGAGCTGCGAGCCCACGACGATGCCCGTGATCGAGGGGATGAAGAGCCACGAGTACTGCGTGGGCGCGAGGTGCAGGTGCACGCCCAGGAACATCGGCGCCGAGAGGATGTAGAGGAAGAACGCGTTGAAGTTCAGGCCCACCGCGAGCGAGAGCAGCAGGAACGGCCGGCTCGCGCCCACCTCGCGGTAGCCCGCCAGGAGCGCGGCCGGGTGGAAGGCGTGGCGGTGCTCCGCGGGCAGCGTCTCGCGAAGGCGCCAGGCGCCGGTGACCACGAGCACGGCGCCCACGGCGGCGAGGAACCAGAAGATCGACTGCCAGCCGAAGTGCGAGAAGAGCAGGCCCCCCAGCATCGGCGCCACCACCGGCGCGAGGCTGAAGAACACCGTCACCATCGACATGAGGCGCTGGGCGTCCTCCTCCTGGTAGAGGTCGCGGATCATCGCGCGCCCGACGACGAGGCCCGCGCCCGTGGAGGCGCCCTGGAGCATGCGCCAGCCGATGAGCGCCTTCACGCTCGTGGCGAGCGCCGCGCCCACGGAGGCGATGGTGAAGACCGCCAGCGCGACCACGATCACGGGCTTGCGCCCGAAGCTGTCGGACAGGGCCCCGTGGAAGAGGAACATGAGCCCGAAGGTGAGCAGGTAGGCCGAGAGCGTCTGCTGCATCTCCAGGGGCGTGGCGCCCAGCGCCGCCTGCATGCCGGAGAAGGCGGGCAGGTAGGTGTCCACGGCGAAGGGCCCGAGCGTGGCGAGGGCCCCCAGCAGCGCCGCGAAGGCGATGCGGTAGCCGCGCGTGTGGCGCGCGTCGTGGCTCACCGGCCGCCTCCCCACGCCGGCAGCGCGCACTTCGGGCTGCGCGCGGCGAGCGTGCCCGCGAAGTCCGCGAGCGCGCGGCGCATCACCGGGGAATCGCCTTCGTGGCACGCGAGGCACGCTCCCACCGTGAGCACGCGCCGCTGCCCGGCCACGGTGAAGGGCCGCGCGTCCTCGCGCGTCGAGGCCGGGCCCTTGCGGTCCTTCAGGAAGCCTGTCCACGCGTCGGCGGGCAGCCCGTCGCGAAGCGGCTCGCGCGCGGGCCGGAATCGCCAGCGGCCGCTCGCGCCCTTCGCCTCGAAGCGAAGCTCGCCCTCGCCGTAGCCGAGCGCCACCGGGTCGGCGTGGCAGGAGGCGCAGGCGCGCGCCTCGCGCCGCGTGGTGTGCGGCGAGAGCTTCGCGTACAGGCGCCGGAACACCGTCTGCGGCTTCGCGCCGGCCGTGCGGTTGCGGTCGAAGGTCATCACCATGCCCGGCACGAACGTCTCCACCGCGCCGGCCACCACGCCCAGCGTCGGCGGCTTCGCCTCGAACGGCCCGGCCGTCTCGTTCCAGGTGCCCTTCACCCACGCCTGCGCCGCGTGGTCGAAGCCCTCGCCCGCGGGGTCGAACTGCGTGTGGCAGGAGGCGCAGCGCGGCGCCCAGGCCGAGTGGCAGCTCGCGCAGGCCACGCGGACGTGCGCCGGCGCCGTGCACGCGGCCGCGGGCGCCTTCACGGGCCGCGCCTCGCCCGTGCGCTTGCGCCGCAGCTTCGCGCCGTCGGCGCCCACCACCAGGTTCACGATCGGATCGCCGTCGCGCGTGGTGCCCATGCGCTCGCCGGGCGCGAGCGTCCAGCCGCGCAGCGCCATGAGCTTCACGGACTCCGGATCGCGCGCCTCGGCCGGCACCGACGCGGGCTTCGCCGCGTGGCAGTCCGCGCAGCCGATGCGCTGCTGCTGGTGCTTGCGCGCGACCTCGGCGCCCGCGCCCATCAGCTCGTTGGCCGTGTGGCAGTCGATGCACTCCAGGCCCCGCTCGTGGTGCACGTCGGCGACGACCTTCTCCACGAAGCGCCCGTCGGCCAGCTCGCGCACGCGCGGCGTGCCGGCGCCCGCGGGCCTTTCGCCTTCCGGCACGCGCATCTCGTGCCAGCCCTCGTAGCCGAGCGCGATGCGCCCGGAGCGGCTGTGGCAGCCGAAGCAGTGCGCGTTGCGCGGGTTGAGCGTGAGCGACGGGTGCGCCGCGGGCGCCGACGGGCGCTGCGCGGCCGGGAGGGCGAGGTACGCGGCGAGCGCCCTGGCCGCCGCGCCGCCGTACTCCAGGTGGCAGGCGTTGCAGCCGCCGCCCTGCGACTCCTCGGTCACCGGGCCCCACTGCGTCTTGGGCTGGCCGAGGTGGCAGCCCACGCACAGCTCGCGCAGGTGGCTGTCGGCCACGCCGTGGCCCAGGCGCTGCGCGTGCGGCAGCGGCGCGCCGGGCGGGTCCGGCTCGCCGAGCGCGGCGCGGTCCACCGCGATGACGCCGGCCATGGTGCTCATGATGGAGCGCTCCACGCGCGGGACGATGGCCTCGTGGCAGCCGCCGCGCCCGCAGGTGCGCGCCGCGTCGGCGAGGTTGCCCGGCACGAGGACCATCCCGGCGTGGGCGGCCGCCTTCTCCTTCGCCTGCGCATCGCCCGCGTGGCAGGCCGCGCAGCCGATGGCGGCCGGCGCGTGCGGCCCCTCCAGCCCCGTCACGCCGGCGTGGCAGGCGAGGCAGCCGTCGGCCGGCGCGGCGGCGGCCGGAGGCGGCGCGAGGGTGGCGGAGAGGAGGGCGAGGACGGCGGCCAGGGCCGCGGCAGGCAGGCGCACGATGCGCATTCTAATCGCCCCGGCCTCCCCCTTCCGGCTTGCGGCGGCGGCGGCGGGCCCGCAGAATCGGACCGAGCCCCGCCGACCCGAGTACGCCGCCTCCCGCCCGCCCCATGGACATCGAGCTCGTCGAGATCCGGGACTTCCTCGCGGCGCACAGCCCCTTCGACGCCCTGCCCCCGGAGGTCCTGGACCGCCTGCCGGCCGCGCTGGGCGTGCGCTACCTGCGCCGCGGGTCCGCCTTCCCGCCGCCGCAGACCGCGGGACGATTCGCCTGCCTGCTGCGCTCGGGCGCCGTGGAGATGCGCGACGCGCGCGGCGAGCTGGTGGACAAGCTGGGCGAGGGCGACCTGCATTCCGGCGACTGCGGCGAGGGCGATACTTCCGCCGTCGCCGCCGAGGACTGCCTGCTCTACCTCGTGCCCTGCGACCGCCTGGAGCAGCTGCGGCGCGAGCACGCGCAGTTCGCCCGCCACTTCGACTCCTCGCTGGTGGATCGCCTGCGCCGCGCGATCGACACGCTGCGGCACTCGCCCGCCGGCGGCGCGCGCCTGCTGTCGGTGGAGGTGCGAAGCCTCATCACGCGCCCGCCCGTCTTCGTCGCGCCCGGCACCCCCATCCGCGACGCCGCGCGCCGCATGGCCGCCGCGCGCGTGTCCTCGCTGCTCATCCTGGAGGGCGAGGCCCTCGTGGGCCTGGTGACGGACCGCGACCTGCGCAGCCGGTGCCTGGCCGCGGGCCTGGACCCGGCGCGCCCCGTGCGCGAGATCATGACCGGCAACGTGCAGACCATCCCCGCCTCCACGCCGGGCTTCGGAGCGCTCATGCGCATGACGCAGCTCAACGTGCACCACCTGCCGGTGTCGGAGGGCGAGCGCATCCTGGGCGTGGTGACCACCACGGACCTGCTGAGACTGGAGAGCGCGAGCGCCGTCTTCCTGGTGGGCGACGTGCACAAGGCCCCGGACCTCGCCGCGCTCGAGGCCATCGCGAGCCGCGTGCCGGAGCTGCACGTGCAGCTCGCCCTGGCCGGCGCCAGCGCGCGCAACGTGGGCGAGGCCGTCTCGGCGGTGGCCGACGCCCTCACGCAGCGCCTCATCGCGCTGGCCGAGGCGGAGCTGGGCGCCCCGCCCGCGGCCTACGCGTGGGTGGCCGGCGGCTCGCAGGCGCGCCGCGAGCAGACCTCCCACGGCGACCAGGACAACGCGCTCATCCTCGCCGCGGACGCCACGCCCGGCGACGACGCCTACTTCGCCTCGCTCGCGCGCTTCGTGAACGACGGCCTCGCGGCCTGCGGCTTCACGCGCTGCCCCGGCGAGGTGATGGCGAGCAACCCGAAGTGGCGCCAGCCCGTCGCGCAGTGGGAGCGCCACTTCGCCGGGTGGATCGAGACGCCCGAGCCCATGGCCCTCATGCTCTCGAGCGTGTTCTTCGACCTGCGCGTGGTGCACGGCGAGGCCTCGCTCCTGCAGGGGCTGCAGGAGGCGAACCTCGCGCGCACGAAGGGCAACGGCTTCTTCCTCGCGCGCCTGGCGGACAACGCGCTGGCCAACCGCCCGCCGCTGGGCTTCTTCCGCAACCTGGTGCTCATCCGCGGCGGCGAGCACGACCGCACCTTCAACCTCAAGCTCAAGGGCGTGGTGCCCATCGTGGACCTCGCGCGCGTGCACGCGCTGGCCGAGGGCCGGCCGGAGATCAACACGATCGAGCGCCTGCGCGCGGCGGCGGGCTCGGCCACGGTGAGCGCGCAGGGCGCCGAGAACCTCGAGGACGCCTTCGAGTTCGTCTCGACGCTGCGCGTGCAGCACCAGGCGCGGCAGCTGCGCGCGGGACTCGCGCCCGACAACTTCATCGCGCCCGAGGCGCTCTCGGCGCTGGACCGCAGCCACCTGAAGGACGCCTTCGGCGTCATCGCGACCATGCAGCAGACGCTCGAGAGCCGCTACCCCTTCGGCCGGCACTACTGACCGGCCATGTGGGAACGCCTCTTCGGCCTGGACTTCCGCCGCCGGCGCCTGCTCGCGCGGGCCGCCCCGGGCCCGATGCGCGACTACCTCGCCGCGCCCTTCCCCGCGCGCGGCGACGACTACCTCGAGGCCCCCTTCCTTGCGCTGGACCTGGAGACCACGGGCCTGGACCCCCGCACGGACGAGATCCTCAGCATCGGGATGGTGGCGCTGCGCGGCGGCACGATAGACCTCGCGAGCGCGCGCCACTTCCTCGTGGCGCCCACGCGGGCCGTGCCCGAGAACTCGGCGACCATCCACCACATCACCGACGACCGCGCCGCGCAGGGCCGGCCCATCGCCGAGGTGATGCCCGAGGTGCTCGCGGCCCTGGCCGGGCGCGTGCTCCTGGGCCACCACGTGCGCACCGAGCGCGGGTTCCTCGGCGCGGCGTGCCGGCGCCTGTACGGCCAGGGCCTGCTCGTGCCGCTCGCGGACACCGAGATGCTCCTGCGCCGCCAGCTCGAGCGACGCGGCGAGCCCATCACCTCCGGGTCGCTTCGCCTGGCAGCGCTGCGCGAGCGCTTCGGGCTGCCGCGCTACAAGGCGCACGACGCGCTGGTGGACGCGCTGGCCACCGCCGAGCTCTTCTGCGCCTTCGCCGCGCACCGCGAGCTGCGCGGGCCCGCGCCGCTCAGGCTCTTCCTCGAGGCGCCGTAGGCGCGGCCTTCAGGACATGCGGAAGTGGTGCAGGAAGCTGCGGCTCACGGGCAGCGCCTCCGGCCGCTCGCGCAGGTGGACCGTGGCGGTCTCGTTGGGGCCTCGCACGACGTGCGAGACCGAGCGCAGGTTCACCACCACGGAGCGGTGCACCTGCACGAACTGCGCGCCGTCCAGCTGCGCCGCCAGCTCGCGAAGCGGCGTGCGCACGAGACCGTCACCCGCGCCCGACTCGCGGCTTCGCCACGCCACCAGCGTGTACTTGTCCTCGGCGCGCAGGAAGTCGATCTCCTCGACGGCCACCACGCGGATCTTCTGGCCGCTCGCCACGCGCAGCCAGCGAAGGGCCGCCGGCCCGGGCTGGCGCAGCAGCTGCGCCGCGAGCTGCTCCAGGCTCGCCTCGGCCTGCGCGGGCGGCGGCGCCTCGCGCAGCCGCTCGCGAAGGCGCCCCACGGTGTCCGCCAGGCGCGAGGCCTCCACGGGCTTCACGAGGTAGTCCAGGGCCCCCTGGTCGAAGGCCTGCACCGCGTACCGGTCGTACGCGGTGACGAACACCACGTGCGCGCGCCGGCCGATGAAGCGCGCCGCCTCGATGCCCGTGAGGCCCGGCATGTGCACGTCGAGGAAGCACACGTCGGGCTTGAGCGCCTCGAAGGACTCCACCGCCAGGCGCCCGTTGCGCACCTCGGCGACGACGTGCAGCTCCGGCCAGGCCTGCGCCAGCAGGCGCACGAGCGCCTCGCGCAGCAGCGGCTCGTCGTCCGCGACCAGGGCGGTGGGCCGGCGCGCCGTCACGGGGCGGCCTTTCGTGCCGGGAACTCGATCTCGGCCACGGCGCCGTGCGGGTCGCGGGCGCGCAGTTCGAGCCGCGCTTCGCCGCCGAAGGCGAGCAGCAGGCGCTCGCGAAGCTGCGCGAGGCCCGTGCCCAGCCCCGGCGCGCCCGGCGCGAGGCCCCGGCCCGTGTCGGCCACGCGCGCGAGGCACCGCTCGCCCGTCACGCTCACCGCCACGTCGATGCGGCCGCCGTCCTCGCAGGGGTCGATGCCGTGGCGCACGGCGTTCTCGACGAGCGTGAGAAGGGCCATGGGCGGCAGCCACAGGTCCGCGGCGCGCGGATCGGCGTCGATGGCGAAGCGCAGCCGGTCCGGCATGCGCATGTGCATCACCTCCAGGTAGGCGCGCGCCAGCTCGACCTCCTGCGCGACCGTGGCCGCCGTCTCGTGCAGGCGCGGCACCGCCGCGCGCAGGTAGGCGATGAGGCTGTCGAGCACCGTGGCGGCCTCGGGCGAGCCGGTCACCACGAGCTCGCGCACGTTGGCCAAGGTGTTGAAGAGGAAGTGCGGCTCCACGCGCGCCTGCAGCAGCGTGAGGCGCGCGTCGAGCGCCTTGCGCTCGAGCTCGCTGCGCTCCAGCTCGAAGGCGAGCGCCTGGCTGCGGGCCTCGTTGCGGATCTGCCCGAAGAGGGCCGAGACCGCGATCCAGGGCGAGGCGAGCAGGCCGAAGACCGTCATGAGGAAGAAGCCCGTGCGGCGCTTCTCGTTGAGCCACCAGTGCGGCTGGTCGCCCCAGGTGGTGACCGTGTAGACGAGGAACACCGCGACGGGCACGGCCACCGCCACCGCGATGACCTGCAGGGCCCAGCGCTCCAGCCAGCCGGGCAGGCGCGCGGGCCAGCGCTCGGCGAGCACGAAGGCGCCCAGCACGATCGCGCCGATGAGCGCGAGGCGCCCGATCAGCACGGCGTAGGACGCCTCCCACCCCGGCAGCATGAGCAGGCTCACCACCAGGCAGGTGATGCCCGTGGTGCGCAGGCGCCGCCAGGTGAACGCCTGGCGCGGCGGCGGCGGGACGGGTGCGCGGACGGTGACCATGGCGCCACGATAGCAGCCGCGCGCGGGGCCGATGGCGCGGAACGGGGCTTCCCGGGGCCCGCCGGGCGTGCCTCGCGCCGCCCGGCCGTGACTCGCGCCGCGGCCGCCGCCGCCCGTCGGAAAGCGGTTTCGCGCCTCGCGCGCGTTGGCCACAGTCGGCGCCATTCAATGCAAGGGGAGGCGGACATGGGCGCGTGGTCGAGAGGGGTCCTGCTGGTCGGATTCGTGGCGAGTCTCGCGGGGGGGCCGGCCCTCGCCGAGGAGGGCCGCGACGGTCCGCTCGTCACCGCGCAGTGGCTGGAGCGGCACCGGTCCGACGCGGACCTGCTGCTGCTCGACGCCTCGCCCCCGCCGCTCTTCGCGAAGGGGCACATCCCAGGCGCGGTCAACGCGTCGTTCCTGTCGTACGGCACCGGCGATGCGTCGCCCGCCGCGATGGAGAAGCGGCTGCGCGCGTGGGGCGTGGGGCCGGGACGGCGAATCGTGGTCTACGAGCGGGGCGAGGCCATGTGGGCGCCGCGCCTGTACTACGACCTCTATCGCTTCGGCCTCGCGCCCGGCGACCTGCTGCTGCTGGACGGCGGGCTCGAGCAGTGGCAGGCGGCGGGTGGCGCGGTCACGGCCGATCCCACGCCAGCGCCGCCCGAGGGCACGTACCGCCTGGGCGCGCTGCGCGACGAGGTGCGAGCCTCGCTGCCGGAGGCCGTCGCCGCCTCGGGAGAGCCGGGCCGCACCGCGCTCGTCGAGGCGCTGGGCCCCGAGTGGCACTATGGCGCGACGGCGTTCTTCGGCCGCAGCGGGCACCTGCCGAACTCGGTCCTGCTGCCGGCGAAGGACTTCTACCGCCCCGACGGTCGCTTCAAGCCGCGCGAGGAGCTGCGGCGGATGCTGGACTTCGTGGGCGTGCCACGGGACGAGCCCGTCATCACCTACTGCGGTGGCGGGGTCGCCGGGGCGGTGCCCTTCTTCGCGATGCGCTTCCTGCTGGACCGGCCGCAGGCGCGGCTCTTCGCCGGCTCCGAGCTCGAGTGGCTGCGCGACGAGCGCGGGCTGCCGATGTGGACCTACGGCGCGCCCTACCTGCTGCGCGACACGGCGTGGCTCGGGACCTGGGGCGGGACGATGCTGCGGATGTACGGCGTGGCGCGCGTGAGCGTGATCGACGTGCGGCCCGCGGAGGACTTCGCCTTCGGGCACCTGCCCTACGCGGTGAACGTGCCGGCGGCCGTGTTTCGCGAGCTCGCGAACGATGCCCCCGCGCTTGCCGCGCGCCTGGGCGAGGCGGGCGTCGATCCCGCGCACGAGGCCGTCGTCTTCTCCGGCAAGGGGCTCGATCGCGATGCGGCGCTCGCCTACCTCCTGCTTCGCCGGGCCGGGCAGGCGCGCGTGTCGGTGTTCGTCGAGTCACTCGAGCAGTCCGTGCGCGCGGGCTTCGCGCTTCCCGCCGACCCCGCGGCCGCGAAGAAGATGCCGCGTGTGCCATCACCGCGGGCGCGGCCATACGCCGCGACGCCGCGCATGGACGTGACCGTGAACGCACCGGCGCCGGCCGACGGGCCGTTCCCGGTGGTCTTCGTGGACGCGGGGGAGAAGCCGTTCGCCGGCGGGCCGGCCGGCCGCGTGGTGCACGTGCCGTTGTCGGGCCTGGTGGACGCGGCGGGCGTGCCGCTGGCCGCCAAGGACCTCTGGAAGCGCCTGGAGAAGGCGGGGGTGCCGCGCTACGCGGAGCTCATCGCCACCGGGGCGGATGCGGGCGATGCGGCGGCGGGCTACTTCGTGCTCACGCTCATGGGCTACCCGCGGGTGCGGGCGCTGGTGAACTGACGGGTCGGATGTCGGGGAGGGGTGCGGAAGTAGTTGTAATGTGCACGATCGCTGGGCGTCGAATCTAGGAGGTGCTTCTTCTCCGAGATGCAGAGGACGATTGCGGCTGTGCATCCTTGATAAGGCTCTCGATGCGCTTCAGGGCCGATTGGTAGACCTTGTCCTTGTCCCGACGGTCGATCGCGATCACCAGCACAACGAGGGCGTCGTCACGCACCTGGTAGACGAGGCGGTAACCTTGGGCGCGAAGCTTGATCTTGTAGCAGCCCGCAAGTGGTCCATGGAGTTCGGATCCAGGGAAATGCGGGTTGTTCAAACGAGCCGCGAGCTGCTCCTTGAAGACATCCTTGACCGAGCCATCAAGGGCATGCCATTCGCGGAGCGCAGACTCAAGGAATTCCAGCTTGAACCGCCGGACCCAATCCCCCGCGGCGGACTTCGTCGTGACGCTCTTGGAACCGCGAAGCTTCCTAGAGTTCATCCAGGTTGACCGGGACGGACTTTTCCCCGGACGCAACCCGCTTCGCAGCGAGTTCCGCGAGCTCGACGTCCTCGAGGTGTTCTACCAATGCCTCGAAGAGCCGAGGCTCGACCAGGTAGAACGCGGGTCGGTTGTGGCTGAGGACGGCGACCGGATGGGCACCCGCCTCCCGGACGGCCTTCGCCGGGTTCTTTTTGAAATCCGAAATGCTGATGGAACGTGAAGCCAGGACGGTTTCCATAGGCGACCTATTTGGAGAGCTATTATTGGAGCTAATTATAGCCCCATAACTAGGGCCAAAGAAAGACGTGTCGCCCGAATGTGTAGGGGATGCCGGTCGCGTCAGTAGTTGTAATGTGCACGGCCAACTGCCGGCCTTCCAAGGCCGCAACGGGGTGTGCGCCGCGATGCGGGCGAAGTCTTGATCCGTGCTCGGCAAGGAAAGCGCACTGAATCGATCGACGATCTTCGCTCGGTCACGGGGCCCGAAAGGCCTTGCAGGAGCTCTTGCAGGACCAGGCCAGCCGTCACGACCTCCTCCCCGACAAGTGCCCGCGTGACGGCCGCCTTCCTGGTGCGCTTCCCGCTCACTTCCAGGGCGCGCTCGATCAGCTTGGGATCCAGCGACAGGTTCGTAGCCACTGTGTGCCTCCTTACACGACACTGCACACGATGGCGGCTCCCGGTAATGTCGGCACGACAAGATGGACGTCCCTTGGAGTGTGCCGTTTGCCGGGGGGCGCCCCCATCGAGGCTGATGGCGCCGATCCGCGCCCGCCAGGTGCTCATGGCGCGCAGCCGCGCGCACCCGCCCCCGAGGCGGCAGCCGCGGCCGCGCGGTACTGCAGCGCCTCCGCGACGTGCGAGGCGCCCACGGCCGGAGCGCCCTCGAGATCCGCGATGGTTCGGGCGACCTTGAGCACGCGGTGCACGGCGCGCGCCGACAGCGCCAGGCGCGAGCTCGCGCCGCGAAGGAGCGAGGCGGCGGCCGGCTCCGGCGCGCAGAGCCGCTCGACCTCCCCGCCGGCCAGCCGCGCGTTGGGCATGCCCTGCCTGACTTGCTGGCGTGCCGAGGCCGCGGCCACGCGCTCGCGCACGACCGCGGTCGCTTCGCCCGCGGGCGCCTCGTGCAGGGCCGCCTCCCGCAGCGCCGGCACTTCCACGTGCAGGTCGATGCGATCGAGCAGCGGGCCGGAAATGCGCGAGCGGTAGCGCTGCACCTGGTCCGGCGTGCAGTGACACCGGCCGCCGAAGTGGCCCAGGTAGCCGCAGGGGCACGGGTTCATCGCCGCCACGAGCTGGAAGCGCGCCGGGAATTCCGCCTGCCGCGCCGCGCGCGAGATGGTGATGCGCCCGCTCTCCAGGGGCTCCCTCAGCACCTCCAGCACGCGGCGGTCGAACTCCGGCAACTCGTCGAGGAAGAGCACGCCGTGGTGCGCGAGGGAGATCTCGCCGGGCCGCGGCGGCGAGCCCCCGCCGACCAGCGCGACCGCCGAGGCGGTGTGGTGCGGCGCGCGCCACGGCCGCACGCCGAATCGCTCCGGCGAAAAGCCCAGCGTGGCGAGACTCTGCACCGCGGCGCTCTCCAGCGCCTCCTCGTCCGTGGCCGGCGGCAGGATGCCCGGCAGGCGCTGCGCGAGCATGGTCTTGCCCGTGCCGGGCGGACCGGTGAAGAGGATCGAGTGCGCGCCCGCGGCGGCCACCTCCAGCGCGCGCCGTGCCTGTGCCTGCCCCTTCACGTCCGCCAGGTCCGGCCAGTGCATCGAGCCGGCCCGCGCGGCGCCTTCCACGCGCGCCAGTGGCTGCGCCCCGGTGACGTGCGCGCACACCGCCGAAAGCGAAGACGCCGGGTGAACCACCGCACCGGGCACGAGCGCCGCCTCTCCTGCGGACGCCTCCGGCAGCACGAAGGCGCGGCCGTCGCGGTGCGCCGCGAGCGCCATCGCCAGCGCCCCGCGGACCGGCCGCAGCTCCCCGGAGAGCGCGAGCTCGCCGGCGAACTCGAGCCCCTCCAGGCCGCGCGCCGGCAGCTGCCCCGTGGCGGCGAGCAGGCCCAGCGCCAGCGGCAGGTCGAAGCGGCCGCTCTCCTTGGGAAGATCCGCCGGCGCGAGGTTCGCGATGACGCGGCTCGCGGGGAAGTCGAACCGCGCGGTGGCCAGGGCCGCGCGCACGCGCTCGCGCGCCTCGCGCACCTCCGCCTCCGGCAGGCCCACGATGTGGAAGGCGGGCAAGCCCCCGCCCACGTGCACCTCCACGCGGACGAGGGGAGCGGCGAGGCCGGCGAGACCGCGGGAAAGGACGACGGCGAGCGACATGCGGGCGAAGCCTCCGGCCCGGAAGGCCCGGGCGGGCTTCGCCTCGCGCGCGCGCTTCCTTAAGTGGGAGTGGCGGACCGCGCCTCGAGCGCGGCCACTTTCGCTTCCAGCTCCGCCAGGCGCTTGCGGGCGCGGGCGAGGACTTCGGACTGCACGTCGAATTCCTCGCGGGTGACGAGATCGAGCCGCGCGAAGGCCGTCGCGAGGACGGCGCGGGCGTTCTTCTCGAAATCCTGCGCCGGGTTGGCGGCGGCGACTTCGGCGAGACGGGCGGCGATTTCGCCCAGCAGCTTTTCCCTCATTTCAATTCCCCGTCCGCTCCATGCGTTGACCGGTCCGCGGGCGCACCAGCGCGGTGCGCGGCTCCGGGCGCCGGCGCCAAGTCGGTGCACGGCTGTCGTGGCCCGGCAACAAATCCTTCACGAACAAGCAGTTGCAGCGGCGCCTCGAGTGGCACGCTCCCTGCTAAACCCTTCCCGGTGCTTCTCTTTTCCACGTTCACGAAGGATACCAACATGCGATACCTGCCCAAAGCCCTCGTCGTTGCCGGACTCGCTTCCGCCGCCGTCGCCGCGCCCCTGGCCCAAGCCGCCGAGGCGATGCCCAGCGTGAAGCTCTCGCTGTACAGCGAGTACGAGTACCGCGGCATCGGCCAGACCTCCGAGCGGCCGGCCGGCCAGCTCAACGTCGACTGGGCGCACTCCAGCGGCTTCTACCTGGGCACCTTCGTGTCCAACATCAAGTGGCTCAAGGACACCGCCGAGGTCGGCGGCTTCTCCACCGACGCCAAGATCGAGTGGGACCTCTTCGGCGGCTACAAATTCGAGCCGGTGAAGGACGTCACGGTGGACGTGGGCTACCTGCGCTACGAGTACCCCTCCTCGGGCGCCTTCAACCCGAAGCCCAACACCGACGAGATCTACATCGGCGCGGGCTACGGCCCGGTGTCCGTCAAGTACTCCTACGCCACGAGCAACCTCTTCGGCTACACGGACAGCGACGGCTCCGGCTTCCTCGAGGCCAACCTCGCGGTGCCCCTCACCGAGAAGCTCCAGCTCACGGCCAACCTGGGCCACCAGAAGATCAAGAACCACGACGAGTTCTCGTACACCGTCTACAAGCTCGGCGTGGCCTACGACGTGGGCGGCGGCTGGGGCGTCGGCGCGTACCTCAAGGACACCAACGCCAAGAGCGACCTCTACACCGTGAAGGGCAAGGACTGGGGCAGGAGCCGGGCCGTGGGCTACGTCTCCTACACGTTCTGACCACCTTCACACGAAAGGGGCCGGCGCTGCGGCGCCGGCCCGCCAACGGGAGACAGACATGAAACTGGTCACGGCCATCATCAAGCCGTTCAAGCTGGACGAGGTCCGGGAGGCGCTCTCGGCCATCGGCGTCCAGGGCATCACCGTCACCGAGGTCAAGGGCTTCGGCCGGCAGAAGGGCCACACCGAGCTCTACCGCGGCGCCGAGTACGTCGTCGACTTCCTGCCCAAGGTGAAGATCGAGGCGGCCATCAAGAGCGAGCTGCTCGACCAGGTGATCGAGGCGATCGAGAAGAGCGCCAACACCGGGAAGATCGGCGACGGGAAGATCTTCGTCTTCGAACTCGAGCAGGTCGTGCGCATCCGCACCGGCGAGACCGGCGCGGACGCACTCTAGGACACAAAGGGGAATGCATCCATGAAACGCCTACTGAGCCTCATCGCCGTCACGATGGCCCTCGCCCTGGGCGGCACCGCGCTCGCGCAGGACAAGAAGGCCGACGCGCCCGCCGCCGCCCCCGCGGCCGCGGCCGCCCCGGCCGACGCGAAGCCCGCGGAAGCCGCCCCGGCCCCCGCACCGGCTGCTGCCGCGCCCGCCCCGGCCGCGGCTCCCGCCGCGGCGCCGGCGCCCACCCCCAACAAGGGTGACATCGCCTGGCTGCTCACCTCCACCGCCCTGGTGCTCCTCATGAGCGTGCCGGCCCTGGCGCTCTTCTACGGGGGCATGGTGCGATCGAAGAACATGCTGAGCGTGCTCATGCAGGTCTTCGTCGTGTTCTCGCTCATCGTCGTGCTCTGGTGCGTGTACGGGTACTCGCTCGCCTTCACGGAGGGCAACGCGTACTTCGGCAGCCTCACGGACCGCCTGTTCCTGAAGGGCACGTTCGACTCGATCAAGGGCGAGTTCGCCATGGGCGCGACCTTCTCGAAGAACACGCCCATCCCGGAGTTGCTCTTCGTGGCCTTCCAGGCGACCTTCGCGGCCATCACCTGCGCGCTGATCCTGGGCGCCTTCGCCGAGCGCGTGAAGTTCTCCGCGGTGCTGGTGTTCATGGTCATCTGGTTCACGTTCGCCTACACGCCGATCGCGCACATGGTGTGGTTCTGGGCCGGCCCGGACGCGTACACCGACCCGAAGCTGGTCGACGGCCTGAACGCCAAGGCGGGCCTGCTCTGGCAGTGGGGCGCCCTGGACTTCGCGGGCGGCACGGTGGTGCACATCAACGCCGGCGTCGCGGGCCTGGTGGGCGCGTACCTGGTGGGCAAGCGCGTGGGCTTCGGCAAGGAGAAGATGACCCCGCACAACCTGCCCATGACCATGATCGGCGCCTCGCTCCTGTGGTTCGGCTGGTTCGGCTTCAACGCCGGCTCCGCGCTGGAAGCGAACAACTCCGCCGTCCTCGCGTTCATGAACACCTTCCTCGCCACGGCGTGCGCGGTGATCTCCTGGACGTTCTTCGAGTGGATGTTCAAGGGCAAGCCCTCCATGCTGGGCGCGGCCTCGGGCGCCGTCGCGGGCCTGGTGGCGATCACGCCGGCCGCGGGCAACGTGGGCATCCCCGGCGCGTTCGCGATCGGCCTCATCGCCGGCCCCGTGTGCCTCTGGGGCGTCTCGGGCCTGAAGAAGATGCTGAACGTGGACGATTCGCTCGACGTGTTCGGCGTGCACGCCCTGGGCGGCATCCTGGGCGCCATCCTCACGGGCGTGTTCAACTCCCCCGACCTCGGCGGCCCCGGCTTCACGGCCGACTGGGTGACGGGCACCGTGGTGAAGGCCGCGGACTACTCGATCCTGTCGCAGGTGATCGTGCAGGCGAAGGCCGTGGGCCTCACCGTCCTTTGGACCGCGGTCGTGGCGTTCATCGCCTACAAGATCGCCGACGTGGTGGTGGGGCTGCGCGTGCCGGAGGAAGAGGAGCGCGAGGGCCTGGACATCACGGCCCACGGCGAATCCGCCTACAACTGAGCAAGGACCCCGGGGGCGGGCGGTGGACCCGCCCCCGGCTTCACCCGCAGCACTCCACCGCGTTTCCGCGACGGTGCCCTCCGGGGTCCCTATCGGAATCTCTCCAAGAGGCCAACTTCCACGGGCACGCCAGTGCCCGTTTTTTTTGGTCCCGCCGGCCGGGAAGCCGCGCCGACCCCGCGTGTTACGATTTGCGCCCTGCCCGCATCCCTTCCGCGCCGCCGCCGTGATCCCGTCCCGCCTTCGCATCGCCACCCGCGAGAGCAAGCTCGCGATGTGGCAGACCGAGCACGTCGCCGCCCGGCTCCTCGAGCGCCACCCCGGGCTCGCCATCGAGATCGTGGGCATGACCACCAAGGGCGACCGCATCCTCGACCGCCCCCTCGCGCAGGTGGGCGGCAAGGGCCTGTTCATCAAGGAGCTCGAGATCGCGCTGGCCGACGGCCTGGCGGACATCGCCGTGCACTCCATGAAGGACGTGCCCATGGAGCTGCCGCCCGGCTTCGCGATGCGGCCCTTCGGCCCGCGCGAGGACGCG
Organism: Pseudomonadota bacterium; assembly: GCA_029781595.1. Taxonomy (GTDB): domain Bacteria; phylum Pseudomonadota; class Gammaproteobacteria; order Burkholderiales; family Usitatibacteraceae; genus FEB-7. Next base: position 648 of record JAKOWJ010000362.1, on the reverse strand, counting down.
CGCGACGCGTTCGTCTCGGTCCGCCACGCCTCGCTCGCCGCGCTGCCCGCGGGCGCCGTGGTGGGCACCTCCAGCCTTCGGCGCGAGTGCCAGCTGCGCCGCGCCTTCCCGTCGCTCGCCATCAAGCCGCTGCGCGGCAACGTCAACACGCGCCTGGCCAAGCTCGAGGCAGGCGAGTACGACGCCATCATCCTCGCCGCCGCGGGCCTGAAGCGCCTGGGCTTCGGCGAGCGCATCCGGGAGCTCCTGCCGCTCGCCACGGCGCTGCCGGCCATCGGCCAGGGCGTGCTCGCCATCGAGTACCCGGCGGACCGTGCGGACCTCGCCGAGCTCCTCGCCCCCTTCGTCGATCCCGCCGCGCAGGCGGCCTCCGACGCCGAGCGCGCCCTGGGCCTGGTCGTCGAGGGCAGCTGCGAGGTGCCCCTGGGCGGGCACGCCACGCTCGACGGCGCCACGCTCGCGCTCGAGGGCTTCGTGGGCCTGCCCGACGGCTCGCGCCTGGTGCGCAGCCGCGTCGAGGGCCCGGCGATCGAGGCCGTTTCCCTGGGCCGCGGCCTGGGCGAGCGGCTGCTCGCGCAGGGCGGCCGCGAAGTCCTGGACCAGCTCGCCGCCGCCGGGCGATGAGCGACCCCGGCCCCCTCCAGGGCC
>JAKOWJ010000360.1 GCA_029781595.1 Pseudomonadota bacterium | reverse complement strand
TACGCGTCGAAGGCCATGCGCGCGGCGGTGTGGTCCTCGACGACGCGGGCGGGAATGCCCACGACGGTCGCCCCGGGGGGAACCGGCTTCACCACCACGGAGTTCGAGCCGATCTTCGCGCCGTCGCCCACCTCGAAGGGGCCGAGGATCTTGGCGCCGGCCCCCACCACCACGCCCTTGCCCAGCGTGGGGTGGCGCTTGCCCTTGTTCCACGAGACGCCGCCCAGCGTGACGCCGTGGTAGAGCGTGCAGTCGTCGCCCACCTCGGCCGTCTCGCCGATCACCACGCCCATGCCGTGGTCGATGAACACGCGCCGGCCGATCGTGGCGCCGGGGTGGATCTCGATGCCCGTGAGGAAGCGGCTGGCGTGCGAGACCAGGCGCCCGAGCCACTTCAGGCCCAGGCCCCACAGGCCGTGGGCGAGGCGGTGGAACGTGAGGGCGTGGAAGCCCGGGTAACAGGTGAGGACCTCCCAGACCGTACGGGCGGCCGGGTCGCGGTCGAAGACGCAGCGAATGTCCTCACGGATCCTGCTGAACATGGCATCGGGCTCGTTTGCACCGGGGGAACCCGGAAATCTATGATCTCCGAGTAAAATAATCAACTAATCCGACCGCCGCCCGGCGGGCCGGTTCCCCTCATTCCATGCGCCAGTTCGCCGCCCGCTACCGCGACTTCTTCCGCCTGCCCGGCGTGGCCTCGCTCATGGCCGTGGCGGTCGTCTCCCGGATGCCCATCGGCATGGTGGGGCTTTCGCTGCTCATGTTCGTGCGCGAGGCCCTGGGCTCCTACGCGCAGGCGGGCGCGGTGAGCGGCGTCTACTTCGTCGCCATGGCGGCCGGGGCGCCCGTGCAGGGCCGCCTCATCGACCGCTCCGGGCCCGGCCCCACGCTCGCGGTCACCGGGCTCGTGCACCCGCTCGCCCTCGCCGCCGTGTTCGTCGCCGCTCGCCAGGGCTGGGGCTTCGCGGCCGTCGCGGCGGCGGCCGCGGTGGCAGGGCTCTTCGCCATGCCGATCACCGTGCTCACGCGCTCGCTGTGGCGCCACCGCTTCACGGGCGAGGAGGACCGCCGCCGCGCGTTCGCGCTGGACGCGGTGATGATCGAGGTGAACTTCACGCTGGGGCCGGCGATCGTCGCCGGCGTGTACGCGGCCGCGGGCGCCGCCGCCGCCTTCGCGATGGCCATCGTCGCCACCGTGCTCGCCCTGGCCGTGTTCGCCTCCTCGCCGGCGCTGCGCTGGTTCAAGCCGGGCCCGCCCGTCGAGCGGCGCATGCTGGGGCCGCTCACGGAGCCGCGGTTGCTCGCCGTCTTCGCGGCCACGCTCGGGCTCACCACGAGCTTCGGCTTCCTGGAGGTGGGCTATCCGGGCTACGCGACGGCCCTGGGCCTGCCGGCGCTGGGGGGCCTCTTCCTGTCCACCAACTCGCTCGGCAGCGCGGTGGGCGGCGCGATCTTCGGCGGCCTCGCGCTGCGCGCGCCCATCGAGCGCCAGTTCGCCGTGGCCACGGGGCTGATGGCGGTGCCGCTCGCCCTGCACGCCGTCGTGGGCGGAACGGCGGCGTTCGCGGCGGTGGCCTTCCTCGCCGGCGCCTCGATCGCGCCGAGCATCGCCTGCCAGTCGGTCCTGGTCTCGCGCCTGGCGCCCGCGCACCACGCGACGGAGGCGTTCACGTGGTCCTCCACCTTCATCGTGACCGGGCTGGGCGCCGGCATGGCGCTGGGCGGGTGGATCGTCGAGACCGCCGGCCCGCGGGCGCCGTTCCTGGCCGGCGCGGCGCTGATGCTCGCGGTGAGCGCGGGCACCTGGCTCGCGACGCGGCACGCGGGGCCACGCGGCTGACGCCGCTTCAGCGCCTCGGCGAGAGCGCGCCCAGCATGCCGTGCAGCAGCGCGACCTCCTCCTTCTCGAGGTCCAGCCGGGCGGCCAGGCGCCGCATGCGCTCGTCCAGGCGACCGGGCTCGCGCGGGTCCAGGAAGCCGCTCGCCTCGAGCGCCTCGCGCAGCCTCGCGTGCAGGGCCTCGAGGTCCGCGCCCGTGGCGGCCTCGCGCCGCGCGCGGGCGGGCATCGGGAACGCCGCCGCGGCCAGGGCCAGCTCGTAGCACGCCACCTGCACCGCGGCCGCCAGGTTGAGCGAGGGGTACGCCGGGTCGGCGGGGATGCGCGCGTGGCGCTGGCACGCGAGGAGCTCGTCGTTGGCGAGCCCGGAGGTCTCGTTGCCGAAGACGAGGGCCACGGGCCCGTCGGCCGTCGCCGCCAGGGCCCCGGGCGCCTCCTCCCGCCAGTCGCGCGGCGCGTGCGAAAGGTCGCGCAGCCGCGCGCTGAACCCCACCGCGAGCACGCGGTCGGCCAGCGCCTCGGCGAGCGTGTCCACGACGCGCGCGTCCTCGAGCACGCCGGAGGCGCCCGCCGCGAGGGCCGTCGCCTCCGGGTGCGGGAAGTGGCGCGGGGCCACGAGCACGAGGTCCGCGAGACCCATCGTGCGCATGGCGCGCGCCGCCGCCCCGATGTTGCCGGGGTGGCTGGTGCGCACCAGCACGACGGACACGCGCGAGAGGGGCGATGTCGCCTTCATCGTATAATTCTGCCTCACGAAACCGCCCCCGCGCGGCGCCCCCGCCGCCCGCCGCCCCCCGACATGCACCCGATGCTCAACACGGCCGTCAAGGCCGCGCGCAAGGCCGGCGCGATCATCACCCGCGCCTCGTTCGACCTCGACCGCCTCACCGTGCGCCGCAAGCGCCACAACGACTTCGTCTCGGAGGTCGACCACGCGGCCGAGGAGGCCATCATCCGCACGCTGCGCGAGGCCTACCCCGGCCACGCCTTCCTCGGCGAGGAGAGCGGCGACCACGCCGGCAAGGACGCCGACCACCTGTGGATCATCGACCCGCTGGACGGCACGACCAACTTCCTGCACGGCTTCCCGCAGTACTGCGTGTCGATCGCGCTCCGGCACAAGGGCGTGCTGCAGCAGGCCGTCGTCTACGACCCCAACCGCAACGAGCTCTTCACGGCCACGCGCGGCGCGGGCGCCTTCCTCAACGACCGGCGCATCCGCGTGAGCGCCACCGACAAGTTCGAGGACGCGCTCGTCGGCACGGGCTTTCCCTTCCGGGAGTTCGCGCACTTCGACCGGTACCTGCGCATGTTCAGCGAGGTCACGCGCCGCGTGGCCGGCGTGCGGCGACCGGGCGCCGCCGCGCTGGACCTCGCGTGGGTGGCCGCCGGTCGCCTCGACGCGTTCTGGGAGATGGGCCTGTCGCCCTGGGACATGGCGGCCGGCGCGCTGCTCGTGCGCGAGGCCGGGGGCCTGGTCGGCGACTTCTCCGGCGGCGAGGGCTTCCTCGAGAGCGGCGACGTGGCCGCCGGCAACCCGCGCGTGCTCCCCGCGCTCCTGCAGGCCATCGCCCCGCGCGCCTGAAGCCCGGCGCGTTTGCCGAGAATCAAGGCCGGCGCGCGCCCGGGCGCCGATAATCCGGCATGGCACGGGCCCTCGTGATCTTCGCCTCGGAGGAAGGGCAGACCGCCCGCATCGCCCGGCGCGTGGCCGAGGAGCTGCACCGCGCGGGCGTGGAAGTCGCGCTGCGCGACCTCGCCCGGCACGGCACCGAGGCGCGGCTGGCGGGCTACGACGGCGTCGTCATCGGCGCGAGCGTGCACTTCGGCCACCACGACAAGGCGGTGGCCCGGCTCGTGAAGGAGCACCTCGCCATCCTGCACACGCGCCACACCGCCTTCTTCTCGGTCTCGCTTTCGGCCGGAGGGCCGAGCCGAGACGCGGCCGCGGCCAGGCGCTATCTCGAGGAGTTCGCCGCCGCCACGGGCTGGAAGGCCGACCTCGCGGCGAGCTTCGCGGGCGCCGTGCGCCACTCGCGCTACGGGTTCCTGCGCACGCTGCTCGTGCACCTGTCGCTGCGCCGCTCGGGCGCGCCGGAGTCCGGCGACCACGAGTACACGGACTGGGCGGCGGTGACGTCGTTCGCCGAGGCCTTCGCCAGGCGCCTGCAGGCGCCCAAGCGCGCGCTGCCCTGAGCCGGCTCAGCGCGCGGCCGCCTGCAGCAGGGCCCCGGCGGAGAGCAGCACCCCGAAGGCGAGCTCGAGCTTCACCGTGCGGAAGAGCAGCGCGTTGAACGCGGGAGCGTCGCGCGTCCCGCGGAAATCCGACAGCAGGCGGATCGCCACCGGCAGGAGCAGCAACGGCGCCGCGAGACCCGCGCTCGCCTCCCCCGCGGCCATGGCGAGGGCGCACGCGAATGGCGTGACGACCGCCGCGGCGTAGAGCCGCCACGAGGCGCCCAGGCCGAAGCTCGCGGCGAACGTGCGCCGGCCCGTGCGCCGGTCGTGCTCCGCGTCGCGGTGGTTGTTCACGGCGAGCACCGCGGCCGCGTGCGCGCCGATGGCCGCGGCGGCGAGCCACGCGGTGGCGTCCGGCGCCCCCGCGTGCAGGAAGTAGGTGCCGAGCACGGCCACCAGCCCGAAGAACACGAACACCGCGAGCTCGCCGAAGGGCGTGTAGGCGATCGGCCGCGGCCCGCCCATGTAGGCGAGCGCGGCGAGCACGGACGCGGCGCCGATCAGCGCCACCAGCGCCCCGCTGCGCATCGCGAGGGGCGCGCCCACCAGCACGGCGCCGGCGATCGCGAGCCCGATGGCGCGCCGCACCTCTGCCGCCGTGAGCCAGCCCTGGGCCGTCGCGCGCGGCAGGCCCACTCGACGACCCGTCTCCAGGCCGCGCGCGGTGTAGCCCACGTCGTTCTGCAGGTTGGTGATCACCTGCATCAGGATCGAGGCCACGAACGCGAGCGCCGCCACCCAGGGCACGATCTGCGCGCCGTGCAGGGCCGCCAGGCTCGTGCCGACGACCACCGGGATGGCCGCGATGGGAAGCGTCTTCGGCCGCACCGCCACGGCCCAGGCGCGCGCCGAGCCGGGCACGATGGTCCGGCGGGTCGCGGTTCGGGTGGCGTTCATCGGCGTCGTGCGTCCGGCAGGCAGGGGCGAGCGATTATACGGCCGTGCCCCCGCGGGCCGCCGGCAGCCCGGCCCCGGAGAGCGTGAAGTGGAACGTGGCGCCCTGGTCGACGGCCCCCTGCGCCCAGACGCGCCCGCCGTGGCGCTGCACGATGCGGCGCACCGTGGCGAGGCCGATGCCGTGGCCGAGGAACTCGCGGTCGGTGTGCAGGCGCTGGAAGGCGCCGAAGAGGCGGTGGGCGTGCGCCGGGTCGAAGCCCGCGCCGTTGTCGCGCACGAAGAACACCTGCCGGCCGCCGCGGTCCGTGTCCGCGCCGAACTCGATCCGCGAGAGCTCGCGCCGGGAGGTGTAGCGCCAGGCGTTGCTCAGCAGGTTCTCCATCACCGTGCGCGCGAGGCCCGGGTCGGCCATGGCCGTGACGCCCGGCGCGATGCGCCACTCGCAGGCGCGCCCGGGTTCCTTGCGCGAGAGGTCCGCCGCGATCTCGGTGGCGATCGCCGTGAGGTCGACGGGCTCGCGCCGCACCGCGGCGCGGCCGATCTGCGCGAGCTGCAGCAGGTCGTCGATCATCTGCGCCATGCGCCCGGTCGCGGCGCGCGTGCGCTCGAGGAGCTCGCGCGAGCCGGCGGACAGGCGCTCGCGCTCGTCCTCGATCACGATGGCGCTGTAGCCGTCGATGGCGCGCAGCGGCGAGCGCAGGTCGTGCGAGACCGAGTAGCTGAAGCTCTCGAGCTCGCGGTTGGCGGTCTCGAGCTCCGCGGTGCGCGCCGCCACGCGGCGCTCGAGCACCTGGTTCATCTCGCGCACCTCCTGCTCGGCCGCCAGGCGCTTGGTCACGTCGGAGAACGAGACCAGCACCGCGCCCGCGTGCTCGCGCGTGTCCATGCGCCGCGTGCTCACCTCCAGCCAGCGGCGGGGCCGCCCGCCGGGGGCGAGGCCCATCACCACGTCGCGGCACGCCTCGCCCGTGGCGAGCGTCACGGCGAGCGGCATGGCCTCCTCCGGGAACGGCGTGCCGTCCTCGCGCGTCGCGCCCCACGCGCGGGACGGGTCGAGGACGGCCTGGCCCGCGAGGTCCTCGCGCGCGACGCCCAGCAGGCGCTCGGCCGACTCGTTCATGAGCAGCACCCTGCCGGCCGCGTCCACCAGCATCACGCCCTCGGACAGGCCCTCGACCACGGTGCGGAAGCGCTCCTCGCTCGCCCGCAGGGCCGCCTCCGCCGTGTGCAGCTGCGTGAGGTCGACGTCGATGCAGAACATCTCCGGCTCGCCGCGGAAGTTGCGCACCATGACGTGGCTGGAGAACACGTCGACCGGCGAGCCGTCCTTGCGCACGAGCCGCAGTTCCCCGGGCGGAATGGGCGGCCCGCCGCCGACCCAGGCGTCGACGCCCCGGGCGACCTCGCCGCGCATCTCGGGCGGCGCGATCAGCTCCTCCAGCAGCCGGCCGCGCGCCTCGTCCGACGTGTAGCCGTAGAGCCGCTCGCTCGCGCCGTTCCAGAAGACCACGCGCCGGCGCGCGTCGTAGCCCTGGACGGGGATGTTGGGCACGCCCTCGATGAGCGCGCGGAAGCGCGCCTCGCTCTCGCGCAGCGCCTCCTCCGCGCGCCGCGCGAGCGTGACGTCCTCGCCCAGGCTCGTCGTGCCGACGATCCGCCCGCCGGCGTGGATGAGCGTGTTGGACCAGCGGATGAGGCGCCGCTCGCCCTGGCGGGTGACGATCTCGTTCTCGTGGTGGAGCGGGAACTCGCCGTGGACCATGGCGTCGCGGAAGATCTGCCGGATCTGACCCTCCCCGGGGGCGATGAAGCGCTCGAACCAGTCCGCCCCGACGGCCTCCTCGCGCGACCAGCCCGTGAGCTTCAGGAGGAAGTCGTTGCAGAACGTGACGCGCCCCTGCTCGTCCAGGCTCACCGCCGCGAGCGTCACCGACTCGAGCATCTCCCGCAGCCGGCTCTCGGAGGCGACGAGCGCCACGATGGCGCGCTCGCGCTCGGCGTCGGACTCCATCTTGTCCAGCGCGAAGGAGAGGTCCAGGCCCATGTCCTCGACCAGTCCCTGCATCTGCGCGTCGAAGAACCCGGCCTGCGCCGCGTAGAAGTTGACCGCCCCCACGGCCTCGCCCCCCTGGCGCAGCGGGATCGAGGCGGAGGCCCGGTATCCGGCGGCGAGGGCGCGCTCGCGCCACGGCGCGGTGGCCTCGTCGTGCTCGAAGTCGTTGCACACCACGAGCCGGCCCTCGCGGATGGCCGTGCCCGACGGCCCGCGGCCCTGGGGGCTCGCCGGGTCCACGCTCAC
>JAKOWJ010000359.1 GCA_029781595.1 Pseudomonadota bacterium | reverse complement strand
CTTGACCGTCACCGGGCCGGGCTTCGCGTCCGCGGGCGGCGTGAGCTCCACCAGCAGCATCGCCTCGCCGGAGTAGCCGTAGTTCATGAGCGGCCCGACGCGCTGCGCCTCGGGGTAGGGCCACTGGATGGGGCCGGCCTGCCACCCCTCGGGCAGCGTCCACCGGATCTTCGTGGGCAGGCCGGAGTCGCCGGGGTTGCGCCAGTAGGTGTGCCAGTCCTTGTCCATGCGCAGGCGCAGGCCCACGGTGGCCGGCTTGCCGGGGACGGCGGCGGCCGCTTCGGCCAGCAGCTCGGCCTCGACGTGCTCCGTGCGCACGGGCGCCGCCTGGGCGGCCAGGGCGAGAAGGAGGGAGGCGGCGGCGAGGAGGGAGCGGGCCATCACGGTAGAATCTCGGCAAACCAACGCATAGAGCGGCTCCGGGGAGGGAAGTTCCTCCTGGCGGGGCCACCATTCTACGGTGTCCCCCACCGCGACCCCATGGCCACCCTCACCCGCAAGCGCGGCGTAACCCCCACCCCGGCCGTCCCGGTGGCCCGCAAGGAGCCTTCCGCCGTCCTCTTCTACGCCACCTGCCCGCGCGGGCTGGCGGGGGCACTCGCCGAGGAGCTGGCGGCGCTGGGCGCCACTGCCGTGAAGGCGGGCGAGGCGGGGGTCGAGTTCGAGGGCCCGTTCGAGCTCGCCTACGCGGCGAACCTCGAGTCGCGGCTCGCCACGCGCATCCTCGTGCGGCTGGCCAAGTTCGACTACCGCAACGAGTCCGACATCTACGAGGGCGCGAAGCGCGTGCGCTGGCATGCGCACTTCGGCCTGGACCGCACCTTCAAGGTCGAGACCAACGCCGTGAAGGCGCCGGTGAAGAGCCTGGACTTCATCACGCTCAAGGTGAAGGACGCTATCGCCGACGCCTTCCGCGAGGCGCTGGGCCGCCGCCCCGACGTCGCGCCGCGGTCGCCCGACGTGCGCGTGCACGTCTTCCTCGACGCGAAGTGGTGCACGCTCTACCTCGACACCAGCGGCGAGCCCCTCTTCAAGCGCGGCCGGCGCGA
>JAKOWJ010000357.1 GCA_029781595.1 Pseudomonadota bacterium | reverse complement strand
GCCCCGCCCGCCGACTACCTCCCGGCGGAGGAGCTCGCTCGCGGCCTTCACGTCCCGCCCTACGACAAGCCCCCTGCCGTGGCGCTGCCGGTGGTGCTGGCCGAGTACGGGCCCTGGCTCGCCGCGATGGGCGTGATGGTGGCGCTGCTCGCGATCGCGGCGGCCGCGCTGGTGCTCCTGTATCGCCGCGCCCGGGACGTGGCGCGCGTGCAGCGCGCGCTCGTGGCGGGCTGGCCCGAGCCCATGCTCCTCATCGCCGACGGCCGCTACGTCGAGGCCAATCCCGCCGCCTTCCGGCTGCTGGGCCTCAAGGGGCGCGACGACATCGTGGGCCGCCGCCCGGAGGACCTCTCGCCGCCGGTGCAGCCGGGGGGCGAGCCCACGCCTGCCGCCATCCGCCGGCTCATGGCCTACGCCGAGCGCGGGCAGACGCACCGCTTCGAGTGGGCGCACCGGCACGCCGACGGGCACGCGGTCACCGTCAACGTGACGCTCTCCCCCATCCAGTTCCGCGGCCGGCCCGTGGTGCTGTGCGCCTGGCACGACCTCACCGCCGTGAAGGACATGCAGCGCGAGCTCGCCGACAGCGAGGCGCGCTTCCGCTCCTTCTTCGAGAAGAACTCCTGCTCCATGATGCTCATCGAGCCGGAGACGGGCACCATCGTCGCCGCCAACGAGGCCGCCGCGGCCTACTACGGCCACCCGCTCCAGCGCATGGTGGGCATGAGCACCACCGAGGTGAACCCGGCGCCGCCGGCCGAGCTGCTCGCGAACCGGCGAAGCGCCATGTCGGGCGCCGTCCGCCACCTGCTGGTGCGAAACCGCCTGGCCTCCGGCGAGATGCGCGACGTGGAGGTGTACGGCACGCCCATCCGCGCCGGCGGCGCCGACCTGCTCTTCACCATCGCCCATGACGTCACCGAGCGCATGCGCGCCGAGGCGTCGCTGCGCGCCGAGCGCCGGCGCCTCGCGGACATCATCGCCGCCACGCGCGTGGGCACCTGGGAGTGGACCGTGCCCACGGGCGAGTCCGTCTACGACGAGCGCTGGGCCGCGATGATCGGCTACCGCCTCGCGGACCTCGCGCCGGTGACCATCGGGACCTGGCGCCGCCTCGTCCACCCCGACGACCTGGCGCGCGCCGACACCGCGCTCGCGCGCCACTTCGCCGGCGAGACCGACCACTACGAATGCGAGATCCGCCTGCGCCACCACGACGGCGGCTGGGTCTGGATCCTCACCCACGGCCGCGTGGTCGAGTGGGGGGCGGACGGCGCGCCGCTGCGCATGGCGGGCACGCACCAGGACATCACCGAGGCCAAGCGCGCCGAGGCGGCGCTGCACGACCTCAATGCCGAGCTCGAGCGGCGCGTGGCCGAGCGCACGGGCCAGCTGGAGGCCACCAACCGCGAGCTCGAGTCCTTCTCGTACTCGGTCTCGCACGACCTGCGCGCGCCGCTGCGGGCCGTGGCCGGCTACGCCAACATCCTGCGCGAGGACGAGGGCGAGCGCCTCTCGCCCGCGGGGATGGGCTACCTCGCCAAGATCGAGGCCAACGCCATCCGCATGGGCGAGCTCATCGACGCGCTGCTCGCGCTGGGCCGGCTCACGCGCCACCGCTTCGCCGGCAAGCGGGTGGACGTGGCGGCGCTCGCGCGCGAGGTGGCGGCCGAGCTGGGACCGGCCTACCCGGCCGCGCGCATCGCCGTCGACGAGCTGCCGCCGGCCCACGCCGACGCGACGCTCCTCAAGCAGGTGTTCGTGAACCTCCTGGGCAACGCGCTCAAGTTCTCGCGGCGCGCGGACGCGCCCGCCGTGCGCGTGTCGTTCGAGGACGGCGCCTACGTCGTGCGCGACAACGGCGCGGGCTTCGACATGGCCTGGGCCGGCAAGCTCTTCAAGCCTTTCGAGCGCCTGCACCCCGGCGACGAATTCGAGGGCACGGGCGTGGGGCTCGCCATCGTGAAGCTCGTGGTCGAGCGCCACGGCGGCACGGTGAGCGCGCTGGCCGAGGCGGGCCGCGGCGCCGAGTTCCGCTTCACCCTGGCCGGCGCGGTGGTGCCGGCGGTCGCCGCCGATTGACCCCGGCCCGGCGCGGCCGGGACAATGCGCCCCTTCCCGACGCAGGATGGAGGCCCGATTGAGCGAACGACCCGCGCGCCGCCCCGGCGAGCGCCGCTGCCCCTGGTGCCTGGGGTCCGAGGCGTACGTCGCCTACCACGACCGCGAGTGGGGCCGGCCCGTGAAGGACGACCGCGTGCTCTTCGAGTTCCTGGTCCTCGAGGGCGCGCAGGCGGGCCTTTCCTGGTCGACGATCCTGGCCAAGCGCGAGAACTACCGGCGCCTCTTTGCCGGCTTCGACCCCGCGAAGGTGGCGCGCTTCACGCCCGCGCGCGTCGAGCGCCTGCTGGCCGACCCGGGCATCGTGCGCAACCGCCTGAAGGTGGAGGGCGCGGTGCGCAACGCCCGCGCCTTCCTGGCCGTGCAGCGCGAGTTCGGGAGCTTCGCGAGATACGCCTGGGGCTTCGTGGGCGGCGAGCCCGTGGTGCACCGGCGCCGCTCGATGCGGGAGGTGCCGGCCACCAGCCCGCAGTCGGACGCGTTCTCGCGCGACCTCAAGCGGCGCGGCTTCACGTTCGTGGGCTCCACGATCCTGTACGCCTTCATGCAGGCCGTGGGCATGGTGGACGATCACCTCGCCTCCTGCCCCGCCCACACCGCCAACCGGTGAGCGCGCCGTCCCGCCCCGGCCCCAGCGAGGGCACCCTCGCGCACTACGAGGCGCGTGCCGCGGACTTCCGCGCGGGCACGGCGGACCACGACGTCTCGCAGAACATCGCCGCGCTGCTGCGCCACATCCAGGCCCCGCCGCCCTTCGCCATCCTCGACCTGGGCTGCGGGCCGGGCCGCGACCTCGCCGCCTTCCGCGCCCTCGGGCACGAGGCCGTGGGGCTGGACGGCACGCCGGCCTTCGTGGCCATGGCGCGCGAGGCGAGCGGGTGCGAAGTGTGGCAGCAGGACTTCCTGGCGCTGGACCTGCCCGAGGCGCGCTTCGACGGCGTGTTCGCCAACGCCTCGCTCTTCCACGTGCCGCGCGCCGCCCTGGCGCGCGTGCTGGGCGAGCTGCGCGCGACGCTGCGGCCGGGGGGCGTGCTCTTCAGCTCCAACCCGCGCGGGGCCAACGAGGAGGGCTGGAACGGCGGGCGCTACGGCGTGTGGCACGACCTCGCGTCGTGGCGCGCGGCGATGACCGCCGCGGGCTTCGCCGAGCTGGAGCACTACTACCGCCCGGAGGGGCTGCCGCGCGAGCGCCAGCCCTGGCTCGCCAGCGTGTGGCGGCGCTAGCTAGGAAGCGGCGCCGGAGCGCGAGCGCGTGCCGACGGTGAGGGCGGTGAGGATCGCCAGCGTCTGCAGCACCGCCACGCCCCAGAGCACCTGCGAATAGCGGCCCGCGTCCATCATCGGGCCGAACACCAGCGGCGCGCTCGCCAGTCCCAGGTCGATGCCGGAGTACACGAAGCCCGAGATGCGCCCGAAGGCGGCCGGGCCGAAGGTGGTGGTGGCCGCGCGCCGCACGAGCATGTCGCGCGACGGCCCGGAGAAGCCGGCGCCGAATCCCATGATCCCCATCAGCGTCACGACGCCCCAGGCCGGCGCGGCGCCCGTGGCGAGGCCCACCGCGCAGAGCGCCGCCACCGAGAGCGCCAGCGCGACCTTCGCGTCCTGGCGCTCGCCCTGCGAGGCGAAGAAGCCGCCCGTGCCCGTGCCCGCGGCCGAGCCCAGCAGGTAGGCCGTGAGGCCGGAGGTCGCCAGGCCCAGCGAGAGCCCGTAGCTCTTCTCGAAGATGGGCGCGGCGAAGTTCTGCAGCACGCCGAAGGCCATCACCGTGAAGAAGAAGAACACGAAGCACATCCACACCACCGGCACGCCCAGGAAGGCGAACACGCCCCCGCGCTCCTTGCGCGGCTCGACCACCGCCGCGCGCGCGTCGTCCAGCAGGCCCCGGTTCGCGAGGAGGAAGGCGCCGGCGGCCAGGCCCACCAGGCACGCGGCCACGCCCGAGGCGCGCCAGCCCCAGTGGCCGGCGACGGCGATCATGAGCACGGGCGAGGCCGCCCAGCCCAGGTTGCCGGACAGCCCGTGCACCGAGAACGCGTGCCCCAGCCGGTGCGTGGAGACGCGGCGGTTGAGCAGCGTGAAGTCCGCGGGGTGGAACACGCTGTTGCCGAGCCCGGCCACCATGGCCGCCGCGAGCAGCATCGCGAAGCTCTGCGCCGAGGCGAGCACCAGGCCCGAGAGCGAGAGCAGCGTGATGCCGCCCACCAGCACGCGCAGCGCCCCGAAGCGGTCCACCACGAAGCCCGCCAGCGCCTGGCCCGTGCTCGAGACGATGAAGAACACCGTCATCGCGAGGCCCACCTGCGTGAACGTGAGGCCGAACTCCGCCATGAGCCACGGGAAGAGCGGCGGGATCATGAAGTGGAAGAAGTGCGAGGTGCCGTGCGCGAAGCCCACGAGCGAGATGACGGTCGCGTCCTGGCGAAGGCTCGTGGCCGGGGTGGCGGCGGACATGGGAGGGAATGCGATCCGTTCGCGGTTGGCAGGCGGCCATGATAGTCCAATCCCGCGGGCCGTCCCTCGCCGCGCGCCGCGCCGTTGACCGCAGTCAAGGGCCCGCCCGCCTCGGGGGCTAGGCTGGGATGGCACCCCCGGAGACATTCCGCATGGATTCGCGGGACCCGCCTTCGCCCCAGGCCGTCGAGGCGTGCATGCGCGAGGTGCTCGAAGCCGAACGCCTCGCCCAGGCGTCCATCGAGGCGGCGAAGGGGCGCGCCGCGGCCGCCGTCGCGCAGGCCGAGGAAGAGGCGCGTGCCATCGCCCGGCGTGCCGAGGCGCGCCTGGCCGCCGCGCGCCGCTCCGTGTCGGCTCGCCTCGCGCGCCGCCAGGCCGAGGCCGACGCGCGGGCGAAGGCGCTGGCCGGTGCGCGCTCGCCCGTCGAGGTCGACCCGGGAGGGCTCGACGCCGCCCTCGACGAGGTCGCGGCCCTCCTCACTTCCGGACACGCACCGTGATCGCCGCCGGCAGCCTCGAGTACGCGTACGTCCGCATGCAGGCGCGCCTCGCGCGCCGGCCCGGCGAGGCGGCGTGGGCGGCCATCGAGGAAGCGCGCGCGCTCCCGGCGCTCCTGGAGGCGGCGCGCGGCACGGGCCTGGAGCGCCTGGTCCGGGCGCTGGGAACCGACCCGGACCTGCACGACGCCGACCGCGCCGCGCGCGAGGCGTGGACGCAGGTCGTCGCCGAGGCGCGCGCGTGGATGCCGCCCCGGTGGTCGCCGGCCGTGGCGTGGTGCGACGCGACTTCGACCGGCGGCGGCGCCTACCCCACGCTGCTGCCCTCGCTGTCGCTTCCGGCGTGGCGGCGCCTCTGGCCGGAAGGCGCGCGCGATCCGGAACTCGCGGAACTCGCGCGGCTATTCGCGACCCACCGCGCGCGCTTTCGCGATGCCGCGCCGCACGAGGCCCTCGCGCTGCGCCGGGGGTTCGAGGCGCGCCTGCTCGCGTTCTTCCGCCGCCACGCGGTGCGGGCCGGCGCGGCCTTCGCCTGGCTCTCGCTCGCGGCCCTCGACCTGGAGCGCTTCCGCGGCGAGGTCGCGCGGCGCCTCGCCTTTCCCGGCGCGAGGATGGCCACGTGATCCGCCCGCGCCCGGCCCGCTGGTTCGAGGTCCTGGTGGCCCGCGACGACACCGCGATGCTGCTGGAAGCGCTGGCGGCCACGGGCGCCGTCGAGCTCGAGGCCCGCGCCGGCGC
>JAKOWJ010000331.1 GCA_029781595.1 Pseudomonadota bacterium | reverse complement strand
CGTCGGCGAACACGGGCATGGCGGCGGCGCGCGCGAGCGCGAGCACCGCGCCCGCCTGCGCGGGCGTCACGGCGCCCGGGCCGGCCACCAGCAACGGCCGCCGCGACCGTTCCAGTCGCGCGGCGAGCGCGGCCAGCACCGGCAGTGCCGGTCCCGCCGCCACCGGGCCCGCCACGGGACCGGCCCCGCCGGGCCCCGGCGCCAATGCGGCCCACGCCTCGTCGCACACGGCCATCGCCTCGGGCTCCGGCACGAGCGGCTCGCGGAAGGGCAGGTTCAGGTGCACGGGGCCGGCCGGCGGGCCGAGGGCCGCCCCGCAGGCCTCGCGCGCCGCCGCGGCCGCCAGCGCGGGCGAAGCGTGCGGCTCGTCTGGGCACGGCAGGTCGCGGAAGAGCCGCGCGTGCGTGCCGTACAGGTTCAGCTGGTCGATCGTCTGCGGCGCGCCCGTGCCGCGCAGCTCGGGCGGGCGGTCCGCGGTGAGCGCGACGAGCGGCACGCCGGAGAGGAAGGCCTCGGCCATGGCCGGCAGGTAGTTGGCCGCCGCCGTGCCGGAGGTGCAGGCCATCGCCACCGGCGCGCCCGTGGCGCGCGCGAGGCCCAGCGCGAGGAAGGCGGCGCTGCGCTCGTCGATCTGCACCGTCACGGCCAGCCGCGGATCGAGGTGCGCGGCGATGGCCAGCGGCGAGGAGCGCGAGCCGGGGCTCAGGCACAGGTGGCGCACGCCGCCCGCAACGAGGCCGTCGACGAGCGCGCGGGCGAAGAGCAGGTTGGCGCGCGCGACGGCGGACGGGCCCGGGACGCCCGCCTGCCGGGCGGCGTCCCCGGGGCCAGCGGTCACACCCGCTCCGCGAAGAGGTGGATGAACGAGGCGGCCTTGCGCGCCGTCTCGTCCCACTCGGCGTGGGGATCGGAGCCGGCCACGATGCCGGCGCCGCCGTAGGCGGTGAGGCGGTTGCCGCGCACGATGCCGGAGCGGATGGCGACGGCGAAGTCGGCCTCGTCGCGGCCGACCCAGCCCACGAGGCCCGCGTACCAGCCGCGCGGGCGCCGCTCCAGGGCGCGGATGAGGTCCATGGCGTGGCCGCGCGGCGAGCCGCCGACGGCCGGCGTCGGGTGCAGGCCACCCACGAGCTTCGCGAGGCTGGTGCCCGGGCGCAGCTCGGCGCGGATGGGCGTCCACAGGTGCATCACCTCCGCGAGGGAGAGGATGCGCGGGGCGTCGGGCGAGTACTGCTCGCGCACGTGCGGCGCGATGGCCGCGAGGATCTCCTCGCGCACGATGCGGTGCTCGCGGCCGTCCTTCTCGCTCGCGAGGAGCGCGGCGGCGTTGCGCGCCTCCTCCTCCGGCGTGTCGCCGCGGGCGATGGTGCCCGCGAGGCAGTCGCAGGCGATCTCGCGGCCGCACTGCGCCACGAGCCGCTCGGGACTCGCGCCCACGAAGGCGGCGCGGTGGTCGAAGCGCAGGCAGAAGCGCAGCCCGTGCGGGTCGCGGCCGTGGATGAGGCGCAGCAGCGACCACGGGTCGATGGCGCGCTCGGCGTCCAGCAGGATGTCGCGCGAGAGCACCACCTTGCGCGCTTCGCCCCGGTCGATGGCCTCCAGCACGGCGCGCACGGCCTCCGCCCAGCGCACCGGCGCCTCGGCCGGCACGGTCTCGCGCACGCGCAGCGGCATGGGCGGCGCGTCGTCGCGGCCGGCGGCCTCGCGGATGCGGGCGACGAGGCGGCGCGCGTCGGCCTCGGGCGTGCCCAGGACGGTGACCTCGGCCCGCTCGCCCTTCTGGCGGATGAGCACGCGGGGCAGGACGAAGCGGGCGGCCTCGCCGGCCGACCAGCCCGCGGGCGCCGCCTGGCGGGCGTCGAAGGCGAGGCCCCCCACGTAGCGGATGGCGCCGGGTTCGGGCGAGAGGCCGGACAGGAGCTTCAGCCGCTCGCGCGCACGCTCCAGGACGGCGAGCGCCGCCGCGGGACCGGCGCCGGCCGGAGCCACCAGGGAGTCGATTTCGCCCAATGCGAGCCAGCGCTCACCTCGCGCGGACGATTCGGACCAGCCGACCTGCGGCACGAACGGCGGGCGGGCGCCCAGGCGCGCCGGCAGGGCGTGGATGTCCGCGCAGTCGATGTAGGCGCGAAGCCCCGGGGCGGCGAGGCCGGCCTCCAGTGCCGTCGTGGACGAGACGACGTCATCCACGGGAAGTCTCCGGCCGGGTTGTCCGTTCGAGCGCCAAGGAAAGGGTTGGGGACGGGGTTGGGGTCCCGAATTATACAAACCGCGGCGCGCCCCGGGCCTGCGAACCGTCAAGACGGCGGCGGCGGGCCCAGGGCAAGAAAAACTCATGCATCGCGTTCGGAAATCTCGTTTGTCGGCATTCTCGCTGCGGCGCAGCATCCTCAGCCATCGGCAGGGAACCGTCCTTCCGGGGCGGCGCGCCTGCACCACGCGGAAAGAGCCCGAAAATGCAACTGCGAGTCACCTCGTCGAAAGTCGTCCTCGAGCCCGGCCAGATCCTCACCCTGGACGACGCCCGCGGCGTGCACATCCGCCCCGTCGGCGCCCGCGTCTGGGTCACCGAGGAAGGCGACTGCAGCGACTTCGTGGTGAACCCCGGCGAGGACTTCGTCGTCTCGCACGCCGGCCGCACCGTCGTCCAGGCGATCGACACCACCTGGGTCGACCTCCGGGAAGCCGCCTAGCCTTCGCGCGCCGCCACCGGCGTGCGCGCCGCGGGCCCCTTCACGAGAGGGGTCCCGCATCCTCTTTCGGGCCCGGCGCGCCCGAGCCCCGCACCTCCCGCCGCAGCCACGCCACGAAGGCCGCCGCCTCGGGGCGCTCCTGCGCGCCCGGCGCGAACACCGCGTGCAGCGCGCGCGGGATCTGCAGCCGCCGCCCGAAGAGCGCCACCAGGTTCCCCTCGCGGATGAGCGACTCCACCAGCGTGAGCCGGCCCAGGGCCACGCCCTGGCCGTGCACCGCGGCCTGGATCACCTGGTCGTACTGGTCGTAGGTGAGCGTGCCGCCCGGCACGAGGTCCGCGAGGCCGTGCGCCTCCAGCCAGGCGGCCCAGGCGAGCCAGGGCCAGCGCCCCTGCGGGTCGTGCACCGCGAGCATCACGTGCCGGCGCAGGTCCTCGGGCCGCTCCAGCGGGCTCGCCGACTCGCGCAGGTAGGCCGGGCTCGCCACGGGGCACAGCCGCTCGCCCACCAGCCGCACGGACCCCGGCGGCTCGCGGCCCGAGGGCACGTCGCGGATGGCCACGTCGATGCCCTCGCGCGCCATGTCGAGCACCTCGTGGGTGGCGGCGATGCGCACGTCGATGCCGGGGTGGGCGCGGCGGAATCGCCCCAGGCGCGGCACCAGCCAGATCGAGGCGAAGGAGACGGTGGAGGTCACCGTGAGCACGGGCCCGCGCGCCGCCTCGCGCGCGCGCTGCGTCGCGGTGCGCAGCTCGGCCAGCGCCGCGGCGGCGGCGCGGAAATAGGCCTGCCCCGCGGGCGTGAGCGCGAGCGCCTTGTGGCGCCGCTCGAAGAGCTTCGTGCCGAGGAAGGCTTCCAGGGCCTGCACCTGCCGGCTCACCGCCGACTGGGTGACGAAGAGCTCCTCGGCGGCCAGCGTGAACGACAGGCGCCGGGCCGCGGCCTCGAAGCCGCGCACCAGGTCCAGCGGCGGCAGCGCGCGGGCCGATTTATGCATGCGTCCTGCTCATGCAAGGCATTCGCGATTGTCGTTTGCGGCTCAAGAAGTGTCTCGGGAGAATGCCGTCCTGGGGAAGGCATTTTGCATTCCCGAAACGCATCCCACAAGGAGTCGCCATGGTCCTCACCGTCGAAACCCCAAGGCTGAGCCTCGCCGAGGGCGAGTTCCTGCGCCTGGACGACGCCCGCGGCCTGCGCATCCAGCCGGCCGGCGGCCCCCTCTGGATCACCGAGGAAGGCGAGCCGCGCGACTTCGTGGTGGCGGCCGGCGAGACCTTCGTGATCTCGCGCGACGGCCGCACGCTGGTGCAGGCGATGGGCCCGGCGCTGGTGGACCTGCGGCCGCGGGCCGGCGCGTGAGGCGGCCGTGACGCCCCGCCCCTCCCCCGCCTGGTACGCCTCGGGCCTGCGCTGGATCGCCTCGGGCCTGGTGAAGGTGGCCGACGCGCTCGACCACCGCGCCCCCGAGCCCTGGCCGCTGCTGTCCCCGGCGCACGGCGCCCGCGTCGAGGACGCGCTGTGCGAGGCGCGGCACCGCGCGCAGCGCCCGCTGTGAGCGCGGCTAGGGGGCGCGGTCCAGGAGCATCGCGTCGCCGTAGGAGAAGAACCGGTAGCGGGCCGCCACCGCGTGCGCGTAGGCGCGGCGGATGAGGTCCGTGCCCGAGAAAGCGGAGACCAGCATGAGCAGCGTCGACCTCGGCAGGTGGAAGTTCGTGAGCAGCACATCCACGACCCGGAACCCGAACCCCGGGACGATGAACAGGCGCGTCTCGGCGGCCTGCGCGCGCAACGGCCCCGCGGCGGCGGCCGACTCGAGCGCGCGCAGGGTGGTCGTGCCCACCGCCACCACGCGCCCGCCCCTGGCCCTGGCCGCCGCGATCGCCCTCACGGTGGCCTCCGGGATGCTGTACCACTCCTGGTGCATCACGTGCGAGGCGATGTCCTCGCCGCGCACCGGCTGGAACGTGCCCGCGCCCACGTGCAGCGTGACGCGCGCCGAGGCGAGGCCCTTGTCCGCCAGGGCGGCGAGCATCGCGCCGTCGAAGTGCAGCCCCGCCGTCGGCGCGGCCACCGCCCCGGGCACGGCCGCGTACACCGTCTGGTAGCGCGACAGGTCCTCCTCGCCCGGCGCGTGCGTGATGTAGGG
>JAKOWJ010000313.1 GCA_029781595.1 Pseudomonadota bacterium | reverse complement strand
CGAAGCCCGTGTAGCTCACGTAGCGGCCCTCGGCATCGGGCGCCGGGCGGCAGGAGAAGTACACGCGCACGAAGTCGTCGAAGACGAGCGTGGCGGGCGCCTGGGCGAACTCGCGCATCCAGGGCCGGCCGGGGTGCCCGGCGGGGTCGAACACGAGACCCAGCCGGCGCCAGCGGAAGGGCTCCGGCGCCGCGGCCGGCGGCGCGGCGGCCGGCGCGATCGCCTCAGTCCAGGCGGTATCCATGGTCCAGGAACCCGCGGATGCGCTCCGGCGAGTTGAACATCATCACGTCGACGATCGAAAGCCACGGCACGAACGCCGCACCGAACTGCGGGTACTCGACGGGTCCGGGCTCCAGGAAGCGCAGCTCGAGGCCCGACTCGGCGAAGCGCGCGGGCGAATACAGCTCGCGTCCTCCCGGCGGGTTGACGTACGTGCGGGCGCCCGCCGCGCGGCAGGTGGCGATGACGCGCTCCTCGCCGCGCAGGCCGGCGTCCACCGCGAGGCTCGAGGAGACCACCAGGGGCGTGTCTATCCCCAGGTGGGCGCAGGTGCGGCGCAGCGACTGCAGCAGGAAGGAAAAGAGGTTGGTCTCGGGCGAGCGCACGATCGACTCCACGAGCGCGAAGGCGGGCGCGAAGAACGGGGCGCGGCGGTAGGCCTCGCGCAGCCGGTTCAGGAGCGCCTCGGGCGCGAAGGAAGGCGACACGCGCCGCTCGCGCACCAGGCTCGTGTCCGGCGCGGCCTCGAGCGGGACCGTGAACACCTCGTCGCGCCCGTCGCGCAGGAACCGGTTGCGGTTGATCCAGCCCTTCTTCGTGTACTTGATGTCGTCGTACACGACGAAGCGGTCGGCGGCGGCGATGAGCTGGAAGTAGCCGATGTAGGGCAGGAAGTACGGCTGCATCACCGCGACCTTCACCGCCCGCCTCCCCTCGGGTCGCGCACCACCGCCACCACGCGCGCGAGGTCGTCGTCGGTCATGGCCGGGTGCAGCGGCAGGCACAGGATCTCGCGCGAGAGCGCCGTGGCGGCCGGCAGGTTGTCGGGGGCGGCCGAGGCGAGGCCGCGGTACATCGGGAACTCCGAGATGAGCGGGTAGAAGTAGCGGCGCGCCAGCACGCCCGCCTCGCGAAGGCGCGCGTACAGGCCGTCGCGGGACAGCGGGTAGCCCTCGCCCACCCGCACGGGGAAGTAGGCGTGGTTGGCCAGGTGCGCGCGCGGCCGCGGCGGCAGGGCGAGGCCCGCCACGCCCGCCAGGGCCTCGCGGTAGCCGGCCTCGATGCGCCCGCGGCGCGCGATGGCGCGGTCCACGTGGCGCAGCTGCAGCAGCCCGAAGGCGCTGTTCACCTCGCTCATCTTGCCGTTGATGCCCGGCGCGACCACCGTCACCTCGTCGACGTAGCCGAAGTTCTTCAGGTGGTCGATGCGGCGCTTGGTCTTCGCGTCGGGGCAGACGATGGCGCCGCCCTCGAAGGTGTTGAAGACCTTGGTCGCGTGGAAGGAGAGCACCGCCAGGTCGCCGTGGCGCAGCACGCTGCCGCCCGCGTCGCGCACCCCGAAGGCGTGGGCGGCGTCGTAGATGACCTTGAGGTTGTAGTTGTCGGCGATGGCCTGGATGGCCTCGACCTCGCAGGGCTCGCCGTAGCAGTGCACCGGCAGGATCGCGGTCACCTGCGGCGTGATGGCCGCCTCGATGCGCCGCGGGTCCAGGTTGGCGCCGCCGGGGACCACGTCGGCGAACACCGGCCGGATGCCGTTCCACAGCAGCGAGTGGGCCGTGGCGACGAAGGAGTAAGGCGTGGTGATCACCTCGCCCGTGATCCGCAGCGCCTGCAGCGCCGTCACCAGCGCGAGCGTGCCGTTGGCGAAGAGGCTGATGTGCTCCACGCCCAGGTAGTCGCACAGGGCCTGCTCGAACTGCTGGTGGAAGGGCCCGCCGTTGGTGAGGATGCGCCGGTCCCAGATCTCGCGCAGGTAGGG
>JAKOWJ010000290.1 GCA_029781595.1 Pseudomonadota bacterium | reverse complement strand
GACCATCGCGGCCACGAGGTTCTCGCCCTTGCGCACCGCGTAGAACGCGATGGCCGCCACGTGCAGCGCCACGAGGGCGGCGAGCACGTCGAAGTTCGCCTCGTGGATCGCGCCGAGCCGGTCCGAGGCCGTGCGTGAGACCAGGTGCGCGAGCGGGCCCTCGAACGCGTAGTCCTCCTGCACGAGGAACAGGCCCGTGCCCGCCTGCACCGCGAGCGAGGCGAGCAGCGCCAGCACCGACCAGCCTCCCATCGGGTTGTGGCCCGCGGACGTCGCGCCCGCTCCCGCGCGCAGCGACTTCGCGTAGGCGAGCACGGCGCGCGGCCCGCGCACGAAGCTCGCGAAGCGCGCGTGCGTGCCGCCCACCACGCCCCAGCCCAGGCGGAAGAGCAGCAGCCCCAGGATCGCCAGGCCCGAGCGGCGGTGCCACTCGAGCGTGTCCGCGCCGAGCAGCCCGTCGAACTCGCCGGTGAGGAAGCTCGCCGTCACCAGCGCGAGCAGCGTCCAGTGGAACAGGCGCGTGGGCGCGTCCCACACGCGCACGCGCACCCGCGCGGATTCGCCGCCCTCAGCCACCGAACACCGCCGTGCGGAAGAGCCCGCCCGAGGCGGACATGAAGAACAGCATCGGCAGGGACAGCACCACGTTCAGGCGCGAGGCCAGGAAGGCCACCGCGCGCGCCCTCGCCTTCTCGTCGTCCGAGGCGGCGACGAGCCCGAGGATCTTGCGCTGGTTGGGCCAGATGATGGCCCACACGTTCACGAGCATGATGGTGCCGAGCCAGGCGCCCACGCCGATGGGGATGTAGGCCCGGTCGCGGAAGAGGAAGGCCTCGTCGACCTTGTCGCCCAGCAGCCACATGCCCGCGAGCCAGGTGGCCACGGCGGCCCAGCGGAACACCGCGAGGGCCCGGGGCGCCACGTGCCGCGAGATGCCCGCGGCCGTGCCGTCGGCCTGCGCGTCGCGCATCGCGGGCACCTGCACGAAGTTGAAGTAGTAGAGCATCCCCACCCAGGTCACGCCGGCGAGGATGTGCAGCCAGCGCCCGAGGCCGTAGTGGATGAAGTCCATCGCTAGGCCCCCATCATCGAGCGCACGAGCGCGTACAGGACGGCCGTGAGGGCGAGGCCCGCCAGCACGGTGACCCACAGCGATTCGAGAGGATTCTTCATCTCCGCGCTCCGTTCGGCGGCTCGGGGTGCGGGCGATTCTAGCACAGGGGCGCGCCGCGGATCCCGCCGCGGGCGGCATTTCCTCTTTCCAAATAAGGACTTACGGGCGCTACGCGGCGAGGCGGCCGGACTGGAGCGCGACGATGGCCTTGGCCTCGGTGAAGTCGGCCGCGGCCCCCGCCGCGTACACGCAGGCGGCCGCGAGGTTCACGAGCGGGGCGGGCGCCGGCGAGCGGCGCTCCACGACCGCGCGCATCCAGGCCACGAGGTCGGGCCCCGGGTCGCCCGCCGCGGCGGCCGCGCGCTCGCCGCTCTCCGCCTCGAAGAGAACCGTCTGCGTGCCCGCGGAGAGCCGGGTGATGCGCGGCCGGACCGCGAAATTGCACGGCGCGCACGAGGCGGGCCACGCGAGGTGCAGCGCCTCGCCGCCGGTTCGTGCCAGCACGCCGTCGAGCCGCGCGCTGGGCGTGCCCGGCACGCTCATCGTGAGGCGCACCGCGCCCATGCCGCCGGGGTCGGAGGCGTGCGCGGCGAGGTGCGCGGAGTTCGGGCCGCCCAGCCGCGTGCGAAGCGCGAGCAGGTCGCCCAGCGCGGGCAGGAGCAGCTGCACCGGCAGGAACACGAGCCCCTTCTCGCGCAGGTCGCGCCCGGCTTCGGCGAGCCCCGCGCTCGGCAGCACGCCAAGCTCGCGCAGCAGCGCCGGCGCGGACGGCCCGTCGGGCGAGTCGAGCGTGCCGTGGATGACCACCGGCACGTCGAGCCTGCGCAGGAACAGCGCGAGCAGCACGCCGAGCTTGGCCTCGCCGCGGACGAGGCCGTGCAGCGGGATGGCGATGGCGCGCCGCGGCAGCGAGGGCAGGAATCTCGCCTGGCGCGCGGCGAGGGCGCGGTGGAACCCCAGCAGCTCGTCGGCGTCATCGCCCACGAGCGCGAGCGTGGCGAGCAGCGCGCCGAGCTCGAGCTCGGGCAGGGCGCCGTCGAGCACGGCGCCCCAGAGCGTCTGGGCCTCTTCGGCGTCGAGGAAGGCGTCCCCGTCCTCGCGCGTCTCTCGGGCGCGCTTCGACAGGCGGCGAAGAAGGGGCGTGATGCTCAGCATGCGACGGCTCCGTGAGGGTTCCCGATACGCATAGCAGGAGGCATGCCACGCGCCCCTTTGCGGGGCGCCGTGCCGCGCGGCCGCGGCGCCGCACCGCGGAAGTGCAATGCTGCGGCGCAGCAGCCCCGATCGGGGGCGCATACAATGCCGGCGTGAACGACACCGCCGCCCCCCCTCCCTACGCCGGCCTCACGCCCGACGTCGTCCTCGGCGCCGTCGAGAGCGCGGGCTTCCTCGCCGACGGCCACCAGCTCGCGCTCAACAGCTACGAGAACCGCGTCTACCAGGTGGGCCTGGAGGAAGGTGGCGCCGGTCCGCTGGGCGAGGCGCGCTTCCTGGTGGCGAAGTTCTACCGTCCGGCCCGCTGGACCGACGGGCAGATCCTCGAGGAGCACGAATTCGCCACCGAGCTCGCCGAGCGCGAGATCCCCGTCGTGCCGCCCCTCGCGATCGCGGGCACGACGCTCCTGCGGCACGCCGGCTTCCGCTTCGCGCTCTTCCCGCGCCGCGGCGGGCGCGCGCCCGAGCTGGAGGACCCCACGACCCTCGAGTGGCTCGGCCGCTTCATCGGCCGCATCCACGCCGTGGGCGCCACGCGCCCCTTCGCCCACCGGCCGGCGATCGACGTGCAGTCGTTCGGGATCGAATCGCGCGACTGGCTGCTCGCGCACGACCTGGTGCCCGCGGACCTGCGCGAGGCCTGGTCGGGCGCCGCCGCGCTCGCCATCGAGGGCGCGCAGCGCGCCTTCGAGCGCCTGCCCGCCGTCCCGCGCATCCGCCTGCACGGCGACTGCCACGCGGGCAACGTCCTGTGGACGCCCCACGGCCCGCACTTCGTGGATTTCGACGACGCGCGCACCGGGCCCGCGGTGCAGGACCTGTGGATGCTGCTCTCGGGAGACGCGCCGTCCATGGGCGCGCAGCTGCGGCACGTGCTGCGCGGCTACGAGGACTTCGCCGAATTCGACGACCGCGAGCTCGCGCTGGTGGAGGCGCTGCGCACGCTGCGCCTGCTGCACTACTCGGCGTGGCTCGCGCGGCGCTGGGACGACCCGGCCTTCCCGCTGGCCTTCCCGTGGTTCGGCACGCAGAAGTACTGGCAGGACCGCGTGCTCGAGCTCAAGGAGCAGGTGGCCGCGATGCAGGAGCCGCCGATCGTCCCGGCGCGCTGAGCGCCGCTAGCGCGCGCGCCCCGTGCCCTCGGCCTGCGCGGTGATCCAGCGCCGGAAGGTGCTCGCCGCCGGGTGCGCGGCGATCGACTCGGGCGTGACCAGGTAGTACGCGAAGTTGGTGGGCACCGGCCGCTCGATGGGCACCACGAGCCGGCCGCGCTCGATGTCGGAATCCACGAGCGGGCGCAGCGCGAGCGCCACCCCCACGCCGTCGAGCGCCGCCTGGTGCACGAGCGAGGCGTTGGAGAATCTCGGGCCGCGCTCGCCCTCCACGCCCTTCGCGCCGGCCGCCGCCAGCCACTCGTCCCAGCCGGGGCGCTCCTCGTCTCCCGGCGAGGAGTCGTCGTGGATGAGGGTGTAGTGGCGCAGGTCACCGGGCTTGCGCAGCGGCGGGCCGCGGCCGATGAGCTTGGGGCTGCACACGGGCAGGTAGACGGGGTGGAAGAGCAGGTCCACCAGCGCGCCCTCGTAGTCGCCCTTGCCGTAGCGCACGGCGACCCTGGGCTCGGCGTCGCCGCGGCCGGGGTCGATCGCCATGTCGTGCTCCGGCAGGTCGATGGCGCGCAGCGTGCCGATCACGCGCAGGTCGAACTCCGGGTACGCGCCGATGAACAGGCGCAGCCTGGGCATGAGCCAGCGGGCCACGAAGTTGGGCGGCGCCTCCAGGGCCAGGCGCCCGCGCGCCTCCGCGCGCCGCGCCTGCGCGAGGCCCGAGGAGAACGAGTCGAACCCCTCGCGCAGCTTGGGCAGCATGGCCTCGCCCGCGGGCGTGAGCTCGATGGCGCGCGTCAGGCGCCGGAAGAGCTCCACGCCCAGGTAGTCCTCCAGCGACTTGACCTGCTGCGACACCGCGGCCGGCGTGACGAAGAGCTCCTCGGCGGCGCGCTTGAAGCTGCGGTGGCGGGCGGCCGCCTCGAAGGCGCGCAGGGCATTGAGCGGGGGCAGGCGGTCGGGCATGTCGACAGGTTAGCTTTTCTTGCTCAAGACGCAAGAACAATTCGTTTGCTGCAGTGCATCACGAGCACTATAGTCCGTTCCGAAAGCCGCCGATACCGCACTCAACGGTCCTTCGGCGACCGGAACCCGAAAGGATCGAGAAAGCACCATGAACAAAGACTACGAAGCCATCCAGGAGTACATCTACCAGGCCCGCGTCGAGCGCAGCATCTACGTGGCCGAGATCGTCACCGACGTCATCGTCACCACCGTGAACGCCGTCAAGCGCCTCGCCCGCGCGTTCGTGGTGGCCGCCAGCTCCCGCGCCCGCAACAACGTCTTCACGTTCGACGTCTGAGATTGCCGGGGCTCCCCGGGACCCTCCTCCCCCGGCGGAGCCCCGGGCGGCCGACGAGGCCGCCCCGGCGGTAACATGCGGGTTTCGGATCCCGAAGCCCGCATGCCCGCCCCGCTTCCCGCCCTGTCGCTTCTCGAGACCCGCGTCCTCGGCGTGCTCGTCGAGAAGCAGCACACCGTCCCCGACACGTACCCGCTCACGCTCAACGCGCTGGTGGCGGGCTGCAACCAGAAGACGAGCCGCCACCCCCTCCTCGAGGCCACGGAGGCCGAGGCCCAGGCCGCGCTCGACCACCTGAAGTCGCACGCGCTCGTCGTCGAGTCCAGCGGCGGGCGCGTGATGCGCTACGCCCACAACGTCGGCCGCGTGCTGGACCTGCCCTCGCCATCGGTCGCGCTGCTCGCGGCGCTGTTCCTGCGCGGGCCGCAGACCGTGGGCGAGCTTCGCCTCGCCACCGAGCGCCTGCACCGCTTCGCGGATCTCTCGGCCGTGCAGGCCTTCCTGGAGGAGCTGGCCGAGCGGCCCGCCGGGACGCTGGTGCGCGAGCTCGCGCGCGCGCCCGGGTCGCGCGAGGCGCGCTGGGCCCACCTGCTCTCCGGGGAGCCCGAGCCCGAGGCCGCGCAGGCGCCCGCCGCCACGGGGCCCGCGCCCGTGGCCCCCAACGAGATCGCCGCGCTCAAGTCGAACGTCGACCGCCTCACGCGCGAGGTCGCGGAGCTGCGGGACAGCGTGGCGGCGCTGCGCCGCGACCTGGGGGCCTAGCGCCATGCTCGTCAACTGCGTGGCCTACGAGGGCGGTCGCAAGGTCGCCGACATCCCGGTGGACGAGATCGGGTCGTGGGTGCGCCGGCCCGAGTGCTTCGTGTGGGTCGCGCTCAAGGACCCGGGCCCCGGCGAGATCGCGCAGATGGAGCACCAGTTCAAGCTGCACGAGCTGGCGGTGGAGGACGCGCGCAAGGGCCACCAGCGGCCGAAGCTCGAGGAGTACGGCGACACGCTCTTCGCGGTGCTGCACAACCTGGAGATCCGCGACGGCGACCTGCACGTGGCCGAGATCGACCTCTTCGTGGGGCCGAACTTCGTGCTCTCGATCCGCCAGGGCACCGAGCAGGGCTTCGCGGGCGTTCGCGCGCGCACCGAGCGCGAGCCGGAGCTGCTGCGCCACGGCTCGGGCTTCGTCTTCTACGCGCTCATCGACGCGGTGGTGGACCGCTACTTCCCGGTGCTCGACGCGCTGGAGGTCGAGCTCGAGGAGCTCGAGGGGCGCATCTTCTCGGGCACCTCGCCCCGCGCCAACCTCGAGGCCCTGTACGGGCTCAAGCAGAAGCTCATGCGCGTGAAGCACGCCGTGGACCCCCTGGCCGAGGCCGTGGGCAAGCTGCACGGCGGGCGCGTGCCGCTCGCCTGCCACTCCACGCAGGAGTACTTCCGCGACGTGGACGACCACCTGAAGCGCATCGCGCAGGGCCTGGAGGCCCTGCGGGACATGGTGACCACGGCGATGTCGGTGAACCTCGCCATGATCTCGCTCTCGGACAACGAGGTGACCAAGCGCCTGGCGGCCTGGGGCGCGCTCGTGGCCGTGCCCACGCTCATCGCCGGCATCTACGGCATGAACTTCGCCACGATGCCCGAGCTGCACTGGACGTTCGGCTACCCGATGGCGCTCGCCGTGATGGCGGGCATCGACTTCTACCTCTTCCACCGCCTGCGCCGGGCGGGCTGGCTCTAGGGAGGACACCATGCGAACGCCGCTGCTGCTCATCCCCGGGCTGCTCTGCGACCACCGCCTGTGGCAGGCGCAGGTCGAGGGCCTGGCGAACGCCGCCGACTGCGTGGTGGCCGACGTGGCCAACGCGGACTCGGTGACGGCCATGGCCGCCGCGGCCATCGCGCGCATGCCCTCGGGACGCTTCGCGGTGGCAGGGCTGTCGATGGGCGGCTACGTGGCGCTGGAGGTGATGCGGCGCGCGCCCGCGCGCGTCTCCGGCCTGGCCCTGCTCGACACCAACGCCCGCCCGGACTCGCCGCAGGCCACCGAGGACCGCCGCCGGATGATGGCCATCGCCGGCACCGACTTCGACCGCGTGGTGGACGCGCTGCTGCCGCGCCTGCTGCTGCCGGCGCACCAGAAGGACGAGCGCATCGTGGCCACGGTGAAGGCCATGGCGCGCGCCACCGGCACCGAGGCGTACCTGCGCCAGCAGGAGGCCATCATCGCGCGCCCCGACAGCCGGCCGGACCTGGCCGCCATCGCCTGCCCCACGCTCGTGCTCTGCGGCCAGGAGGACACGCTCACGCCCCCGGCGCTGCACGAGGAGATGGCCGCCGGCATCGCCGGCGCGCGCCTGGTGATCGTGCCGCAGAGCGGGCACCTCTCGCCGCTGGAGCAGCCCGCGGCCGTGACGGCCGCGATGCAGCCCTGGCTCGCCGCGCTCGCGGCCTGACTCAGCCCTCCACCTCGCGCCAGCCCGGCAGCAGCGGGAAGTACAGTCCCAGCCCCGGCGCGCCGCCCAGCGCGCGCGCGTAGCGGCGCAGCTGGCCCGCGTAGCGGTCGCGCTCGCGGTCCAGGAAGGCCTCGCGGTCCGCGCCCTCGTGGCGGCCCGTCTTGTAGTCGACGATCCAGCGGCGTCCCTCGGCGTCGGTGAAGACGCGGTCCATCACCACCGCGTGCACGCGGCCGTCCTCCACCACGTTCATCCGCAGCTCGCTCGCCGCCCCCGCGTGCGCCGCGAGGATCCAGCGCCCGCGCGGCTCGGTCACGGCCGCCTCGAGCGCGGCGATGGCGTCCGCCGCGGCCCGCGCCCGCTCCGGCCCCTGCACGCCCAGGCGCGCGAGCTCGGCGTCGATGCGCGGCGCGAGCGCGCGCACGCGCCGGGCCGGCCACGCCTCCAGGCCGTCCTGCGCGATGCGCTGCAGCCAGCGGTGCGCCACCGTGCCGACGCGGCGAAGCGTCTCGCCGGCCCACGTGAACTCGATGGGCGCGCGCGCCTCCTGCGGCACGGGCGGCAGCGCCACTGCCGGTGCGCTCACTCGAACGTCCAGCCCCTCCGGCCGCAGCCAGCGCAGGTCGGGTGCCGTCGCCGCCTCCCCCGCCGCCTCCCCGGCCGCCCTCGGGGCCGCCACCGTGGGCGGCGCGACGTGCGCGCGCGCGACGGCCCAGGCCTTGCCGAGCAGCGATCGCGACGAGGGTGCGCGCAGCCCCGCTTCGCCCGGCACGTCCGGGTCGCGGCCGACGCGGCCCAGCAGGTGCAGGCGGTGCTCCGCGCGCGTGGCGGCCACGTAGAGGAGGCGCTCGAGCTCGTGCGCCTCCTCGCGGGCCTCGAGGCGCTTCAGGTAGTCGTACGCGGCGTCGCCGTCGGTGCCGGATTCCTTCACGGGCGCCATGAGGAGCGAGCCGTCCGTGCGCCGCTTCCAGCGGAAGAGCGGCGCGTCCCCGCCGCGAGGCAGGCGGTCCAGGCCCGGGACGATCACCGTGGAGAACTGCAGGCCCTTGGCCTTGTGGATGGTCATGAGCTGCAGCGATTCGCCGGCGCCCAGGTCCGGCGCGCCGTACAGGTCCTCCAGCCGCTCCTCCAGGCGCGCGGGGTCCGGCAGGTCGCCGGCCTCCTCGATCTCGTCCAGGCGGTCGAGGAAGGCCTCGGCATCGTCGAGGTCCTCGGCGGCCGCGAGCGTGGCCGGGCCGCCCAGCGCGAGCCAGGTGCGCTCGACGCGCTCGCGAAGCGAGCCGCGCAGGCGACCGGCCTGCGCCTGGCCGAGGATGGCGGCCACGCGCGCCAGGCGCCCTCGGGCCGGCGGCGCGACCGCGGCGAGCCGCGCCTCGTCCGCCAGCAGCTCGGGCACCGTGCGCTCCTCGCCGCCGCAGAACGCCAGCAGGTCCGCGAGGGCGAGCCCGCACCACGGCGCGCGCAGCACCGCGAGCCAGGCGGCGCGGTCGGCCGCGTGCGACAGGGCGCGCGAGAGCGCCACGAGGTCGAGGATCGCCTGGCGCTCGGCCAGCGGCTCGATGTCCACGGCGCGAAAGCGCATTCCCGCGGCGCGCAGGGCCGGCACGAGGCGGTCCAGGTGCGTGCGGTTGCGCACAAGCACCGCCACCGTCCCCCCGGGACGCTCGGCGCGCGCCGCCGCCACGATCTCGACGACGCGGCGCGCCTCGTCCTGCCTCGCGCGCTCGCGGTCCTCGTCGGCGAAGAGGTGCCAGCGCACGGCCTCGCCCGCCAGCGGCTCGTGGAACGCCTCGGACGGCGCGAGGCTCACTGCGCCCTCGCCCTCGTCGTCGGCCGCGGGCAGGATCGCGCCGAAGGCGGCGTTGACCCAGTCGACGACGCCGCGCTGCGAGCGGAAGTTCGTGCGCAGGCGCAGCCCCTCGAGGCGCACGTGCGGCAGGCCCTCGCGCCAGGCGCGCAGGAACAGCCCCACGTCGGCCTCGCGGAAGCGGTAGATCGACTGCATCGGGTCGCCCACCGCGAAGAGCGTGCGCCCGTCGCCGGGCGTCCAGCCCGCGGTGAGCGCGGCGAGCAGCGCCCACTGGCTGCGCGAGGTGTCCTGGAACTCGTCGACGAGCACGTGCGAGAGGCGCTCGTCGAGGGCGAGCAGCAGGTCCGTGGGGTCCGACTCGTCCCCCAGGGCCGCGACGGCGCCGGCGGCGATCTGCGCGTGGTCCACCTCGCCGCGCTCGGCGAACACCGCCAGCAGCTGCGCGGCGGCGAGCGGCAGCACGGCGGCCACGGCCTCGAGCGCGGACCACTGGCGCTCGTCGAAGGCCGCGGGCGGCAGGACCAGCAGCTCGGCCAGCGCCTCGCGAAGGGCGGGCGCGCGCGCAAGGCGCTCCAGGAGCTCGCCGAACTCGGCCTTGCGGCCGGCGCTGCCTTCCTCCTTGGCCGCGGGGAACCCGTGCTTGCGGTTCACCGCCACGCGCCACTCCCCGTCGGCCTTGAGGAGGAACTGCGCGAGGCCCTGCCAGGCCACCGCGCCTGCCTCGCCGGGCGGCGGCAGCGTCTCCAGGCCCTCCGCGGCGAGCACGGGGCCGTCGAGATCGAGGCGGCGCAGCGACTCGGCCGCGTAGCGCGCCAGCGTGACGAGCGCCGGCACCTCGGCCGGGGGGAAGCGGCCGCGCGCGGCCGCCAGCAGGCGCGCGCGCTCGGCGACGAAGCCCGCCTCGAGGGCGGCGCGGTCCGGCGCCTCGTCCAGGTCGCGCCCCAGCCACTGGTCGCGGCGCGCCAGCATGCCGGCCAGCAGGCGCGCGGCGAGCGCCTGGTCGCCGTCCAGGTGCGCGAGCAGGCGCGCGATGCGCGGCCCGCGCACCGCGTCCCCGTCGAGCAGCGCGAGCGTGCGCACCGCGGCCTCGTGGTAGAGGTCCTGCGCGTCGTCGACCAGGCCCGGCTGCCAGCCCAGCCGCGCGAGCACCGGCATCTGCCGCGTGAGCGAGGCGTTGAAGGAGTCGATGGTCTGGATGCGAAGCCGGGCCGTGTTCTCGGTGAGCCGCCACCGCAGCTCGGCGTCCCTCGCGAGCGCGGCCCGGGCCAGCGCATGCGTGCGCCGGGCGTTGGCCTGCGCGTCGGCGGGAAGCGGGCGCGAGGCGCCCTCGAGCGCCTCCAGCACGCGGCGCTTCATCTCGCCCGCGGCCTTGCGCGTGAACGTGATGGCGAGGATCTCCTCCGGGCGGCGCACGCCCGCGAGCAGCCGCAGGTAGCGCTGGATGAGCAGGCCCGTCTTGCCGGCGCCCGCCGGCGCCTGGACGATGAACGCGCGCGCGGGATCCAGGGCGCGCTCGCGCTCGGCGGCGTCGACGGCCTCGCGCCCGCGCATGGCTCCTCCGCCGCCCCGGCCGCCGGCTCGTCGTCGCCGACGAGCCCCCGGCCGCGCACGCGGCACAGCGCCGCGAGGTCGCAGTGGCGGCAGGTCGCGAAGGGCTGCTTCGGGTCCACCGCCGCCTCGCCGGCGACGAACGCCTGCGCGAGGGCGCGCGTCGCCTCGCGCCAGGCCGCGAGCAGCTGCGCCCACGACGCGTGGTGCTTGCCCGCGCCGGGGTGCTTGTCCACCGGGCCCACGCCCGGCAGCAGCCCCGCCTCGCGCGCGAGCCCGTCGAAGCCCATGCGCCCCTTGCGCAGGCACGCGAACGCGACCGCCGCCACGTCGTCGCCCGCGGCGAGCGCGTAGAGCGGCAGCTGCGGATCGTCCGGCCGCCCGCCCAGCCAGCCCGCCACGCGCGGCGTGCCCGTCTTGTAGTCGATGACCGCCACGCCGCCCGCCTCGAGCCGGTCCAGGCGGTCGATGCGCCCGCGAAGCTCGAGGCCGCCGGTCTGCAGGACGATCGCCTCCTCGCGCATCGCCACCGTGAACGGCGGACGGTCGCGGTCGATGGCGAGCCAGGCGAGGGCGGCCGCGGCGAGGCGCTCGCGCTCGAGCTGCGCGAAGCGCCCGTCGAGGCGGCCGGGCCGCTCCTCGCGCAGCCTGGCCACCGCCACCCGCGCGGCCTCGCCGGCGAGCGCGACGAGGCGATCGGGATCGGCGTCGAGGAGCGCCGCCTGACTGCCGAGCTCGCGCCAGAGGCGGGCCATCACGCGGTGCAGGAGCTGGCCGCGGTCGGATGCGTCCAGGCCCGGCTCGACCTTCTCGAGCGATTCGGCGCCCAGGCGGTGTCGCGCGAAGGCGCGGAATGGGCATGCGGCCTGGTCCGCGAGGACGGCGGTGCCGCCGCGCGCGGATTCGCCCTCCAGCGCGGGCGCGTTGCGGTCGCGCAGGCCCTCCCACGCGCCCGGCTCGCGCCCGGCGGCGAAGAGCGCCTCGCGAAGCCCGCCCGCGGGCGGGAGCGCGAGATCGGCCTCGCCCACCGCCTCGAAGGGCGCGAGCATCGGGCTCGCCGCCAGCGCGCGCTCCGAGTCGGCGAGGGCGTGCGAGAAGACCACCTCGGGCGCCGCGCGCGCCCAGCCCTGCGTGATGCGCGCGTCGAGCTCGAGCGAGGCCTCGGCCGAGGCCTGCGGCACGCCGGCGCGCCGCTGCAGCGCCACCGGCACGAAGGGATTGGGTCGCGGCGACTGCGGCCAGGCGTCGTCGGTGAGCCCGGCCACCCACAGCGCATCGAAGTCCAGGCCCACCGACTCCAGCAGGCCCAGCACCTGGACGGGCGCCTCCCCCGACTCCGGCTGGAAGACGGTCTCGGTGCAGAGCTGGCGCAGGTGCCGCCGCGCCGCCTCGCCCGTGACGGTGGCGACGACGGCGCCCAGCGCGCCCAGGCGTCCCAGCGCCTCCAGCCATTTCGCGTGCACCTGGTGCTCGGCCGAATCCAGGGGCCGCGCGCCGGGAAAGCCCGCGGCGGCGAGCTGGCGCGCGAAGTGACCGGCCCAGGCCGAAGGCGGGGCGAGCCGCGGCGGCGGCGCGAGGGCCGCCAGCTCCGCGAGCCGCGCCTCGAGCGCGGGGCACCGCGGCGCGCGCCGTCCCGGTCCCTCGCCCGTGGCGGTGCGCACGGCGGCCAGCAGCGCCGCCAGATCCAGCGTGGGCGGCGCGGCGCGGCGCAGCGTCGCGTCGAGCCGCGCGCGCGGCCCGGCCTCGCCCTCGGCCCCGCCGAGGAAGGGCGAGCGCAGCAGGCGGCTCGCGCGCTCGAAGGGCACGGGCCCGGCCGCGATGGCCACCACGCCCAGCGCGAAGTCGGCGAGGGGGTAATCGGCCAGGGCCCGGCCCAGGGAGAGGTCGTGGACGGGCGCGCCCGCCGCGCGGCCCATGGGCTCGAAGACCCGCGAGAAGACGCGCGCGACGAGCTCGCGGCGCTGCGCGAGGTCGGGCACGACCACGCCCACGCGCGGCAGCCGGCCCGCGGGCGCCGACTCCAGGCGGGCCCGCGCCCAGCGCGCGGCGAGCTCCAGCTCGCGCTTCGGGGAATCCGCCGCCACGACGACCGCGCGGCCCTCGTGGCGCGGGGGCCCGGCGTGCGCCACGGCGATGCCGGCCGCGCGGCAGGCGTCGAAGAGCCGGCGCTGCGCGGGCGTGGGCAGGTCGAAGGCGTACGCGACGAGGGTGGCGGGACGGCGCACGCCGGGCCGCGCGAGCAGGGCCGGCAGCAGCGCGGGAAGGCGCGCGGCATCCGTCCAGCCGCGCCGCGCCGACTCCTCGCGCCAGGCGAGCGCCCAGCCGGCGAAGGCCTGCGCGTCCGCCGACCCCTCCCACGCGCCGAGGGCGCCTTCGATGCCCCACTCGTGCGCGAGACCCCACGCGGCGTGCGCCTCGCGCGCCAGGGCGGCGCCGCCGACCAGCACGGGGCGCCCCGGGTCCCGGGAGATGGCGTCCTCCCAGCCCAGGCGCTCGGCGTCCGGCCCCAGCAGCGCCGGCACGGGCTCGCCCGAGTCGTCGAAGCGCGCGTCCTCGTGCACGCGCTCCAGCCAGGCGCCCAGCGTGAGGACGTCCGGCGCAGGCCAGCTGTGGCGCCCCGCGGCGAGGTGCCGCGCGGCCACGGCCGCGGCGAGGCACTGGGCGAGGCGGTTGTTGGGCGTGACGGCGGCGAGCTCGCCGGGGGCGCCGTCGGCCAGGCGCGCGACGAGGTCGGAGAAGGCGAGCGTGTCGTTTCCGGCGGTCGGCATGGCCGCCAGTGTAGTCGGGGCGGGGCTCGCCCCGTGAGCCCGCGGGCGGGCTCAGCCGAACTTGGCGAGGAGCTCCGCGGCGTGCTCGAGACGCTTGTCCACCACGGCCTTCGCGGTGGTGCCGGCCGGCACCTCGCCGCCCGACTGGATGGCGCACGAGAGCACGTGGTAGAAGGCCTTGTCGAGCGCCCGGCGGCTGGCGGAGAGCTGCTGCGTGATGGCCTCGCACTCCGCGCCCTTCTCGATCATGGCCTGGATGCCGCGCAGCTGGCCCTCGACGCGGCGCAGGCGGTGGATGAGTTCCTTCTTGTGGGTTTCGTCGCGGATCGTGGGCATGTCGCCTCCTGGAGGATGCGGCTTTTATACACTACCCGGTATGGCATGGCAAGCCCGCCGGGGCGGCCCGTCCCCGTTGACATACTATACCCCCTACTGTATTATCCGGGTCACACCCCCTCCCCGGAGCGCCGCCATGACCACCGAGAGAATCGTCCGCATCGTCGCGGGCACCTTCGTCCTGCTGTCCGTCGCCCTGGGCGCCCCCGGGAGCCCGGCCTTCGTGAGCCCGCACTTCCTGTGGCTCACCGCCTTCGTGGGCGCGAACCTGCTGCAGAGCGGCTTCACGCGCTTCTGCCCGCTCGAGTCCATCCTGCGCCGGCTGGGCGTGAAGAGCGCCGCCTGCGCCGCCTAGGCGGACGCCGTGAACGCCGCCGCCTGGGTGCACGTCGCCTGCCCCAAGTGCCTCGCGCAGAACCGCGTGGACGCCGCGCGCGTGCACGAGGCGCCCAAGTGCGGCCGCTGCGAGACGCCGCTGCTCGACGGCTCCGTGGTCGAGCTCGACGACGCCTCGTTCGACGCCTTCGTCTCGCGCACGAGCGTGCCCGTGGTCGTCGACTTCTGGGCGCCATGGTGCGGGCCCTGCCGGCAGATGGCGCCGGAGTTCGCCCAGGCCGCGCTGCGCCTGGCGGGCCGCGCCCGGCTCGCGAAGGTGAACACTGACCTCTCGCAATCCCTGGCCGGCCGGCTGGGGATAAGGTCGATACCGACGCTCCTCCTCCTCAAGGACGGCCGCGAGGCCTCCCGCACCACCGGCGCGCGCCCCGCCTCCGAGCTCGAGCGCTGGATCGCCGCCGCCTGACACGCCAAGGACACGATGAAACCGCACGCCCTCGCCCTCCTCGCCGCCGCAGCCCTCGCCGCCGCCGCCTGCGGCTCCGACGAGCCGCCCGCCGCCGCGCGCACCGCCGCGGCCGCGCCCCTCGCCGCCGCCCCCGTGGCGTTGCGCGAGGTGGACCTCACCACCACCGCCGAGGCGGTCGTCGAGGCCGTGCGCCAGTCCACCGTCGCCGCGCAGGTCTCCGGCCGCATCGTCGACATCCGCTTCGACGTGGGCGACCGCGTGCAGAAGGGCGACGTGATCCTGCGCATCGACGAGCGCGCGGCCTCGCAGGCCGTGGCCGCCAGCGAGGCCCAGGTGCGCGAGGCCGAGGCGGCGCTGGTGAACGCGCGCGCCCAGTACGAGCGCACCCGCCAGCTCCTCGCGCAGAAGTTCGTGAGCCAGGCCGCCCTGGACAAGGCCGAGGCCGACTACAAGGCCGCCGAGTCGCGCATGAAGGCCACGCTCGCGGGCGCCGGCGCGGCGGCCACCGAGAAGAGCTTCACGACGATCGTCGCGCCCTACAGCGGCATCGTCTCGGCGCGCCACGTGCAGCTCGGCGAGATGGCCGCGCCGGGCAAGCCGCTGCTCACGGGCTTCGACCCCTCGTCGCTGCGCGTGGTGGCCACCGTGCCCTCCGCGCAGGTGCCGGCCATCCAGGCCGGCGCGAAGGCGCGCATCGAGGTGCCCTCGCTGGGCCGCTGGGTGGACGTGAGGAGCGTGACCGTCGTGCCCTCCGCCGACCCGCGCACCCACACCACGCAGGTGCGCCTGGAGCTGCCCGCGGACGTGAAGGGGATCCTGCCCGGCGTGTTCGCGCGCGCCTACTTCGTCACGGGCCACGCCCCGCGCCTCATGGTGCCGCGCGCCGCGGTGATCCGCCGCAGCGAGGTGACGGCGGTCTACGTGATCGACGACAAGGGCCAGCCGCGCCTGCGCCAGGTGCGCCTGGGCACGGCCGCCGACGAGAAGGACGTGGAGGTGCTCTCGGGCCTGAAGGCGGGCGAGAAGGTCGCGCTCGACCCGGTGAAGGCCGGCATGTCGGCGCCCCCGGCGGGCTGAGGGCGCGCGCATGGAAGGCATGGGCATCTCGGGGCGCATCGCGCGCTACTTCCAGGACTCGCAGCTCACCCCCCTGGTCGCGCTGGTCGCGTTCCTGCTGGGGCTGTTCGCCGTGGCCGTCACGCCGCGCGAGGAGGAGCCGCAGATCAACGTGACGATGGCCAACGTCTTCATCCCGTTCCCCGGCGCGTCGGTGGGCGACGTGGAGGCGCTGGTGTCGACGCCGGCCGAGCAGGTGCTCTCCCAGATGGAGGGCATCGAGCACGTCTACTCGGTCTCGCGCCCCGGGATGGCCATCCTCACCGTGCAGTTCAAGGTGGGCGTGCCGCGCATCGACGCCATCGTGCGCCTGCGCGACACGATGAGCGCCAACCGCGACTGGGCCCCGCCCGAGCTGGGCATCCTGGAGCCCGTCATCAAGCCCAAGGGCATCGACGACGTGCCGGTGGTCTCGCTCACGCTCTGGAGCGACGACCCGGCCCACGGCGCCTACGAGCTCGAGCGCGTGGCGCACGCGGTGGAGGTCGAGATCAAGCGCGTGGCGGGCACGCGCGAGGTGCAGACGCTGGGCGGCCCCGGCCGCGTGGTGCGCGTGCTGCTGGACGCCGACCGGCTCGCCTCCCACGGCGTGACGGCGCTGGACGTGAGGAACGCCCTGCAGCTGTCCAACGTGACGGCGCCCACCGGCAAGCTCGTGCGCGACAACCGCGAGATCGCCGTCGAGACGGGCAACTACCTCGAGTCGGCCGCCGACGTGCGCTCGCTCGTGGTGGGCGTGCAGGAGCGCAGCCCCGTGTACCTCGCCGACGTGGCCCAGGTCGTGGACGGCCCGGACCAGCCCTCGCGCTACGTGTGGACGGGCGCGGGCCCGGCGGCCTCCGGCAAGGGGATCACCTCGCCCGGCGAGCACCCGGCCGTGACGATCCAGGTGACCAAGAAGCCCGGCGAGAACGCCGTGGACGTCGCGCGGCGCGTGGTCGCGCGCGTGGGCGAGCTCGAGGGCACGCTCATCCCCGCGGACGTGCACGCCACCGTGACGCGCAACTACGGCACCACGGCCGACGACAAGGCGAAGAGCCTCATCAAGAAGCTCATCTTCGCCACGCTCTCCGTGGTGGTGCTGGTCTACGCGACGCTCGGCCGGCGCGAGGCCGCCATCGTGGGCCTGGCCGTCGTGCTCACCCTGGCCAGCACGCTCTTCGCGTCGTGGGCGTGGGGCTTCACGCTCAACCGCGTCTCGCTCTTCGCGCTCATCTTCTCCATCGGCATCCTGGTCGACGACGCCATCGTCGTGGTGGAGAACATCCACCGCCACCGGGGCATGGAGGACGGGCCGCTGCACGGCATCATCCCCGCGGCCGTGGACGAGGTGGGCGGGCCCACCATCCTCGCCACGCTCACGGTGATCGCCGCGCTCCTGCCCATGGCCTTCGTCACGGGCCTCATGGGGCCGTACATGAGCCCCATCCCCATCAACGCCAGCATGGGCATGCTGCTCTCGCTCGCGATCGCCTTCTCGGTCACGCCCTGGCTCGCGCTCAAGCTGCTCTCCGCCCACGGCCACGAGGGCGCCTCGGCGCTGGACGCGCGGCTGGAGCGCTTCTTCGGCACGCAGCTCGGGCGCTTCATCTCGGCGCCGCAGGCCGCGCGCAACCGGCGCTGGCTGGGCATCGGCATCGCCGTGGCCATCGTGCTCTCGGTGGGCCTGGCGGGCGTGAAGCTCGTGGTGCTCAAGATGCTGCCCTTCGACAACAAGAGCGAGTTCCAGGTGGTGGTGGACATGCCCGCCGGCACGCCGCTGGAGGACACGGCCGCGGCGCTGCGCGACCTGGGCGCCCACGTGGCGACGATCCCGGAGGTCACCGACTACCAGGCCTACGCGGGGCTCGCCTCGCCCATCAACTTCAACGGCCTGGTGCGCCAGTACTACCTGCGCACCCTGTCCGAGCAGGGCGACCTGCAGGTGAACCTGGTGGACAAGTCGAGGCGCCACCGCAAGAGCCACGAGATCGCCTCGGCCGCGCGCCCGGCCCTCGAGGCCATCGGCCGGCGCTGGGGCGCGAAGGTGAAGGTGATCGAGGTCCCGCCCGGGCCGCCCGTGCTCTCGCCCATCGTGGCCGAGGTCTACGGCCCCGAGGAGGCCGGCCGCATCCGCGTGGCCAAGACCGTGCGCGCGGCGCTCGCCTCCACCCCCGACATCGTCGGCATCGACGACACCGTCGAGGACCCGGCGCCGCGCATCGTGCTGCGCGTGGACCAGGGCCGCGCGGCCCTGGCGGGCGTCTCGCGCCGCGACGTGGTGGAGACCATGCGCGCGGGCCTGTCGGGCATGGACGCGACGCCGCTGCACGACGGCCACTCCAAGTACGAGGTGCCCGTGCGCATCGTGCTGCCGGCCGAGCAGCAGGGCGAGCTGGACGAGTTCCTAAAGCTCACGCTGCGCGCGGCCGACGGCTCGCTGGTGCCGATGTCGGAACTCGTGCGGCCCGTCTCCAACGATCGCGAGCGGCCGGTCTACCACAAGGACCTGCTGCCGGTGGTCTACGTGGTGGCCGACCAGGCCGGCCGGACCGACAGCCCGCTCTACGGCATGTTCGCCGCGCGCGGCAA
This sequence comes from Pseudomonadota bacterium, assembly GCA_029781595.1. Classification (GTDB taxonomy): domain Bacteria; phylum Pseudomonadota; class Gammaproteobacteria; order Burkholderiales; family Usitatibacteraceae; genus FEB-7. The sequence goes on along the minus strand of JAKOWJ010000290.1, from coordinate 384 downwards.
GGTGGCCGGCCAGCCCGTGGCCGACGGCGGCACGCTCGGCGAGTACTTCATCCGCCAGCCCTCCGACCCCTACCGCCAGTACGCGGTGAAGTGGGACGGCGAGTGGCAGGTGACCTACGAGACCTTCCGCGACATGGGGCTCGCCTACGGCGTGGGCCTGGTGCTCATCTACCTGCTCGTGGTGGCGCAGTTCCGCTCGTACGTGGTGCCGCTCGTGATCATGGCGCCCATCCCGCTCACGGTGATCGGCGTGATGCCGGGGCACGCGCTGATGGGCGCGAACTTCACCGCGACCTCGATGATCGGGATGATCGCGCTCGCCGGCATCATCGTGCGCAACTCGATCCTGCTGGTCGACTTCATCGAGCTGCAGGTGGCGCGCGG
>JAKOWJ010000235.1 GCA_029781595.1 Pseudomonadota bacterium | reverse complement strand
CCCACGCTCGTCGTGGGCGGGCCGGACGACACCAGCGGCGGCAAATGGATCCCGACCACCTCCGTGGACCAGTACGCGGCGACGATGGCCGCGTGGTTCGGTGTGTCGGGGGCGGACCTGCCGGCGATCTTCCCGAAGCTATCGCGCTTCGCCACGCCGAACCTGGGCTTCCTCGCCTGACTTGCGATCCCGCGACGGGACTTGCCCCCTTTTTCAGAGGCAGCCCTGGGCGATGACGGCCGCCACGCGCGCCTGGAACTCCGGGCTCGCGACGAAGGCCTGGCGCACCTTCTCGCGGGTCCTCGCGCCGGAGGCGATCTCGCTGTTCCAGAACTGCACGCCGGCGAGGTCCCCGCCGCGGCGCAGGAAGGCGTTGTAGAGGTCGCCCACGAATTGGGCGTGGCTGCGTGCCCGCGCCGCGTACTCCGCAGAGAGCGCGAACTGGCTGGAGATCGACTCCGCCTCGGAGTTGACCGCGTTGCCGCCGAGGCACTGTGCGGCGCGGAAGCGCGCCAGCCAGAAGGCGAAGCCGGCGTTGTCAGGCAGGCGCGCGAGAAGGCCCCGGTAGAAGTCGGTCACCGTGTCCACCTCGGCGCGCACGCCTGCGCTCCCGAAGATCGCCTGCGAGAAGCTCACGAACTCGGCGGAGAAGAGGAAGGCCGAGAGGGCCACCTCGCGCGGCAGCCCCGAGGCGAGCTGCCCGGTCCAGTACGCGAGCCCCGGGGCATCCGGCGCGCGGTTGAAGAAGGTGTTGTAGAGGTCGGTCACGAATCCCGAGTCGTTGCGCGCAAAGGCGAGGTACTCGGCGCTGGTGAAGAAGGTGGCCGCCATCGCGAACCACGCCTCGTTCGGGTTGAGCCCCAGGGCCTGCACGCGCGCTGCCTCCGCCGCCCAGTAGCTCGCGCCTCCGGCATCCGGCGCGCGGCGCAGGATCGCGCGGTAGTAGTGCGTCACCAGCGAGCGCTCGCCGGTTCCCGCCAGCGGCACGGTGAGCGTCCCGTTGCTCGCCTGC
>JAKOWJ010000227.1 GCA_029781595.1 Pseudomonadota bacterium | reverse complement strand
CCGCGCGGCGGCTTGGCGAACGGCTTTCCACGGGGCGGGCGCGCCGGCTCCTTCGGCGAGCGCGTGCCCCGGGCGGCCGGGGATGGCTTGCCGGCGGGTCGGCGGCTGCGGGCCTTGGGCGCCGGGGCGGGCGGGGCCTCCTCGGCGGGCGCCTCTCGCCACAGCACCAGCATTCGGCCGATCTCCTGCACCGGCTCGGCGCCGGTGCGCTCGCAGAGCGCCGCCATCCACTGCGCGCGCTGCTCGCGGTCGCCGCTGGTGGCCCGCACCTTGATGAGCTCGTGGGCGGCCAACGCCCGGTCGACCTCGGAGACGACCGCGTCGGTGAGGCCCTTGTCGCCGATGAGCACCACGGGCCGCAGGGCGTGGGCGCGGGCGCGCAGTTCGCTGCGGCGCGACGGGGAGAGCGGTGGCATGGCAGGATTATAACCGTCGCCCCCCGCACGCCCTTCCCCCCACGATGGCCCGATCGGCCTCCAGCAAGCAGTGGCTCCGGCGCCACGTGAACGACCCCTACGTGCAGCGCGCCCGCCGCGAGGGCTGGCGCTCGCGCGCGGCCTTCAAGCTCATCGAGATCGACGACCGGGACCGGCTGCTCGGCCCCGGCGCGGTGGTCGTGGACCTGGGCGCCGCCCCGGGCGGCTGGACGCAGGTCGCCGTGAAGCGCGCCGGGCCGCGCGGCCGCGTGGTGGCCATCGACCTGCTGCCCATGGCGCCGGTGCCGGGCGCCACCTTCCTCCAGGGCGACTTCGCGACGGACGAGGGGCTGGCGGCGGTCGAAGGCGCCCTGGCGGGCGCCCGGGCCGACCTGGTGCTCTCCGACATGGCGCCCAACCTGTCGGGAATCGCCGTCTCCGACCAGGCCCGGGCGATGGACCTGGCGGAGCTCGCCCGGGACTTCGCCCTGGCCCACCTGAAACCGGGCGGCGCCTTCCTGGTCAAGGTGTTCCAGGGGGCCGGCCACGAGGAATTCCTCAAGTCCCTGCGCGCCGCTTTCGATAAGGTGGTGACGAGGAAGCCCGGCGCCTCCCGGGGGGAGAGCGCGGAGGCCTACTTGCTGGCCCGCGGCCCGCGTTCGGACCCCTGACCCGGAAAATCGGGGACGTTCCCCGATTTCGGGGCCGGAACGGTCGTCCGGGCCACTGCCGAAATCGGGGAACGTCCCCGATTTCCGGCGGGCGATACCCCCCGGGCCCCGGCGCCCCTTGAAACGCGGCCGGGCGCCCGAACTTTGCTATAGTAGATTCCCCCTATCCCGCTGAATTACGGGGTCTTTTCCCAAGGAACCGCAAGAGTGAACAACACCGTTCGCACCATCATGGTCTGGCTCGTCATCGGCGTCGTGCTGACCATGGTCTTCATGCAGGTCGGCAACCGCCAGACGAGCGCCAGCGTCCTGGACTACTCGGCGTTCATGGACGAGGCCAAGCAGGGGCGCATCGTCCGCGTGAAGATGGACGGCAACCGCACGCTCAAGGCCACCAACAAGGACGGCAAGACCTACACGGTCTACACGCCCGGGATCATGGATCCCTGGATGGTCTCGGACCTCCTGAAGAACGGCGTGACGGTCGAGGCCAAGCCCGAGGAGGAGCCCTCGCTCCTCATGAACATCTTCGTGTCGTGGTTCCCGATGCTGCTGCTCATCGGCGTGTGGATCTTCTTCATGCGCCAGATGCAGGGCGGCGGGCGCGGCGGCGCGTTTTCCTTCGGGAAGAGCCGGGCGCGCATGCTCGACGAGAACCAGAACCAGGTCACCTTCGCCGACGTCGCGGGCGTGGACGAGGCCAAGGAGGAGGTGGGCGAGCTGGTCGACTTCCTGCGCGACCCCTCCAAGTTCCAGAAGCTCGGCGGGCGCATCCCGCGCGGCGTGCTGATGGTGGGCTCGCCCGGCACGGGCAAGACGCTCCTCGCGCGCGCCATCGCGGGCGAGGCCAAGGTGCCCTTCTTCTCCATCTCCGGCTCCGACTTCGTCGAGATGTTCGTGGGCGTGGGCGCGGCGCGCGTGCGCGACATGTTCGAGCAGGCCAAGAAGAACGCGCCCTGCATCGTGTTCATCGACGAGATCGACGCCGTGGGCCGCCAGCGCGGCGCGGGCCTGGGCGGCGGCAACGACGAGCGCGAGCAGACGCTCAACCAGCTCCTGGTGGAGATGGACGGCTTCGAGGGCAACTCGGGCGTCATCGTCATCGCCGCGACCAACCGCCCGGACGTGCTCGACCCCGCGCTCATGCGCCCGGGCCGCTTCGACCGCCAGGTGGTGGTGCCGCTGCCGGACATCCGCGGCCGCGAGCAGATCCTGCTCGTGCACATGCGCAAGGTGCCCATCGCGCCGGACGTGGACGCCTCCATCATCGCGCGCGGCTGCCCCGGCTTCTCGGGCGCGGACCTCGCCAACCTCGTGAACGAGGCGGCCCTGTTCGCCGCGCGCGGCTCCAAGCGCCTGGTGGACATGGAGGACTTCGAGCGCGCCAAGGACAAGATCATCATGGGCACGGAACGCAAGTCCATGGTGATGCCCGAGGAGGAGCGCCGCAACACCGCCTACCACGAGTCGGGCCACGCCATCGTCGCGCGCCTGCTGCCGGGCACGGACCCGGTGCACAAGGTGACCATCATCCCGCGCGGCCGGGCGCTGGGCGTCACGGTGCAGCTGCCCGAGCAGGACCGCTACAGCTACAACCGCGACTACCTGCTCAACAACATCGCCGTGCTCTTCGGGGGCCGCATCGCCGAGGAGGTGTTCATGCACCAGATGACCACCGGCGCCTCCAACGACTTCAAGCGCGCCACCGAGATGGCGCGGCGCATGGTCACGGAGTGGGGCATGAGCGACACGCTGGGCCCCATGGTCTACAGCGAGAACGAGGGCGAGGTCTTCCTCGGCCGCTCCGTCACGACGCACCAGGCCATCTCCGACGAGACGATGCAGAAGGTCGACAAGGAGATCCGCCGCATCATCGACGAGCAGTACTCGCTCGCCCGGCGCCTGCTGGAGGAGAACAGCGACAAGGTCGAGGTGATGGCCAAGGCGCTCCTGGAGTGGGAGACGATCGACGCCGAGCAGATCGAGGACATCATGTCCGGCCGCCCGCCGCGCGAGCCCAAGCCGGTGGCGGCGCGCCCGAGCAACCCGCCGGGCGATGGCGGCGCGCGGCCCGCCGGCCCGCCCGCGAGCACCTCGCCCGCGGAGTCGGCTTGATCTCCGGGCACGGACGGCACCCGGGGCGGCTGCGGCCGCCCCGTTTTACTTGATGGCCGCGATCCTGCGCTGCGGCGCGCGCGCCCTGGACCTCGCCACGCCGCGGGTGATGGGCATACTCAACGTCACGGCCGACTCGTTCTCCGACGGCGGGCGCTTCCTCGACGAGGCGAGGGCCGTCGCGCACGGCGTGGCGCTCGCGGCCGACGGGGCGGACCTCGTGGACGTGGGGGGCGAATCCACGCGCCCCGGCGCCGAGCCGGTGCCGCTGGAAGTGGAGCTGGGCCGCGTGATGCCGGTGCTGCGCGCCCTGGTGCGCGAGGGCGTCGCGGTTTCCGTGGACACGATGAAGCCGGAGGTCATGCGCCGCGCCCTCGCGGAGGGCTGCGCGATGGTGAACGACGTGAACGGGTTCCGCGCGGAGGGTGCCGTGGAGGCGGTCGCCGGCGCGGATGCCGGACTTTGCGTGATGCACATGAAGGGCACGCCCGCGACCATGCAGGCCAATCCCGCCTACGAGGACGTGGTGGCCGAGGTGCGGGACTACCTCGCGGGCCGCGCGCGCGCGCTCGAGGCCGCCGGCGTCGCGCCCGACCGCATCGCCCTGGACCCGGGCTTCGGCTTCGGCAAGGACTTCGCGCACAACGCCGCGCTCCTCTCGCACCTGGGCCGGCTGGCCGCGCTCGGCTATCCGGTCGTGGCCGGCCTGTCCCGCAAGCGCATGATCGGCGAGATCACCGGTCGGCCCGTGGGCGAGCGCGCGGCCGGCAGCGTTGCGGCCGCCCTGCTCGCGGTCCAGAATGGCGCGCGGATCGTGCGGGTGCACGACGTGCGCGAGACGGTGGACGCGCTCAAGGTGCTGCAGGCGCTCGCGGCGCCCGCGGGCGGCGGCCAGGGAGAGCAAAGGCGATGAACGGCAGGAAGTGGTTCGGCACCGACGGCATCCGCGGGCGCGTGGGCGAGTCGCCCATCACGCCGGACTTCGTGCTGCGGCTGGGCTACGCGGCGGGGCTGGTGCTCTCGCGCGCGGACGTCGCGCCCCCGCACCGCGACCGTCCCGCGGTGCTCGTCGGCAAGGACACGCGCATCTCCGGCTACATGCTGGAGTCGGCGCTCGAGTCGGGGCTGTCCGCCGCGGGCGTGGACACGCTCCTGGTGGGCCCCATGCCCACGCCCGGCGTGGCCTTCCTCACGCGCGCGCTGCGCCTGTCCGCCGGCATCATGGTCTCGGCCTCGCACAATCCGTTCGAGGACAACGGCATCAAGTTCTTCTCGGCGGAGGGCGCCAAGCTCCCCGACTCGGTCGAGCGCGACATCGAGGCGGTGCTGGCCGACCCGATGGTCACGCGCGAATCCGCGCACCTGGGCAAGGCCGAGCGCGTGCACGACGCCGAGGGGCGCTACATCGAGTTCTGCAAGGGCACCTTCGCCAAGCACCGCACGCTGCGCGGCCTGAAGCTCGTGGTGGACTGCGCGCACGGCGCCTGCTACCGGCTGGGGCCGCGCGTCTTCCAGGAGCTGGGCGCGGAAGTGGTCGCCATCGGCGCGCACCCCAACGGGACCAACATCAACCACGGCTGCGGCGCCACGCACCCGGCCACGCTCGCGCGCGCGGTGGCCGAGCACGGCGCCGACTTCGGCATCGCCTTCGACGGCGACGGCGACCGCCTCGCCATGGCCGACCACGACGGCCGGCTCTTCGACGGCGACCAGCTCCTGTACGCCATCGCGCGCCACCGCCACGAGACGGGGCGCCTGCGCGGGGGCATCGCCGGCACGCTCATGACCAACTTCGCCCTCGAGCGGCGCCTGGGCGAGCTGGGAATCCCGTTCGCGCGCGCCGCGGTGGGCGACCGCTACGTGCTCGAGCTCCTGCACGAGAAGGGCTGGGAGTGTGGCGGAGAGAACTCGGGCCACATCCTGTGCCTGGACTGCCACTCCACGGGCGACGCCATCATCTCCGCGCTGCAGGTGCTCGAGGCCCTGGTGGCGGCCGGGCAGACGCTGGCGGACTACACGCGCGACCTCACGCTTCTGCCGCAGGTGCTCACCAACGTGCGGCTGGCTGCGCGCGCGGACGTGACGGCGGCGCCGGCGGTGCGCGAGGCGGTGGCCGCGGCCGAGAGCGCGCTTGCGGGCCGCGGCCGCGTGCTGCTGCGTCCGTCGGGCACGGAACCCGTGATCCGCGTGATGGTGGAGGGCGAGGACCCGGCGCGCGTGAAGTCGCTCGCGGAGTCCATCGCCGCGGCCGTCAGGACGGCGGCCTGAGCCTTTCGGGTATCGCCTCGAGCACGCCTTCGGCGATGCGCAGTGGCCGCTCGCCGAGGCCGAAGGCGGCGGCGCAGTCGCCCGCCGGATCCACCTCGATCACCTTGGCGCCCGCGCGAACGCGCGTGCCGTCGTGCGTGAGCCCGCGCAGGACGCCATCCAGCGGCGAGGCGAGGACGACCCCGCCCTCCAGGCTGGCGACCCGTTCGCCCTGTGCCACCGCTTGCCCGATGGCGTGGGCGGTCCGGAAGACGCCGGCGACGGGTGCGCGCACGTAACGGTCGCGCGAGTGGCCCGCGATCGCACGCGGGTCGCCCGCCAGTGGCCTCGTGGGACCGGCGCGCACCACGCGCCCGAGATCGTCGCCCCAGGCTGTCTCGATCGCAGCGTCCACCGTCTCGCCAGCGACGAAGTTGGGACCCAGCCCGATGGTGAACGGGGCCTGGCCGCGCAGCGCCGCGGGCAGCTCGTGCTTGCGCATGCGCGCGTCCACCAGCACCTCGGGCTCGAGCGCGTCGAGCACCTCGCGGGCGGCCGCGTCCGTGAGCGGCAGCGCCTTCCGGCAGTCGAGCATGGGTGCGAGGTCCGCCAGGGTGCGCGCGCGCTTGCCGAGCAGGCCCGCCAGGCGGCTCGTGCCCTCGTGCAGCGCGTCGCAGAAGGCCATGCCGCGCCGGGCGTGGGCGGGCCGCGGCTCGTCGACGAGCACCACGCGGTAGCCGGCCGCGAAGAGCCGGTGGGCGACGGCCGAGCCGACGTCGCCCGCGCCGCGCACCACGACCCGCGTCATCGGGAGGGAACTCCCGCCGCGGTCAGCAGCACTTCTTGGCGGCGCCGCCACCGCAACAGCAGGCGGAAGGCGCCAGGGCCGCGAACCACTGCTCGATCTTCTCGCGCGTGGGCACCCCGCCCGCGTGCACCACGGTGCCGTCGATCACCACGCCGGGCGTGGACATGACGCCGTGGGCCACGATGTCCTTCATGTCCTCGACCTTCACCAGGTCGATCGCGACGCCCTTCGCGGCCGCGACCTGCTCGATCGCGGCGACGGTGTTGCGGCAGTTGGCGCATCCGGTGCCCAGGACCTTCACTTGCATGGCTTGCCTCCAGGAAAGGGGAAGCGGCGCTCAGAGCACCGCGTTGAACACGAAACCGACGGCCAGGATGCCGGCCGCGACCACGCCGGCGAAAGTGGCGATGAGACGGGGCTTGAGCACCTTGCGCAGGATGATCATCTCCGGCAGCGAAAGCGCGATCACGCTCATCATGAACGCGAGCACGGTGCCCAGCGCCGCGCCCTTGGCGAGCAGCGCCTGCACCACGGGGATGATCCCGGCCGCGTTCGTGTACATCGGCACGCCGACCAGCACGGCGAGCGGCACGGACCACCAGGCCTCGCGCCCCATGATGCCGGCCAGGAATTCCTCGGGCACCCACCCGTGGATCCCCGCGCCCACGGCGATGCCCGCCACGATCCACGGCCACACGCGCCCGACGATCTCGCGCACGCTCGCGAGGCCCGCCTGCACGCGGTCGGCGAGCGAGAGGCCGTCCGCGCCCGCCTCGGCGCGCAGCCGCGGCATGTCGCGCACCCAGTCCTCCAGGTGGCGCTCCATCCCGAGGCGGCCGATCACCCAGCCGGCCACAATGGCCACCGCCAGGCCCAGCCCGAGGTAGAGCAGCGCGATGCGCCAGCCGAACATCGCCAGCAGCAGCGCGAGGGCCACCTCGTTCACCATGGGCGCCGCGATGAGGAAGGAGAACGTCACGCCCAGCGGCACGCCCGCCTGCACGAAGCCGATGAAGAGCGGCACCGCCGAGCACGAGCAGAAGGGCGTGACGATGCCCAGGCTCGCCGCCATCACGTTGGCCGCGCCCTCGCGGCGGCCGGCGAGCAGCGCCCGCGTGCGCTCCGGCGTGAACCAGGAGTTGACCATGCCCATCACGAAGACCACGCCCGTGAGCAGCAGCAGCACCTTGGGGGTGTCGTAGAGGAAGAACGCCAGCGCCCGCCCGGCGGGGCTCTCCCGGTCCACGGGCAACGCGGCGGTCGCCAGTTCCGAGGCGGGGACGAGCAGCGCGTAGAGGCCCGCCCAGGCCAGGGCGCCCAGGACGAGGAAGGCCCGGGGGCTGGAGCGGGGAGAGGGCAGGGCGATCGCGGTCATGGGGGCGGGCGGACCGGCGGCCGGCGCCGGCGCCCACCGACATTTCGACACGGATGGCCCCTCCGGGGCTTGTCGGCGGTCAATCGCCTGCCTCCCGGGGCCTGCCGTGTCACGGAAGTGTCACGGGACCGACCTAGAATCCGTGCCCAGCAAGTCCTTCGCTTTCCCATTCCAGGAGTCCCCCATGTTCCGTTCCCTCCAGCAGGTCGCCGCCGCCGCCGCCGTCGCCGCGTTCGCCGCGGCGCCCGCCCTCGCGGCCGAAATCACCGGTGCCGGCGCTTCGTTCCCGGCCCCCATCTACGCCAAGTGGGCCGACGGCTACCAGAAGGCCACCGGCAACAAGCTCAACTACCAGTCCATCGGCTCCGGCGGCGGCATCAAGCAGATCAACGCCAAGACCGTGGACTTCGGCGCCTCCGACATGCCCCTGAAGGTCGAGGACCTCGAGAAGGGCGGCCTCATGCAGTTCCCGACGGTGATCGGCGGCGTGGTGCCCGTCGTGAACCTCGCCGGCATCCAGCCGGGCCAGCTCAAGTTCACGGGCGACCTGCTCGCCAAGATCTACCTGGGCAAGATCGTCAAGTGGAACGACAAGGAGATCGCGGCCCTGAACGCCGGCGTGAACCTGCCCGACCAGGCCATCGCCGTTGTGCGCCGCGCCGACGGCTCGGGCACGACCTTCATCTGGACGAACTACCTGTCCAAGGTGAGCGGCGAGTGGAAGGAGAAGGTCGGCATGGGCACGGCCGTGCAGTGGCCCGTGGGCCTGGGCGGCAAGGGCAACGAGGGCGTCTCCGCCTTCGTGCAGCGCATCCCCGGCGCGATCGGCTACGTGGAGTACGCCTACGCCAAGCAGAACAAGCTCACGTACGCGATGCTCAGGAACCACGACGGCAACTTCGTGAAGCCCGACGACACCGCGTTCAAGGCCGCGGCCGCCGGCGCGCAGTGGGAGAAGGAGAAGTTCGCGGTGATCCTCACGGACCAGCCGGGCAAGGACGCCTGGCCCGTCACCGGCGCGACCTTCATCCTCATGCACGTGAAGCAGGACAAGCCCGCCGCGGCGGCCGAGGTGCTCAAGTTCTTCGCCTGGTCCTACAAGAACGGCGACCAGATGGCGATGGACCTCGACTACGTGCCCCTGCCCGACTCGGTCGTGTCGCTCATCGAGAAGGCCTGGCACAACATCAAGGACGGAAGCGGCAAGATGGTCTACGCCGCCGCCCACTGACGGAAGACGCGACACCCTGCGCGTGAACCGGGCGGGCCCAGGCCCGCCCGGCTCGCTTTCGAGCCCCCCATGAGCGCCCAAGCCGCGGCCGAGCCGACGGGCAGCCCCGCCACCGAAACTGGCAGAATGGCGGTCGTGCCGCCGCGAAAACCCGAGAAAGCGTCGTCCGCCGCCCTCGGCGACGTCCTCTTCCACAACCTCACGCGAGCCTTCGCGCTCATCGCGCTCGCGACGCTGGCCGGCATCATCGTCTCGCTCGTGTGGGCGGCGTGGCCCTCGCTGGTGCGCTACGGGGCGGCGTTCGTGTGGACGAGCGAATGGAACCCGCCGGCCGAGCGCTTCGGCGCCCTCATCCCGATCTACGGCACGCTGGTCACCTCGGCCATCGCGCTGGTGATCGCGGTGCCCGTGAGCTTCGGCATCGCGCTCTTCCTCACCGAGCTCTCGCCGGCGTGGCTTCGCCGGCCGCTGGGCACGGCCATCGAGCTGCTGGCGGCCATCCCCTCGATCGTCTACGGCATGTGGGGCCTGCTCGTCTTCGCCCCCATCTTCGCCCAGTCGCAGCCGTTCCTCTCCGCCACGCTGGGCCGCATCCCGCTCCTGGGCGCGCTCTTCGACGGCCCGCCCATCGGCATCGGGCTGCTGTGCGCCGGGATCATCCTGGCCATCATGATCATTCCCTTCATCGCCGCGGTGATGCGCGACGTGTTCGAGGTCACGCCCGCCATGCTCAAGGAGTCGGCCTACGGCGTGGGCGCCACCACCTGGGAGGTGGTGTGGAACGTGGTGCTGCCGCACACGCGCGTGGGCGTGATCGGCGGCGTCATGCTGGGCCTGGGCCGCGCGCTGGGCGAGACCATGGCCGTGACCTTCGTGATCGGCAACACCAATTTCCTCGAGGGCGTCTCGCTCTTCCTGCCCGGCAACAGCATCACCTCGGCCCTGGCCAACGAGTTCGGCGAGGCCGCGCCGGGCATCCACACGGCCGCGCTCATCGAGCTGGGCCTCATCCTGTTCGTCATCACCTTCGTCGTCCTGGCCTTCTCCAAGCTGCTGCTGCTGCGCCTGGCCAAGGGCGAGGGCACCCAGGCCTGAGGGCGCCGCGATGGACCTGCACCGCCGCCGCTACCTCGTCAACCGGATCGCGCTCACGCTCTCGCTCGCGGCCATGGCCTTCGGGCTGGTGTGGCTGCTGTGGATCCTCTGGACCACCTTCCGGCTGGGCGTCTCGGGCCTGTCGCTCGACCTCTTCACGAAGATGACCCCGCCGCCCGGGGCCTCGGAGCCGGGGGGCCTCGCCAACGCCATCGCGGGCAGCCTCGTGATGGTGGGCCTGGGCACGCTCGTGGGCACGCCGGTGGGCATCCTCGCGGGCGTCTACCTGGCGGAGTACGGTCGCTTCAACTGGCTGGGCTCGGTCACGCGCTTCATCAACGACGTGCTGCTGTCGGCCCCGTCCATCGTGATCGGCCTCTTCGTCTACGCGGTGTACGTCGCGCAGGTGGGCTCCTTCTCGGGCCTGGCGGGCGCGCTCTCCCTCGCCCTCATCGTCGTGCCCGTGGTCGTGCGCACCACGGAGAACATGCTGCTGCTGGTGCCCGACAGCCTGCGCGAGGCGGTGTACGCGCTGGGGGCGCACAAGTGGCAGGTGATCATGAAGGTGACCATCCGCGCCTCGAAGGCGGGCATCCTCACCGGCATCCTGCTGGCGGTGGCGCGCATCGCCGGCGAGACGGCGCCGCTGCTCTTCACGGCCCTGTCCAACCAGTTCTGGAGCATGGACCTGGGCAAGCCCATGGCGAACCTGCCGGTCACCATCTTCAAGTTCGCCATGAGCCCGTTCACCGACTGGCAGAGCCTCGCGTGGGCGGGGGTCTTCCTCATCACCCTGGGCGTGCTCGCGATCAACGTCGCGGCGCGCGTCCTCTTCCGCGAGAAGCGCTGAGAGCCCCGGAGCCCCCATGGACGACGCCGCGACCGAGAACCTCGTCACCGAGGTCGCCTTCCGGAACTTCAACTTCCACTACGGGAAGTTCCACGCCCTCAAGAACATCAACCTCGAGATCTACCGGCGAAAGGTCACGGCCTTCATCGGTCCCTCGGGCTGCGGCAAGTCCACGCTCCTGCGCACCATCAACCGGATGTACGACCTGTACCCGGAGCAGCGCGCGGACGGCGAGCTGCTGCTGGGCGGTCGCAACATCCTGGACCGGGGCGTGGACATCTACGACCTGCGCGCCAAGGTGGGCATGGTCTTCCAGAAGCCCACGCCCTTCCCGATGTCGATCTACGAGAACATCGCCTTCGGCGTGCGCCTGCACGAGCGGCTCACGCGCGGGCAGATGGACGAGCGCGTGGAGTGGGCCCTTCGCAAGGCGGCGCTGTGGAACGAGGTGAAGGACATCCTGCCGCGCTCGGGCATGAGCCTGTCGGGCGGCCAGCAGCAGCGCCTGTGCATCGCGCGCGGCATCGCCGTGAAGCCGCAGGTGCTCCTCCTGGACGAGCCCACCTCGGCGCTGGACCCCATCTCGACCCTCAAGATCGAGGAGCTCATCACGGATCTCGCGGACGAGTTCACGATCGTGATCGTCACGCACAACATGCAGCAGGCCGCGCGCGTCTCCGACTACACGGCCTACATGTACCTGGGCGACATGGTGGAGTACGGCAAGACCGACCAGCTCTTCCTCAAGCCCACCAAGAAGGAAACCGAGGACTACATCACGGGCCGCTTCGGCTAGCGGCCGGCGGCGGTGCCCCTCTAGGCGAGGTGGGGCAGCAGCACCAGCAGCCAGACCGACGCCGCGAGCGCGAGCGCCGTGAGCACCGCGGCGCTGCCCAGGTCCTTGGCGCGCCTGGAGAGCGAGTGCCGGTCGAGCGAGATGCGGTCGACGGCTGCCTCCACGCTCGAATTCAGGAGCTCGACCACCAGCACCAGCAGGACGCTGCCCACGAGGAGCGCGCGCTCGGCGCCCGTCACGGGCACGACGAACGCCGCGGGCACCATCACCGCGGCGAGCAGCACCTCCTGCCGGAAGGCGCTCTCGTGGCGCCAGGCGTCCGTGTAGCCGGCCAGCGAGTTGAAGAAGGCCTGGACGATGCGCGCCGCGCCCGTCTTGCCCTTGAACGGGCTCGTGGCCTCGCCGCCGGCGGCGGCCTCAGGGGTGCGCGGGCCGTCCATGGGCCGTGGCCGCGGCGCCCGCGCCCGTGGCCGGGACGAGGCAGGCGAGGAACTGGCGGGTGCAGCGCTCCCACGAGAATCGCTCGGCGTAGGCTCGCACCGCCGCGCGGTCGAGCGAGAGCGCCGCGAGCGCCGCCTCGCGAAGGTCCTCGTGCAGCACGCCGGCGCGCGGATCCTTCACCACGTCCACGGGGCCGCGCACCGGGAAGGCCGCCACGGGCGTGCCGCAGGCCATCGCCTCCAGCAGCACCAGGCCGAAGGTGTCCGTGCGGCTGGGAAAGACGAACACGTCCGCGCGCCGGAAGTGGCTCGCCAGCGCCTCGCCGTGCTTCGCCCCCACGAAGACGGCGCGCGGGAACCTGCGTTCGAGCTCGGCGCGCGCCGGGCCGTCGCCCACCACGAGCTTGGTGCCGGGCAGGTCCAGTCGCAGGAAGGCCGCCAGGTTCTTCTCCACCGCCACTCGGCCCACGTACGCGAACACCGGCCGCTCGTATTCGGTGAAGCGCTCCGGACCGGGCCGGAAGAGCTCGAGGTCCACGCCGCGCGACCACTCGGCCGCGTGCGCGATGCCGTTCCTCGCGAGCGCCTCGCGGATGGAGTGGGTGGACACGAGCACCGCCGACGAAGGCCGGTGGAAGCGCCGAAGCCACGCGTAGGTCCAGGCGAGCGGCACCTTGAAGCGCGCCTGGACGTACTCGGGAAAGCACGTGTGGTAGGCCGTGGTGAACGCGAGGCCCCGGTCCACGCAGTGGGCTCGGGCCGCCGCGCCGATGGGCCCTTCCGTGGAGACGTGGATCGCGTCCGGCCGGAACGCCTCGATGCGGCGCGCGACCTCCCGGCCGGGCCACAACGCGAGGGGGATCTCCGGGTAGGTGGGCATGGGCATCGTGCGGAAGCCCTGGGGCGAGACGACGTGGACGTCGTGCCCCAGGCGCCCGAGCCAGTCGATCGTGTTGCGCAGCGTGACCACCACGCCGTTGACCTGCGGCGCCCAGGCGTCAGTCGCCAGCAGCAGGCGCATGGGCGCGCTCCTCCTCGGGCACGGCCGGGCGGACGGCGCGGCCCTTCACGGCCTCGATGGCGCGCCAGTCGACGAGGCGCAGCTCGCCGCTTTCCAGCTCCACCAGCGCCGTCAGGCTCTCCACCCAGTCGCCGTCGTTGCAGTACAGCACGCCGCCGATGTCGCGGATCTCGGCCTTGTGGATGTGCCCGCAGACCACGCCGTCGAAGCCGCGCCGCCGCGCCTCCTGGGCGAGCGCCTCCTCGAAGTCGGTCATGTACGAGACGGCGTTCTTCACCTTGTGCTTGAGGTACTGCGAGAGCGACCAGTAGCGAAGGCCCAGCCGCGCGGTGAGGTGGTTGAGCCACTGGTTGAGCTTGAGGACGGCCGTGTACGCGTGGTCGCCCGCGATGGCGAGCCAGCGCGCCCGCTGCACCACGGCGTCGAAGAGGTCGCCGTGCGTCACGAGCAGGCGCCGGCCGTCGGCGGTGCGGTGCTCGGCCTCGTCGCGGATCTCGATGCCGCCGAAGGCGACGCCCAGGAAGTGGCGCAGCGCCTCGTCGTGGTTGCCCGCGATGTAGGTGACTCGCGTGCCCTTGCGCGCCTTGCGCAGCACCTTCTGCACCACGTCGTTGTGGTCCTGGTGCCAGTACCAGCGGCGCCGGAGCTGCCAGCCGTCGACGATGTCGCCCACGAGGTAGAGGTAGGTGCTCTCCGTGTGGCGCAGGAAGTCGAGCAGGTGCGCGGCCTGGCATCCCGGCGTGCCCAGGTGCACGTCGGAGAGGAAGATGGCGCGAAAGCGCAGGGCCGGCGAGTCGTCCATTCCGGCCGCATTGTCCCGGCGGCGTGCGACGCGGGTGCGACGGCCGCGTGAAGCTTTCGCGTCGGCGCGGGCCGTCACGGCCCTGAAACGGCGGGCACCGACAATGGCGGCACCTCTTGGCGGCGAAGTTCCCGAAAGGGTTTCTCCGGCACCACCAGCGTCTCCTCCGATCCTCTGGTGGCTCTACGGGCGGTCCTTCACGGGGCCGCCCGATTTTTTTGCGCGGGCGCTAGGCGGCCCGGCCGGCCTCGTACCAGGGGCGCGTGGCGTTCACCACCGCCACCACGAGGAGCATCGCCGGCACCTCGACGAGCACGCCGACGACCGTGGCGAGCGCCGCGCCCGACTCGAGCCCGAAGAGCGTGATGGCGGCGGCCACCGCCAGCTCGAAGAAGTTGCTTGCGCCGATGAGGCACGAGGGGCCCGCCACCTCGTGGGCCACGCCCAGGCGCCGGTTGAGGCCGTAGGCGAGGCCCGCGTTGAGGAACACCTGCAGCACGATGGGCACCGCGAGCAGCGCGATGACGAGCGGCGCGCGCGCGATGGCCTCGCCCTGGAAGCCGAAGAGCAGCACGATCGTCGCCAGGAGCGCGACGATGGACAGCGGACCCAGGCGCGCCAGCGCCGCGCGGTAGCTCGCCTCGCCCCGGCGCAGCAGCCAGCGCCGCCAGAACTGGGCGATCGCCACGGGGATCGCGACGTAGAGCACGACGGAGGCAAGCAGCGTCTCCCAGGGCACCGTGATGCTCGACAGCCCCAGGAGGAGCGCCACGATGGGCGCGAAGAGCACCACCATCAGCGTGTCGTTGAGCGCCACCTGCGAGAGCGTGAAGTACGGGTTGCCGCGGCACAGCTCGCTCCAGACGAACACCATCGCCGTGCACGGGGCGGCCGCGAGGAGGATCAGCCCGGCCACGTAGGCGTCGAGCTGCGCCGCGGGCAGCCACGGCGCGAAGAGGTGGCGCACGAAGAGCCAGGCGAGCAGGGCCATGGAGAAAGGCTTCACGGCCCAGTTGACGAACAGCGTCACGCCGATGCCCCGGGCGTGCGCGCGCACCTGGTGCAGCGCCCCGAAGTCGATCTTGAGGAGCATCGGCACGATCATCACCCAGATGAGCACGCCCACCGGCAGGTTCACCTGCGCGAAACTCACGCGGCCGAGGGCCTCGAAGGCGCCCGGGGCCACGCGGCCGAGCCCGATGCCCGCGACGATGCAGGCGAGCACCCAGACGGTGAGGTAGCGCTCGAAGAGGCGCATGGCGCTTCAGCGCTTGCCGATGTCGCGCAGGCGCGATTCCAGCGCGAGGCGGTCGAGCTTGCCGAACGGCAGGCTCGCGAAGAGCTCGATGCGCCGCCTGAGCGCGACGAAGGCTTCGAGGAAGGCCTTGCGCTTCGCCTCGTCCGTGCCTTCGACGGCCGCCGGGTCGGGCACGCCCCAGTGGGCGGTCGCGGGCCGGCCGGGCCACACGGGGCAGGCTTCGCCGGCCGCGTTGTCGCAGACGGTGAACACGAAGTCGAGCTCGGGAGCGCCGGGCGCCGCGAACTCGTCCCACGCCTTGCTGCGCAGCCCGAGCGTCTGGTAGCCGTTCTTCGCGAGCAGCTCGAGTGCGAAGGGGTTCACGCGGCCCGACGGGTGGCTGCCGGCGCTGAAGGCGCGGAAGCGCGCCGGGTCCACGGCGTTGAGGATGCACTCGGCCAGGATCGAGCGCGCCGAGTTGCCCGTGCAGAGGAACAGGGCGTGGAAGGGGCGGCGGTCCATGCGGTGCCTAGTTGCAGCAGCCGCGCGGGGCGGGCGCGCCGCCGCAGCACGCCGAAGCCTTCGCCGGCTCGGTCGCCTCGGGCGCGCAGCAGCTGCCGGTCGCCTGCGGGTCCCCGAACGTGGGAATGTCGCCCAGGGTGTGGAAGGATTCCCAGGCGATGCCCTGCGGGTCCGTCACCCAGTGCTTGTCGGACTTCGCGTAGCAGCACGAGGTGCCGGGCTCGTCGGCGATGGCAAGGCTCGCGCGCTCCAGCGCCCCGCGCAGCGCGCCCAGCTCGGCGCCGTCGTCGACCTGCAGCCCGAGGTGGTTGAGGCCGGGCGGGTGCCCGCGCTGCGAGATCGCGAAGTTCAGGCGCGGGTCCTCCACCATCCACTTGGCGTAGTCGTCCTTCCGGACGGTGGGGGGCGCGCCGAACATGGCGGAGTAGAAGCGGATGCTCTCGCCGAGGTCGGCGACGCTCAGGTGCACGTGGAAGCGTTTCATGGGCAGCAAGCCTTTTCGGTGGACGTGGCGGGGGCGGCCGCGCAGCCCGCCAGCGCCGTCTCCATCGTGGAGAGGCACTCGCTGGGCATGCCGCGGCAGCAGCTCTGGGTGAGGAAGGTCATGAGACCCGCGAGGCGGGCGAAGTCGACCGAGTACACGAGATAGCGGGCGCTCGCTTTCGACGTGACCAGGCCGGCGTGGGAGAGCTCCTTCAGGTGGAAGGAGAGGGTGGAGGGGGCGAGGCCCAGGGCTCCGGCCAGGTTGCCGGGCGTGTCGCCCGCGGGGCCGGCTTCCACTAAGTGCCGGAAGACGGCCAGGCGCGACTCGTGGGCCAGGGCGGCGAGGATGGTGACGGCTTCGTTGGTTTGCATGATTCGAGAATTATAGAAATATCGAACTGGCTGTCAAGCACCTACCTTCTCACGGGCCTCGGGTGAAACGATCCGGGGTCGCCGGAGTCCCAAATTGACCGGGTATGCACCGATACCGTAAAATCCGGCGGTTTTGAGGGGCGCGAATTGCGGGACAAGCACGTCGTCGGGAACTGGAAGCTCAACGGGAGCCTCGCCGGCAACGATTCGCTCGTTCGCGCCATCCTCGCGGGCGTCACACCGCGAGCCGGCCGGCACCTCGCGGTGTGCGTGCCGGCGCCGTACCTCGCGCAGGCGCAGTCGCTCCTCAAGGGCACGCCGGTCGCCTGGGGCGGCCAGGACGTCAGCCGCTTCGAGAAGGGGGCGTACACCGGGGAGGTCTCCGGCGCGATGCTCCGCGAGTTCGGGGCGACTTTCGCGATCGTCGGGCACTCCGAGCGCCGCACGCTCTTCGGCGACACGGACGCGGTCGTGGCGGAGAAGTTCGCCAGCGCGCGCAAGGCGGGCCTCGTGCCCATCCTGTGCGTCGGCGAGACCCTCGCGGAGCGCGAGGGGGGCACCACCGAGCCGGTGCTGGCCCGGCAGCTCGACGCCGTCCTGGCGAGGGTCGGGGCGGCGGGGCTGGACGGGGCCCTGGTGGCCTACGAGCCCGTCTGGGCCATCGGCACGGGGCGCACGGCCACGGCGGCCCAGGCGCAGGAGGCCCACGCCTTCCTGCGGGGCCGGGTGGCGGGGCAGGACGCAGCGGTGGCCGCGAGGCTGCCCATGCTGTACGGGGGCAGCGTCAAGGGCTCCAACGCCGCCGAGCTCTTCGCGATGCCGGACGTCGATGGCGGCCTCATCGGCGGGGCCTCGCTGGTGGCGGAAGATTTCCTGGCGATCTGGCGCGCAGCCGTCGCCGCAGAGTGAGGGGCAGGGATGCACACGGTAGTCATCATGGTTCACGTGCTCGCGGCGGTCGCCATCGTCGTGCTGGTGCTGCTGCAGCACGGCAAGGGTGCCGACATGGGCGCGGCCTTCGGCAGCGGCTCGGCGGGCAGCCTCTTCGGCTCATCCGGCGCCGCCAACTTCATGTCGCGGTCCACGGCGATCCTCGCGGCCGTCTTCTTCGTGACGAGCCTGGGCCTCACCTTCCTCACGTCGTCGCCCACCAAGTCGGGCGGCGTCACGCAGTCGATCAAGACGGACGCGGGCAAGCCCGCCTCCGCACCGGCGGCGCCCGCTCCCTCGGCGCCGGCCCCGTCGGGGGACAGCTCCTCGAAGTCGCAGGAGATCCCGAAGTAGTCCTCGCAGCACCGTAGTCGGCAAGAGTCGCGGTCGTGGTGGAATTGGTAGACACGCTGTCTTGAGGGGGCAGTGCCGAAAGGCGTGAGAGTTCGAGTCTCTCCGACCGCACCAGTTCGAAAGTAGCCGCCGGGTCGTTCGCGGTGGCGGAAGGCGCCCGGAAGGCGCCTTCGGGCGCGTTGCCTCCCGTCAAGGAGCGGCGCGGCCGGCTCCCGCTACCATCCGGCGCGAATTCCACGGTCCCATCAGGCGCCATGCTGGAGAACTACTTCCCGGTATTGCTGTTCCTCGCGATCGGTTGCGCCGTCGGCATCGGCGCGATCGCCGTGAGCGGCGTGCTGGGGCGCCTCACGGGGGCGCACCAGCCGGACGCCGAGAAGCTGAGCCCCTACGAGTGCGGGTTCGAGGCCTTCGAGGACGCGCGCATGAAGTTCGACGTGCGCTACTACCTGGTGGCGATCCTCTTCATCCTCTTCGACCTCGAGATCGCCTTCCTCTTCCCCTGGGCGATCGTCCTGCAGGACATCGGCTGGTTCGGCTTCTCCGCCATGATGGTCTTCCTCGCGATCCTGGTCGTGGGCTTCGCCTACGAGTGGAAGCGCGGGGCCCTGGAATGGGAGTGACGCGATGGGCGCGATGAGCGAAGGCGTGGTCGGCGACAAGGGCTTCGTGGTCACCCAGGTGGACAACGTGCTCAACTGGGCGCGCACGGGATCGCTCTGGCCGATGACCTTCGGCCTGGCCTGCTGCGCGGTGGAGATGATGCACGCGGGCGCCTCGCGCTACGACCTGGACCGCTTCGGCATCGTCTTCCGGCCCAGCCCGCGCCAGTCGGACCTCATGATCGTGGCCGGCACGCTGTGCAACAAGATGGCGCCGGCCCTGCGCCGCGTCTACGACCAGATGGCCGAGCCGCGCTGGGTGCTCTCCATGGGCTCCTGCGCCAACGGCGGCGGCTACTACCACTACTCCTACTCCGTCGTGCGCGGCTGCGACCGCATCGTGCCCGTGGACGTGTACGTCCCCGGGTGCCCCCCCACGGCGGAGGCGCTGATCTACGGGCTGCTGCAGCTGCAGAACAAGATCAAGCGCACCCAGACCATCCGTCGCAGCTGAGCCGATGAGCGAGATCCTCCAGTCCCTGCAGCGGGACGTCGACGCGGCGTTGGGCGGGCGCCTGGCGGGCGCGACGGCGGACCGCGGCGAGCTCACCATCGAGGTGGCCGCCGCCGACTACGCCGAGGCCGCGCGCCTGCTGCGCGACCACGAATCGCTCGACTTCTCCCTGCTCGTCGACCTGTGCGTCGTCGACTACGAGGGCTTCGCGGAAGGCACGCGGCGCGGCGCGCGCTTCGCGGTGGTGCTGCACCTGCTGTCGGTGCGCCGCAACCGGCGCCTGCGCGTGAAGGTGTTCTGCCCGGACGACGGCTTTCCGGCCGTCGACTCCGTGATCGAGGTCTGGCCCGCCGCCAACTGGTTCGAGCGCGAGGCCTTCGACCTCTACGGCGTGGTCTTCCGCGGCCACCCGGACCTGCGCCGCATCCTCACCGACTACGGCTTCATGGGGCACCCGTTCCGCAAGGACTTCCCCATCTCCGGGCACGTGGAGATGCGCTACGACCCGGCGCAGCGCCGCGTGGTCTACCAGCCCGTCACCATCGAGCCGCGCGAGATCGTGCCGCGGGTGGTGCGCGAGGACTCGTACGGGGCGGGCAAGGGCTGACATGGCCGAGATCAAGAACTACACGATGAACTTCGGGCCGCAGCACCCGGCGGCCCACGGGGTGCTGCGCCTGGTGCTCGAGCTCGACGGCGAGGTGGTGCAGCGCGCCGACCCGCACATCGGCCTGCTGCACCGCGGCACCGAGAAGCTCGCCGAGACGCGCACGTTCCTCCAGAGCGTGCCGTACATGGACCGGCTGGACTACGTGTCCATGATGGCCAACGAGCACGCCTACGTGATGGCCATCGAGCGCCTGCTGGGCGTCGGGGTGCCGGTGCGCGCGCAGTACATCCGCGTGATGTTCGACGAGATCACGCGCATCCTGAACCACCTGCTGTGGATCGGCTCGCACGCGCTGGACGTGGGCGCCATGACGGTCTTCCTCTACGCCTTCCGCGAGCGCGAGGACCTCTTCGACATGTACGAGGCCGTCTCGGGCGCGCGCATGCACGCGGCCTACTACCGGCCCGGCGGCGTGTACCGCGACCTGCCGGAGCGCATGCCGCAGTACGAGTCCAACGGCTCGCGCGGCGCCGCGGAGATCGCGCGCCTGAACGCCAACCGCCAGGGCTCGCTGCTGGACTTCATCGAGGACTTCACGAACCGCTTCCCGGCGTACGTGGACGACTACGAGACCCTGCTCACCGAGAACCGCATCTGGAAGCAGCGCACCGTGGGCATCGGCGTGGTGACCCCCGAGCGGGCGCAGGCCCTGGGATTCACCGGCCCCATGCTGCGCGGCTCGGGCGTGGCCTGGGACCTGCGCAAGGCCCAGCCCTACGAGGTGTACGACCGGATGGACTTCGACATCCCGGTGGGCACCCAGGGCGACTGCTACGACCGCTACCTCGTGCGCGTGCAGGAGATGCGCGAGTCCAACCGCATCATCCGGCAGTGCATCGCCTGGCTGCGGGACAATCCCGGCCCCGTGATCATCGACGACCACAAGGTGGCCCCGCCCTCGCGCGAGCGGATGAAGTCCTCCATGGAGGAGCTCATCCACCACTTCAAGCTCTTCAGCGAGGGCATGCACGTGCCCCCGGGCGAGGTCTACGCGGCCGTCGAGCACCCCAAGGGCGAGTTCGGCATCTACCTCGTCTCCGACGGCGCCAACAAGCCGTGGCGGCTGAAGATCCGCGCCCCGGGCTTCCCGCACCTGGCGGCGATGGACGAGCTCACGCGCGGGCACATGATCGCGGACGTGGTGGCCATCATCGGCACCATGGACATCGTCTTCGGGGAGATCGACCGGTGAAGCGCGCCATCGACGCCCGCGTGGTGAACCTCGACGAGCTCGCGCTCGAGCGCTTCTCGGCCGTGGGCGGCAAGTTCGAGTCGGACGCCGTGCGGGTGGGCCCCCTGGTGGGCGCGAAGGACCTGGGCTACTCCTACGACGTGGTGCAGCCCGGCAAGGTCTCGTGCCCCTTCCACAGCCACCGCGCGGA
Source organism: Pseudomonadota bacterium (assembly GCA_029781595.1). Lineage (GTDB taxonomy): Bacteria > Pseudomonadota > Gammaproteobacteria > Burkholderiales > Usitatibacteraceae > FEB-7. Next base: position 68,563 of record JAKOWJ010000227.1, on the reverse strand, counting down.
GGAGGAGATGTTCTTCATCGTGCGCGGGGAGGGCCTGCTGCGCTACGGCGCCGAGACGCGCAAGGTGCGCGCCGGGGATTTCATCTGCTGCCCCACGGGCGGGCCGGAGACGGCGCACCAGCTCGTGAACGACTCGGACGCGGAGCTCGCCTACATCTCGGTGAGCACGATGATGCCCGCGGAGGTCTGCGAGTACCCCGATTCGGGCAAGGTCGGCGCCTTCGGCGGCGCGGGCGAGTCGCGCCTTCGCCACATGACGAAGGCGGCCTCGCGCGTCGACTACTGGGAGGGCGAATGACGGCGCGGCTCTCGCCGGCCTCGCTCGCGCGCATCGAGCGCGAGCTGGCCAAGTACCCGCCGGACCAGAGGCAGTCCGCGGTGATGTCTGCCCTCGCCATCGCGCAGGACGAGCACGGCTGGCTCTCCGACGAGGTGATGGAGGCCGTGGCGCAGGTCCTGGGCATGCCCCCGGTGGCGGTCTACGAGGTGGCGACCTTCTACAACATGTACGACCTGAAGCCCGGCGGCCGGCACAAGGTCACCGTGTGCACGAACCTGCCCTGCGCCCTCTCGGGCGGCGTGGAGGCGGCCGAGCACCTGAAGCGCCGGCTGGGCATCGGCTTCGGCGAGACCTCGGCCGACGGTTGCGTCACCCTCAAGGAAGGCGAGTGCCTGGGCGCCTGCGGCGACGCGCCCGTGATGCTGGTGGACAACAAGCGCGTGTGCAGCTTCATGTCGCACGACAGGCTCGACGCGCTGGTCGAGGAGCTGAAGAAGTGAGCGCCCTCCTCGACTACGGCCCCGACGCCGTCATCCTGAAGGGCCTGGACGGGGCCAACTGGGACCTCGCCGGCTACGAGGCTCGCGGCGGCTACCGGGCGCTGCGCCGCATCGTGGAGGAGAAGCTCACGCCCGAGGCGGTGATCGCCGAGGTGAAGAAGTCGGCGCTGCGCGGCCGCGGCGGCGCGGGCTTCCCCACGGGCCTGAAGTGGTCGTTCATGCCGCGCGCCTTCCCGGGCCAGAAGTACGTCGTGTGCAACTCCGACGAGGGCGAGCCCGGCACCTTCAAGGACCGCGACATCCTGCGCTACAACCCGCACGCGCTGATCGAGGGGATGATCATCGCCGGCTACGCCATCGGCGCCACCGTGGGCTACAACTACATCCACGGCGAGATCTGGTCCGAGTACGAGCGCTTCGAGCAGGCGCTGGAGCAGGCGAGGGCCGCGGGCTACCTGGGGGCGGACATCCTCGGCGGCGGCTTCGACTTCCAGCTGCACGCGCACCACGGCTTCGGCGCCTACATCTGCGGCGAGGAGACGGCGCTGCTCGAGTCGCTCGAGGGCAAGAAGGGCCAGCCGCGCTTCAAGCCGCCGTTCCCGGCGAGCTACGGCCTGTACGGCAAGCCCACCACGATCAACAACACCGAGACCTTCGCGGCCGTGCCGGGCATCATCGCCCACGGCGCGGAGTGGTTCCTCGAGCTGGGCAAGCCCAACAACGGCGGCACCAAGATCTTCTCGGTCTCCGGGCACGTGAACCGGCCCGGCAACTACGAGGTGCGCCTGGGCACGCCGTTCGCGAAGCTCCTGGAGATGGCCGGCGGCATGCGCGGCGGCAAGCGCCTGAAGGGCGTGATCCCGGGCGGCTCGTCCATGCCGGTGCTGCCGGCGGACGTGATGATGTCGCTCGACATGGACTACGACTCCATCCAGAAGGCCGGCTCCTTCCTGGGCTCGGGCGCGGTGATCGTGATGGACGAGGACACCTGCATGGTCAAGGCCGCCGAGCGCCTGGCCTACTTCTACTACGAGGAGTCCTGCGGCCAGTGCACGCCGTGCCGCGAGGGCACGGGCTGGCTCTGGCGGGTGATCCACCGCATCGAGCACGGCGAGGGCCGCCCGGAGGACCTCGACCTGCTCCTGAACCTCGCCGACAACATCCAGGGCCGCACGATCTGCGCGCTGGGGGATGCGGCGGCGATGCCGGTGCGCGCCTTCGTGAAGCAGTTCCGCACGGAGTTCGAGCACCACATCGAGCACAAGCGCTGCCTGGTGGGCCCGGGCGGCTACTCGGGCGCCGGCGAAGGCCACCGGCTGGCGGCGGACTGACGCGCATGATCACCCTCGAGATCGACGGCAAGAGCGTCCAGGTGGAGAACGGCGCCACGGTGATGGAGGCCGCCAACAGGATCGGCGCCTTCGTCCCGCACTTCTGCTACCACCGCAAGCTGTCCATCGCGGCCAACTGCCGCATGTGCCTGGTGCAGGTGGAGAAGGCGCCCAAGCCGCTGCCGGCCTGCGCCACGCCCGCCACCGAGGGCATGAAGGTGTGGACGCAGTCGGCCGCCGCGGTGACCGCGCAGAAGGGGGTGATGGAGTTCCTGCTCATCAACCACCCGCTCGACTGCCCCATCTGCGACCAGGGCGGCGAGTGCCAGCTGCAGGACCTCGCCGTGGGCTACGGGGGCTCCTCCTCGCGCTACGCCGAGGAAAAGCGCGTGGTGGTGAACAAGGACCTGGGCCCGCTCATCTCCACGGACATGACGCGCTGCATCCACTGCACGCGCTGCGTGCGCTTCGGCCAGGAGGTCGCCGGGGTGATGGAGCTGGGCATGGCCGGCCGCGGCGAGCACGCCGAGATCCTCACCTTCGTCGGGCGCACGGTGGATTCCGAGCTCTCCGGCAACGTGATCGACCTGTGCCCGGTGGGCGCGCTCACCTCCAAGCCCTTCCGCTACGCGGCCCGCTCCTGGGAGCTCGCGCGCCGCCGCGCCGTCTCGCCGCACGACGGCCTGGGCTCCGGCCTCGTGATGCAGGTGAAGCAGGACCGCGTGATGCGCGTGGTGCCCCTGGAGAACGAGGCGGTGAACGAGTGCTGGCTCTCCGACCGCGACCGCTTCGGCTACGAGGGGCTCAACTCCGAAGACCGGCTCACGCGCCCGATGGTCTGCCGCGACGGCGCCTGGGTGGAGGTGGACTGGCCCGAGGCGCTGGAGGCCGTGGTGGCGGGCCTGAAGGGCGCGGTCGACGCGCACGGCCCGGCCGCGCTCGGCGCCCTGGTCTCGCCCACGCTCACGCTCGAGGAACTGCACCTCGCCACGCGCCTGGTGCGCGGGCTGGGCGGCGACAGCGTGGACCACCGCTTCCGCGCGCTGGACCTGCGGGCCCGGTTCTCGGGCGCGCCCTGGCTGGGGACCTCGATCGCCGAGGCCTCGGCGATGCAGTCGGTGCTGCTCGTGGGATCCACCCTGCGCAAGGAGCAGCCGCTGCTGGCCGCGCGCCTGCGCCAGGCGGCGAAGAAGGGGCTCGGCCTGTCCGTCGTGCACGTGGCCGACGACGACCTGCTCATGCCCGTGGCGCACCGGCTCGTCGCGCGCCCGTCGGGCCTGGCGGCCGCGCTGGCCACCGTGGCGGTCGCGCTCGCCGAGTCCACCGGCCGGCCCCTCGAGGGCGAGGTCGCGAAGGCGCTCGCCGGCGTGCAGGCCACGGACGAGGCGCGCGCCATCGCGGCGGGGCTCGCGGGACGCGAGCGCGCCGCCGTCTGGCTCGGGCACTACGCGCAGCAGCACCCCGACTTCGCCGTCCTCGCCGCCATCGGCCACGAGATCGCGCGCCTGTCCGGCGCCACCTTCGGCCTGCTGGGCCAGAACGCCAACAGCGTGGGGGCGAGGCTCGTGGGGGCGCAGCCCGCCGCGGGCGGCCGCGACACGCGCGCCATGCTGGCCGAGCCGCCGCGCGCCTGGCTGGTCGCCGGCTTCGAGCCGGAGCGAGACGCGGCGCTCGCCCCGCAGGCGATCTCCGCCCTCGGCCGGGCCGACTTCGTCGTGGCGCTCGCGGCCTGGCGCTGCTGGGCGCCCGAGTACGCGCACGTCATCCTGCCCATCGCGCCCTCGGCCGAGACGGCGGGCACCTTCGTGAGCATGGAAGGGCGCGTGCAGTCCTTCGAGGCGGTGGCCCGTCCGCAGGGCGAGGCGCGCCCGGGCTGGAAGGTGCTGCGGCTCCTGGGCTCGATGCTGGGGCTCGAGGGCTTCGCGCTGGACACGGTCGAGGCCGTGCGCGAGGCCATCGCGCCGGACCTCCAGGCCTGGGCGACGGCGGGGCTGGGCAACGTGCCGCAGCCCTTCGCCTTCACGCTGCCGGCGGCGGGCACCGGGTTCGAGCGCGTCGCGGAGTGGCCGCTCTACGCCACCGACGCGCAGGTGCGCCGCGCGCGCAGCCTGCAGCGCTCCGCCGACGCGCGGGCCGCGGCCACGGCGCGCATGAGCGAGGCCACCGCCCGCGCGGCCGGCCTCGTCGCGGGCGAGCGCGTGCGCGTGACGCAGGGCGGCGGCGAGGCGGTGCTGCCCGTGGCCATCGACGCGGCGCTGCCGGAAGGGTGCGTGCGCGTGGCGCGCGGCGTCGCGCAGACGGTCGCGCTGGGCGAGGGCGGGCTCGCGCTGGCGAAGGCCGCGTCGGAGGAGGCGGCGTGACCGGGCTCCTCGCCAGCCTGCACGGCGCCATCGAGGGCCGCCTCGGCCCCGAGGGCTGGCTCGTGGCGAAGTCGCTGGCCGGCATCGTCGCGGTGCTCGTGCCGCTGCTGCTCACGGTGCTCTACTACCAGCTCGTCGAGCGCTGGGTGATCGGCTGGATCCAGGTGCGCCGCGGCCCCAACCGCGTGGGCTGGAAGGGCGTGCTGCAGCCCATCGCCGACGCGCTCAAGCTCCTCGTGAAGGAGCGCATCGTGCCCGCGGGCGCGAGCCGGGGCCTGTTCGCCCTGGCGCCCATCCTGGCGGTGGCGCCGGCGCTGGCCGTCTGGGCCGTGGTGCCCTTCGCGCCGGGCTGGGTCATCGCCAACGTGGACGCGGGCCTGCTCGTGGTGCTGGCCATGACCTCCATGGGCGTGTACGGCATCATCATCGCGGGCTGGGCCTCCAACTCGAAGTACGCTTTCCTGGGCGCGATGCGCTCGGCCGCGCAGGTCGTGGCCTACGAGATCGCCATGGGCTTCGCGCTGGTGGGCGCGCTCATGGCCGGCCGCAGCCTCAACCTCTCCGAGATCGTCGCGCGCCAGGCGGGCGCGTACGGCCTGCTCGAGTGGTTCTGGCTCCCGCTGCTGCCGTTCTTCGCGGTCTACTTCATCGCGGGCCTGGCGGAGACCAACCGCCACCCCTTCGACGTGGCCGAGGGCGAGAGCGAGCTGGTGGCCGGCTTCCACGTCGAGTACTCGGGGATGACCTTCGCGGTCTTCTTCCTGGCCGAGTACGCCAACATGATCCTCGTCTCCACGCTCGCGAGCCTGCTCTTCTGGGGCGGCTGGCTCTCGCCCTTCCCGGCGGCGTGGGGCATGCTGGGCGCGCCCTCGATCCTGTGGCTGCTCGGCAAGATCGCCTTCTTCATGTTCGTGTTCCTGTGGGTGCGCGCCTCGTTCCCGCGCTACCGCTACGACCAGATCATGCGCCTGGGCTGGAAGGTGTTCATCCCTATCACGCTGGTGTGGATCGTGGTCACGGGCGTGATGATGCTCGAGCCGCTCTCGGGCACGTTCCCCTTCTCGATCTGGTTCGGGAGGTGAGGGCCGTGTTCGACCGCGCCAGGCAGATCGTCTCGAGCCTCATGCTCTCGGAGCTGGCCAAGGGCCTCGCGCTCACCGGCCGCTTCCTCTTCGCCCGCAAGATCACGGTGCTCTACCCCGAGGAGAAGACGCCGCAGGGGCCGCGCTTCCGGGGGCTGCACGCGCTGCGCCGCTACCCCAACGGCGAGGAGCGCTGCATCGCCTGCAAGCTGTGCGAGGCCGTCTGCCCGGCCCTGGCCATCACCATCGAGAGCGAGCAGCGCCAGGACGGCACGCGCCGCACCACGCGCTACGACATCGACCTCACCAAGTGCATCTTCTGCGGGTTGTGCGAGGAGAGCTGCCCGGTGGACTCCATCGTCGAGACGCGCATCCTCGAGTACCACGGGGAAGCGCGCGGGGACCTTTACTACACCAAGCCCGTGCTGCTCGCCATCGGCGACCGGTACGAGAAGCAAATCGCGGCCGACCGGGCCGAGGACGCGAGGTACCGCTGATGACCCCCGTGCTGGCCGACTTCCTCGCGAGCGGCACCATCCTCCTCGCCTCGGCCCTGCTGGTCATCACGGCGCGCAACCCCGTGCACGCCGCGCTCTGGCTGGTGCTCGCCTTCTTCAGCGCCTCCTGCCTGTGGCTGCTCGCCTACGCGGAGTTCCTCGCGGTGGCCCTGGTGCTGGTCTACGTGGGGGCGGTGATGGTGCTCTTCCTCTTCGTGGTGATGATGCTCGACATCAACTTCGAGCGGCTGCGGCAGGGCATGTGGCGCAACCTCCCGGTGGCGCTCGCCGTGGGCGGGCTCATGGCCCTGCAGATGTTCCTCGTGCTGGGCACGGGCGAGTTCGGCGCGGGCCAGGTGGTTGCGCCGCCCGCCCCGGCCCCCGGGTACTCCAACACGCGCGAGCTGGGGCTGCTGCTGTACACCGACTACGTCTACCCCTTCGAGCTGGCGGCGGTGGTGCTGCTGGTGGCCATCGTCGCGGCCATCGCCCTCACGCTGCGGCCGCGCAAGGCCTCGCGCTACCAGGATCCGGCCGTGCAGCTCGCCGCGACCAAGGCCACGCGCCTGCGGGTGCTGAAGGTGCCGCCGGCCGCCGCGCCGGCGCCGGCCGAGGCCCCGCCCGCCGGGGAGGCGCCGCGATGATCCCGCTGTCGTGGTACCTCGTGCTGGGGGCACTGCTCTTCGCGATCGCGGTCACGGGCATCTTCCTGAACCGCAAGAACCTCATCGTCATCCTCATGGCCGTCGAGCTGATGCTCCTCGCGGTGAACACGAACTTCGTGGCCTTCGCGCACTACTGGGGCGACCCGGCGGGGCAGGTGTTCGTGTTCTTCATCCTCACGGTGGCCGCCGCCGAGTCGGCCATCGGCCTGGCGATCCTGGTCACGCTCTTCCGCAACCTCCGGTCGATCCGCGTCGACGACCTGGATTCCCTCAAGGGATGAGGCCGCGATGGACCTGATGACGATCGCGATGATCGCCGCCTTCGCCCCGCTCGCCGGCGCGCTGCTCGCCGGCCTGCTGGGCGCGAGGCTCGGCCGGGCCTTCGCGCACACGGTGACGATCGCCTCGGTGGCCGTCTCGCTCGCGGCCTCGCTCGTGCTGCTCAAGGAGGTGGCCGGGGGCAGCTCCTTCGCCGGCACCCTCTTCACGTGGCTCACGGGGCCGGGCTGGTCGCTGCACATCGGCTTCCTGGTGGACCGGCTCACCGTGGTGATGATGGTGGTGGTCACCTTCGTCTCGCTCATGGTGCACCTCTACACCATCGGCTACATGGCCGACGACCCGGGCTACCAGCGCTTCTTCGCCTACATCTCGCTCTTCACCTTCGCGATGCTGATGCTGGTGATGGCGGACAACTTCCTGCAGCTCTTCTTCGGCTGGGAGGCGGTGGGCCTGGTCTCGTACCTGCTCATCGGCTTCTGGTACACGCGGCCCACGGCCATCTACGCGAACCTCAAGGCCTTCCTGGTGAACCGCGTGGGCGACTTCGGGTTCCTCCTGGGCATCGGCTTCGTCTTCGCCTACTTCGGCACGCTCGACTACGCCACCGTCTTCGTGAAGGCCCCGCAGCTCGCCTACACCGGCATCGAGCTCATCCCCGGCGACTCCTGGGCCCTGGGCACCATCATCTGCGTGGGCCTGTTCGTGGGCGCCATGGGCAAGAGCGCGCAGTTCCCCCTGCACGTGTGGCTGCCGGATTCCATGGAGGGTCCCACGCCCATCTCCGCGCTCATCCACGCGGCGACCATGGTGACGGCCGGCATCTTCATGGTGGCGCGCATGTCGCCGCTCTTCGAGCTCTCGCAGGCGGCCCTGTCCTTCGTGATCGTGATCGGCGCCATCACCGCCTTCTTCATGGCGCTGGTGGCCATCGTGCAGACGGACATCAAGCGCGTGGTGGCCTACTCGACGCTCTCGCAGCTGGGCTACATGACCATGGCGCTGGGCGCGGCGGCCTACCCGGTGGCGATCTTCCACCTCATGACGCACGCCTTCTTCAAGGCGGTGCTGTTCCTGGGCGCGGGCTCGGTCATCATCGCCCTGCACCACGAGCAGGACATGCGGCGCATGGGCGGCCTTCGCCGCTACATGCCGATCACCTACGCCACGGTGCTCGTCGGCGCGCTGGCCAACGCGGGGCTGCCGCCCTTCGCGGGCTTCTTCTCGAAGGACTCCATCCTCGAGGCGCTGCACCTGTCGCACACGCCGGGCGCGGCCTTCGCCTACGCGCTGGCGCTGGCGGGCGTGTTCGTGGGCGGCTTCTACTCCTTCCGCCTGGTCTTCTTCGCCTTCCACGGCGCCGAGCGCTTCGGGCACGGCGACGGCGGGCACGGCGAGGCGGGCCACGGCCAAGGCGGCCACGGCGGCAAGCCCCACGAGTCGCCCTGGGTGGTGACGGTGCCGCTGGTGCTGCTCGCCATCCCGTCGGTGGCCATCGGCTGGTGGGCCATCGAGCCCATGCTCTACGGCGGCTGGTTCGGCCAGGCCATCGCGCCCACGGAGACGATGAAGGAGATGGCGCGCGAGTTCCACGGCCCGGGCGCGATGGTGCTGCACGCCTTCGCCTCGGCGCCCTTCTGGCTGGCGCTGGGCGGCGCGGGCCTGGCGGGCTGGCTCTACCTCGTGCGGCCGGAGCTGCCGGCGCGCATCAAGGCGAAGTCGGGCGTGCTCGCCACGATCCTGGAGCGCAAGTACGGCTTCGACGACTTCAACGACTGGTTCTTCGCCGGCGGCGCGCGCGCGCTGGGCGGGGGGCTGTGGAAGTGGGGCGACCGCACCTTCATCGACGGCTTCATGGTGAACGGCACCGCGCGCCTGGTGGGCTGGCTCGCGGGACTCGCGCGCCGCGCCCAGACGGGCCTGGTCTACCACTACGCCTTCGCGATGATCCTCGGGGCGGTGGTGCTCGTGGGGCTGTGGACCACGCTGCCGCGCCTGTCGGGCGCGATCGCCGCCGTGGCCGGGCGGCTGGGGTCCTAGGCCATGGCGCAGACCGGCCTGCCGCTGCTCTCGCTCGTCACCTGGGTGCCCATCGCCTTCGGGCTGCTGGTGCTCGCCGTCGCGGACGACCGGCGCCCTGCCGCGGCGCGCTGGACGGCCCTCGCGGGCGCCGTCGCGGGATTCGCCGTGGGCCTGCCGCTGTGGACGGGCTTCTCGACGGCCGCCGGCGGGCAGATGCAGTTCCAGGAGATGGCCCCCTGGATCCCGCTCTTCAACGTGAACTACCACCTGGGCGTGGACGGCATCTCGATGCCGCTCATCCTGCTCAACAGCTTCATGACGGTGCTGGTGGTGGTGGCGCACTGGGAGGTGGTCACCGACAAGGTGGGGCAGTACCTCGCGGCCTTCCTCGTCATGTCCGGGCTCATCAACGGCACCTTCGCCGCCCTGGACGCGGTGCTCTTCTACGTGTTCTTCGAGGCCATGCTCATCCCGATGTTCCTCATCATCGGGGTGTGGGGCGGCCCGAACCGAGTGTACGCCGCGGTGAAGTTCTTCCTGTACACGCTGCTGGGCTCGCTGCTCATGCTGGCGGCCTTCATCTACCTCTATCACCAGACCAACGGCAGCTTCGAGATCCTGGACTTCCACCGGCTGCCGCTCACGGCCACGGCGCAGACGCTCGTGTTCCTGGCGATGTTCATGTCCTTCGCCGTGAAGGTGCCGATGTGGCCGGTGCACACGTGGCTGCCGGACGCGCACGTGGAGGCGCCCACGGGCGGCTCGGTGATCCTGGCGGCCATCACGCTCAAGATCGGCGCCTACGGGTTCCTGCGCTTCAACCTGCCCATCGCGCCGGACGCCTCGCACGCCCTGGCCGGGTTCATGATCACGCTCTCGCTCATCGCCGTGGTCTACATCGGCCTGGTGGCGCTGGTGCAGGGCGACATGAAGAAGCTCATCGCCTACTCGTCCATCTCGCACATGGGCTTCGTCACCCTCGGCTTCTTCCTCTTCAGCGCCGAGGGCGTGCTGGGGGGCCTGGTGCAGATGGTCTCGCACGGCTTCGTCTCGGCGGCCATGTTCCTGTGCGTGGGCGTGCTCTACGACCGCGTGCACTCCCGGCAGATATCGGACTACGGCGGGGTGGCCAACACCATGCCCGTCTTCTCCGCCTTCCTCGTGCTCTTCGCCATGGCCAACTCGGGGCTGCCCGCCACCAGCGGCTTCGTGGGCGAGTTCCTGGTGATCCTGGCCGCGGTGAAGGCCAACTTCTGGCTCGGGTTCCTGGCGGCCACCACGCTCGTCTTCGGCGCGGCCTACACGCTGTGGATGGTCAAGCGCGTGGTCTACGGCGAGGTGGCCAACCCGCAGGTGGCGGCGCTGCGCGACGTGGGCGCGCGCGAGCTCGTCTTCCTCGTGCTGCTCGCGGCGTGCGTCCTGGCCATGGGCGTGTACCCGAAGCCCTTCGCCGACGTGATGAACCCCACCATCCAGGAGCTGCTGAAGCACGTGGCGACCTCCAAGCTCTCATGAACACGGCCACCTTCTCGCTCGCCACGGTCGCGCCCGCCATCCCGGAGATCGCGCTGCTCGCCTGCGTGTCGGCGCTGCTGCTCGTCGACCTCTTCGTGCCCGACCGCGAGAAGCACCTGAGCTTCTGGCTCGCCATCGCCTCGCTCGCCGGCACGGCCGTGCTCGCGGGCGCCACCGTGGGCAACGCCACCGCCGTCACCTTCCACGGCATGTTCGTCTCCGACCCGATGTCGCAGGTGCTCAAGGTGGCCGCGCTGGGCGCCTCCGCGGTGACGCTCGTCTACGGGCGCCTGTACCTGGAGGCGCGCTCGCTGCTGCGCGGCGAGTTCCTCTCGCTCGCGCTCTTCGCGACGCTGGGGATGATGGTGATGATCTCGGCGCACCACTTCCTCACGCTCTACCTGGGCCTGGAGCTGCTGGCGCTCTCGCTCTACGCCATGGTGGCCCTGCAGCGCGACTCGGCCCGCGCCACCGAGGCGGCCATGAAGTACTTCGTGCTGGGCGCGCTCGCCTCGGGGATGCTCCTCTACGGCCTGTCGATGCTCTACGGGGCCACCGGCTCGCTGGACATCGCGCGCGTGGCGGCCTCGCTCGGCGGGGCGGGGGCGAGCCAGACGCTCGCCGTCTTCGGCGTGGTCTTCGTCGTGGCCGGCATCGCCTTCAAGCTCGGGGCCGTGCCCTTCCACATGTGGATCCCCGACGTCTACCACGGCGCGGCCACGCCCGCGACGCTCTTCATCGGCGCGGCGCCCAAGATCGCGGCCTTCGCGTTCGTGATCCGCCTGCTCGCGCAGGCCCTGGGGGGCCTGGACCACGACTGGCAGGCGATGCTCGCGCTCCTCGCGGCGGCCTCCATCGGCCTGGGCAACCTCGTGGCCATCGCGCAGACGAACCTCAAGCGCATGCTCGCCTACTCCACCATCTCGCACATGGGGTTCCTGCTCATGGGCCTGGCGGCGGGCACGACGAACGGCTACGCCTCGGCGATGTTCTACGTGCTCACCTACGTGCTCATGACGCTGGGCGCCTTCGGGATGATCCTGCTGCTGTCGCGCGCGGGGTTCGAGGCCGAGGAGCTCGAGGACTTCCGGGGCCTGAACCGCAAGTCGCGCTGGTACGCCTTCGTGATGCTGGTGGTGGTCTTCTCGCTCGCGGGCATCCCGCCGGCGGTGGGGTTCCTGGCCAAGCTCGCGGTGCTGCAGGCGGCCTTCGAGGCCGGGTTCGGCTGGCTGGTGGTGTTCGCGGTCCTCATGAGCGTGGTGGGCGCGTTCTACTACCTGCGGCTGGTCAAGCTCATGTACATGGACGAGCCGGCCGGCGAGATCACGATCGCGCCCCGTGCGGACGCGCGGGTGCTGCTGTCGGCCAACGCCCTGGCCGTGCTGGCCCTGGGCATCGTGCCCGCGCCCCTGATGGACCTCTGCGCCCGGGCCATCACCGCGAGCCTGTAGCCGATGGCCAAGCTCCCGCCGGAGCCCACCGGCGACTTCACGGAAGCCACGCTCTCCACGCGCCTCGCCTACGACGGCGGGTTCCTGCGCCTGCGGCGCGACGAGGTGCGCCTGCCCGACGGGGCGGCGGCCTGGCGCGAGTACGTGGAGCACCCGGGCGCGGTGGTGATGATGGCCTTCCCCGACGACGGGACGATCCTGCTCGAGCGCCAGTACCGCTATCCCCTGCAGCGCCACTTCATCGAGCTTCCGGCCGGGAAGATGGAGCGGGGCGAGCCGGCCCTGGCCACCGCCCGCCGCGAGCTGGTCGAGGAGTGCGGCTACGAGGCGGGCGAGTGGTGGCACGTGGCCACGCTCCACCCCTGCGTGGGCTACTCCAACGAGCTGATCGAGGTCTACGGGGCGCGCGACCTGCGGCACGTGGGCGCGAGGCTGGATCCCGGCGAGCACCTGGAGGTCTTCGCCGCGCGCATCGAGGACGCCCTGGCCTGGGTGCAGGCCGGGCTCGTCACGGACACCAAGACGATCCTAGGCCTTTTGTGGTGGTCCCGCTTCGGTCGGGCGGGCGTAAAGTAGCGGGTATCCCGGGCGAAGGCGCGAGAAATCAGGGAGAACAAGAAATGTCGACCCAGTCGGCAGGCGGCACGGACTACGACCTCCTCGTCATCGGCGGGGGCGTGAACGGCGCGGGCATCGCCCGCGACGCGGCGGGGCGGGGCCTGAAGGTGCTGATGGTGGAGATGGCGGACCTCGCCTCGGCCACCAGCGGCTGGAGCTCCAAGCTCATCCACGGGGGGCTTCGCTACCTCGAGTACTACGAGTTCCGCCTCGTGCGCGAGGCGCTCGAGGAGCGCGAGGTGCTGCTGCACGCCGCGCCCCACATCGTGCGCCCGATGCGCTTCGTGCTGCCGCACGACCGCACCATGCGCCCGGTGTGGATGATCCGCATCGGGCTGTGGATGTACGACCACCTGGGCAAGCGCGTCTCGCTGCCCGGCTCGCAGGCCGTGCCCTTCCCGCACATCGAGTACAGCGCGGGCCTGAAGCCCGAGATCCGCTCGGGCATCGTCTACTCCGACTGCCGCGTGGACGACGCGCGCCTGACGGTGCTCACCGCCATGTCGGCGCGGGACAAGGGCGCCACCGTCCTCACGCGCACGAAGTTCACGGGCGGGCGCCGCGAGGCCGGCGCGTGGGCCTGCGAGATCGAGGACCTCGCCACGGGCGCGAAGCGCGCCGTCACCGCGAAGGCGGTGGTCAACGCGGCCGGCCCGTGGGTCTCGCGCGTGCTCTCGGGGGTGCCGCACCGGGCCACGGGCGCCAAGGTGCGCCTGGTGAAGGGCAGCCACATCGTCGTGCCCAAGGTGCACTCGCTGGGCCACGCCTGCATCCTGCAGAACACCGACCGGCGCGTGATCTTCGTCATCCCCTTCGAGGGCAAGTACAGCCTCATCGGCACCACGGACGTGCCGGTGGACTCGCCCGAGGAGGCCGTGGACATCACGCCGCAGGAGACGGACTACCTCATCGAGGCGGTGAACCGCTTCCTCGCGAAGCCGATCTCGAGGGCCGACGTGGTGTGGACCTTCGCGGGCGTGCGCCCGCTCTACGACGACGGCAAGTCCGATCCCTCCTCGATCACGCGAGACTACGTGCTCGAGCTGGACGACGAGGACGGCAAGGCCCCGTTCCTCTCGCTCTTCGGCGGCAAGATCACCACCTACCGGTGCCTGGCCGAGTCGGTGCTGAAGAAGCTCGCGCCCTACCTGCCGCCCATGGGGCCGGAGTGGACGAAGGACGCCTACCTGCCTGGCGGCGAGATGGCCAACTTCAACGCCTTCCGCGACGACATGTTCGACCGCTACAAGGGCTTCCCGCGCGACGTGCTGGACGGCGTGGTGCGCCGCCACGGCAGCCGCACGACGCACGTCCTGGGCGAGGTCACCCGCGTGGACCAGCTCGGCAGGCACTTCGGCGCCGGCCTCACCGAGCGCGAGGTCGACTGCCTGGTGGCCGAGGAGTGGGCGCGCACGGGCGAGGACGTGCTGTGGCGCCGCACCAAGTGCGGGCTGCACATGGACGCGGCCCAGCGCGAGGCGGTCGAGGCCTACGTCGCGGCGAAGGTCCGCGCCTGAAGCCCCTGGCCGAGTTCCCGGCGCAGGCGCGCCGCGCGCTGCGCGGCGTGCTCGCCGACATCGACGACACGCTCACCACGCACGGGCGGCTCCGGGCCGTCGCCTACTCGGCGCTGGAGCGCCTGCGCGAGGCGGGCCTGCTGGTGGTGCCCGTCACGGGGCGGCCGGCAGGCTGGTGCGACCACATCGCGCGCATGTGGCCGGTGGACGCGGTGGTGGGGGAGAACGGCGCGTTCTGGTTCCGGCACGACGCGGCGGCGGGCCGGCTCCTCAAGCGCTACGTGATCGGCGAGGCCGAGCGCGCGCGCCGCGCCGACCGGATGCAGGCCATCGCCGCGCGCATCCTCGCCGAGGTGCCCGGCTCGGCCATCGCCTCCGACCAGGCCTACCGCGAGGCCGACCTCGCCATCGACTTCTGCGAGGACGTTCCCGCCCTGCCGCGCGAGGCCGTGGCGCGCATCGTGGAGATCATGCAGGCCGAGGGCCTCACCGCCAAGGTGAGCTCGATCCACGTGAACGGCTGGTTCGGCGGCTACGACAAGCTCTCCACCACGCGCCTCATGCTGGCCGAGGACTTCGGCATCGACCTGGCGGCCGAGCGCGAGCGCTTCGTCTTCGCGGGAGACTCGCCCAACGACCAGCCGATGTTCGCCTTCTTCCCTCACGCCACGGGCGTGGCCAACGTGCGCGCGATGGCCGACCTCATTACCGCGCTGCCGCGCTACGTGACGCCGTCGGCGGGTTCCGCGGGCTTCGCGGAACTCGCCGAGGCGGTCCTCGCGGCGCGCCGGGGCTAGGCCCGCCGGTCGGACGCGGCCTTCTTCCACTCGAACACCACCTTCTGGTGCTTGTCGCCCACGTGCAGGTGGCGCGTGAAGTTCCACGACTCCCATCGCGCGCTCACCGTGTAGTCGCCCTTGGGCAGGCGCGCGAGGAAGTACGGCCCGTCGGCGCGCCCCTCGTACACGACGCGGCGCTTCGCGTCGCGGATGGTGACGGGGATGTCGGCGAGGTAGCTGTCGCGCCGGCCCGTCTTCTGCACGAAGACGAGCTCGAGCGGCCAGGCCTTGGCGGCGTGCCGGAAGGCCGTGGCCTCGTCCCGGCCGACGCCGCCGCTGACGTACGAGACCTCGCCCTGCTTGTGCACCGCGGGCATGGCGGCCGGCGCGCCGGCCTGGCCCGCCGCGGCGGCGCCGGCGGCGAGCAGGGTGGGAAGGACGATGGCGTAGAGGCGTGTCTTCATCTCGGTTCTCCTGGTTCGGGGCCGCTAGCCGATGTCCACGGGGACGAAGAGCTTGCCGCCGTCGCGTTCCACCAGGAGCGCGAGGCGCTTGCCCCCCTTCGCCGCGAGCTCGCGCAGCTGGCCGGGGTTGGTCACGGGAAGCCCGTTGAGCGACACGATGATGTCGCCGGGCTGGATGCCGGCGCGGGCGGCCGGGCCGGAGGCGTCCTCGACCACGACGCCGGCGTGCTCGCCCGTCTCGCGCTTCTCGTCGGAGGTGAGCGGGCGCACGGCGAGGCCCAGGCGGCCGGTGCCGGGCGCGGCACCGTCGCTGGAGGCCACCTTGGCGTCGACGCGCTCGCCCAGGGTCACCTTCATCGTGCGGTCGTCGCCCTTGCGCCAGACGTCGAGCGTCGTCTCGGTGCCCGGCTTCGCGTTGGCCACCATGACCGGCAGGTCGATGGAGCGCTCGACGGGCTTGCCGTCCATCTTGAGGATCACGTCGCCGGCCTTCAGTCCCGCGCGGTCGGCCGGCCCGCCCTTCTCCACGTCCGAGACCAGCGCGCCGTGCGGCCGGTCCAGCCCGAAGGAGTCGGCGAGGGCCGCGTTCACCTCCTGGATCGTCACCCCGAGGCGCCCGCGCGTGACCTTGCCGTGCGCCTGCAGGTCGTCCTTCACCTTCAGGGCGATCTCGATGGGCACCGCGAAGGACAGGCCCTGGAAGCCGCCGGTGCGGCTGTAGATCTGCGAGTTGATGCCGATCACCTCGCCGGCCAGGTTGAAGAGCGGCCCGCCCGAGTTGCCGGGGTTCACCGCCGCGTCGGTCTGGATGAACGGCACGTAGGAGCCGTCCGGCAGCGAGCGCGACTTGGCGCTCACGATGCCCGCGGTCACGGTGTTCTCGAATCCGTAGGGCGCGCCGATGGCCACGACCCACTCGCCCACGTGCGTGTCGTGCGAGTTGCCCAGCCGCACCGTCGGCAGGTCCTTCGCGTCGATCTTGATGAGCGCCACGTCGCTCTGCTTGTCGGCGCCCACCACCTTCGCCTTGAACTCGCGCCGGTCGGTGAGCTTGACGGTGACCTCCGAGGCGTTGTCCACCACGTGCGTGTTGGTGAGGATGTAGCCGTCGCTCGAGACGATGAATCCCGAGCCCTGGCCGCGCACCGGCGCCGGCACGGCGTCCTGCGGGATGCGGAAGCCGCGGAAGAACTCGAAGAAGGGATCGTTGCGGTCGCCGCCGCCGAAGCCGGGCACGCCGCCGAAGGACGCCTTCACGTTCGAGGTCACGCTGATGTTCACCACCGCGGGCCCGTACCGCTTCACCAGCGCGCTGAAGTCGGTGAGCTCGAGCTTCGGGACGGGCGTCGCGGCGGCCGGCGCGGCCGGCGCCGTCATGGCGGTGTGCACCGGCTCGGCGGCCTGGGCGAGGGCGGCGTGGTCGCGCCAGGCGACGACGCCCGTGGAGGCGAGGCCGGCGATGGCCAGGCACGCGATGAGGATCTTGAGCTTCATTCGGGTTCTCCTGTCTGCGGGGCGCCGGGAATCGGCGCCGGACGGGAGAACTGTCGCGCGCGGCGCTTAGGCGGGACTTAAGGCCGCGCGCGCCGCGGCGGGCGGGAAGGCGACGCGCACGCGCAGCCCGCGGCCGCCCAGGCCGTCCGAGAGGGTGACGGTGGCGCCGTGGCGGTCCGCCACCTCCTTCACGATGGCGAGGCCCAGCCCGCTGCCGGGGCCGCCCGCGTCCGCGCCGCGGTAGAAGCGGTGGAAGACGCGCTCGCGCTCCCCGGGCGGGATGCCGGGGCCGTCGTCGGCCACGGTGAGGAACGCCGTGCCGGCGTCCGCGCCGGTGGACACGCGCACGCGCCCCTCGGCGGGCGTGTAGCGCACGGCGTTGCCCACGAGGTTGTCGGCCAGCACCGCCAGCGCCCCGCGCTCGCCCTGGATGGCGAGGGGACCCGCGCCGACGCACGCGAGGTCCAGGCCCTTGGCCGCCGCCGCGGCCGCGTGGTGCTCCACGGCCCCGCGCGCGAGCGCGGCGAGGTCCACCGGCGCCAGCGGCTCGGCCGGCGCGTCGGGCGACTGGCGCGCGAGGGCGAGGAGCTGCTCGACCAGGCGCGTGGCGCGCTCCACGCCCTGGCGCAGCGACTCGTGCGCCTGCGCCCGCTTCTCCTCGGTGCGCGCGCGCGTGGCGAGCTGCAGCTGCAGCGACAGGGCGGTGAGCGGGCTCCTCAGCTCGTGCGCGGCGTCGGCCACGAAGCGGCGCTGGCTCTCGAGCGCGGCATCCAGGCGCCCGAGCAGCGTGTTGAGCGAGTCGATGAGCCCGCGCATCTCCTCGGGCGCGTCTCCCGCCGGGATGGGCTCCAGCGAGGCCGGGCTGCGGCGCGCCACCGCCTCGGCCGTGCGCTCGAGCGGGGCGAGCTCGCGGCCCACCAGCCGCCAGATGAGCAGGCCCATGAGCGGCAGGGCCACGAGGAAGGGCAGGAGCGTGCGCCCGGCCGCCTGCGCGGCGAGGCGGTCGCGCACGGCAGTCGGCTGCGCCACCTGGATCGTGAGGCCGCGAAGCTGCGTGGCGTACAGCCGCCACGCGCCCCGGGGCGTCGAGAGCGTGGAGAGCCCCAGCCGCACCACGGAAGGCAGGCCCGCGCCGGGCGCGGAGTCGTAGAGCAGCGTGCCGTCGGGCGCCCAGGCCTGGATGGCGAGGTCCGGCACATCCTCGCCCTGCAGCGCCTCGACCACGGCCGCGCGGCTGAACTGGCGGTCGCGCAGCGAGAGCGCGAGCTGGCGCAGCTGGTAGTCGAAGATGGCGTTGGTCTCGCCCAGGGCCTGGAAGAAGACCACCGACGAGGCGAGCAGGCCCCCGGCGAGCACGCTCGTGAGCAGCCAGAAGAGCAGGCGCCGGCGCAGCGACATCAGCCGGCGTCGGGCGAGAGGGTGTAGCCCAGGCCGCGCACGTTGCGGATGAAGCCGGGGTCGAGCTTGCGGCGCAGCCCGTGCACGAAGACCTCCACCGCGTTGCTGCCGACCTCCTCGTCCCAGCCGTAGATGCGCTCCTCGAGCTGGGCGCGCGAGAGGATGGCGCCGGGGCGGTCCGCGAGCGCGGCGAGCAGCGCGTACTCGCGCCCCGAGAGCTGCACGCGGCGCCCGTGCCAGGCGACCTCGCGCGTGGCCGGGTCCATCGTGAGCGGGCCGATCCGCACCGCGGCGCGCGCGCGTCCCGCGTGGCGCCGACGCAGCGCGCGGATGCGCGCGGCCAGCTCGTCGAGGTCGAAGGGCTTGACCAGGTAGTCGTCGGCGCCGGCGTCCAGGCCCGCGACCCGGTCCGCGACCGCGTCGCGCGCCGTGAGGATGATGACGGGCGTCGCGTCGCCGCGGGCGCGCAGGCCGCGCAGGATGGCGAGGCCGTCGCGGCCGGGCAGCCCGAGGTCCAGCAGCACCATCTCGTGCACGCCCGGCGCGAGGGCGGCCTGCGCCTCGCGCCCGTCGCGCACCCAGTCGACGGCGAAGCCGTCCTCCCGCAGCCCGTCGCGGGCCGCGGCGCCGATCATCGCGTCGTCCTCGACGAGCAGCAGTCGCATGCTGCTCAGACGCCGCGGCGGCCCGCGGGTTCCCGCGCGGCGCTACTCCTGCGGATCCGGCAGGCGCCCGATCTCGGCGAGGATGGCGAAGAGGTTGTCGCGGCGGAAGGGCTTGGCAAGCGTGCCGTCGAAGCCCTCGGCCAGGCGCGCGGCGCGCCACTCGGGCGAGTGGTCCACGCTGGTGGCGTAGAAGCGCGTGGCCTGCACGTCGCGCTTGACGTGCCCGCGCAGCAGCGCGGGGGCGCCCGGCCCCTCCAGGCCCTCCACCGTCACGTCCACGAAGACGAGGTCGTAGAGGTCCTGCTCCAGCGAGGCGATGGCCTCGGCGAGGTCCGCGGCCACCACCAGGCTGGAGTCGCGCTTCCTCAGGATGTGCGCGGCCAGCATGTGGCTGTCGCGGTGCGGGTCCACCAGCAGGATGGTGGCGCCCTTGCGCTGCTCGCGCAGCGAGTGGCGGGTGACCAGGGTGGGCGTCTCGTCGGCATCCACCGAGGCGCCGGTGACGGCCACGATGGCGTCGTTGAGCTGCTTGTCGGCGAGCGGGTACCGCAGGTACGCGCTGATGCCGTTCTCGCGGCAGGCGATGGCGTCGCCGGGCCGCCCGTCGGTGGCGAGCATCATGATCAGCGTCGAGGCGAGGTCCGGGTGGTTCTTCACGCGGAAGGCGAGCAGGAACCCGTCCTGGTGCGCCATGCGGTTGGACACGAGCATCAGCGGCACGGGGCTGCCCTCGCCGTGCAGGCGCTCGAGCAGCGCGAGCGCCATGGCCGCGTTGTCCGCCTCGATGGGCGTCATGCGCCAGCCGCGCAGCACGTTGGCGAGCGCCAGGCGCTGCGCCGAGTCCTCGCTCACCACGAGCACGGGCATGGCCACCAGCGAGACGTAGGACGGGCGGTGCGGCGCGGGCGGCGCGGGGCGCACCGGGAACTCGATCGTGAAGGCGTACAGCGCATCGCCCGGCCGCGTGCCCACCGCGAGGCGCCCGCCCATGGCGCCCACCATGAAGCGCGCGACGGCCACGCCCATGCCCGCCTCCACCGAGGCGCGCGGCGCGCCCTTGTCGGGGCCGGCGGCCACGGACACCGCGAAGGAGAGCTGGATGCCCGAGGAGGTCTGGTACTCCGGCGAGATGGCGAGGGTCGCCTCCGCGCCCGGGTACACGGCGAAGGCGCTCTCCAGGAGGTTCCTCAGCAGCAGGCGCAGGCGCTCGACGTCGCCCTCGAGGCAGTCGGGCACGTCCTGCTCCACCTTCACGCGCAGGCGGCAGCCCGTCTCCTCGGCGCGTGCCACCACGCGCCTGACGAGCTCCGCCACCGCCGGGCGCAGCCGGAACTCCGCGCGCGCGAGCTCGATGCCGCCCTCGACCTTGGAGAAGTCCACCAGGTCGCCGATGGCGCCCAGCGCCGTCTCCGTGGCGGCGCGGATGTCCACGAAGTGCTCGACCAGCGCCGGGTCGAACTCCATCTGCTGCGCGCGGATCGAGATGGCCGCCAGGCCCTCGAGCGCCACGGAGAGCTCGGCGCCGATCTTCTCGATGAGCGCGATCTCGGAGGCGCCGCGCTCGGCCGGCGCGGGCGCCCCGGTCTCGGCGTGCGAGGACCACAGCGCGCCGGCGGGCGACTCGTCCACCAGCAGCGGCTGGCGCTCGAGCGTGGCGGGCACCCCGTCGGCGCGCGCGAGGGGGATGCTCGCCGGCGCGTCCGGCCGGCGGTGCGCGCCGGCGAGGGCGGCGGCGTCCACCGCCTTCGAGCGGCCGATCACCTCGACGGCGGGCAGCCCCAGCAGCGACTGCGGCGCGCTCTCCAGGCCCAGCAGCCGGCAGAAGGCGTCGTTCACCAGCTCCACCTCGCCGTCGGCGTTCTCGATGAGCTTGGCGCTGGGCGAGTCCTCCACCAGCGCGAGCAGGCGCGCGGTGGAGAGGTTCAGCGCGTCCTCCGTCTCGCGCTGCCCGGCGACATCGTGCAGCACGGCCACGATGCCGGCGGGCTGGTCGCGCGCGTCCAGGGCCGGCTGCAGCGCGAGCTGCGCCCAGTCGCCGCCGGCGGCCACGCGAACGTCCAGGATCGCGGAGGCCGTCTTGCCCTCGGCGATGCGCGACACGGCCTGCGTGACGCGGCGCGCGTCGTCGCGGTGGAACAGCGAGGCGAGCGGCTCGCCGCAGACGCCGTGGTCCGGGTCGCCGGAGAGCTGCACGAAGGCGGGGTTGGCGAAGGCGACGACGCCCTTCGGATCGGCGATCGCGATCGCGGTGCGAAGGGTCTCGACGACGCGCTTGAAGTCCTCGGTGGCCATGGCCGCGGGCGCAGGGGCCTTCAGCGCGAGGGGCCGGCGCGGCGCAGCAGGCCGAGCAGGTGCCGGGTGGCCGGGTGCAGCGCGGCGTCGTCGCCGGCGAACGCCGGCAGGATGCGGCCGGCGATCGCCTTGCCGAGCTCCACCCCGAACTGGTCGAAGGCGTTGAGGCCCCACAGGACGGCCTGCGCGTAGACCTTGTGCTCGTACAGGGCCACCAGCGCGCCCAGGGCCGCGGGCTCGAGCGCCGGCAGCACGATGGTGGTGCTGGGCCGGTCGCCGGGGCAGTCGCGGTGGGGGTCGCCCGTCGAGCGCCCCGTCATGAGCGCCTCGGACTGCGCGAGCGCGTTGGCGAGCAGCGCCTCGTGCGCGGCCTCGCGCGAGCCCATGGCGCGCGCCACCACCACGAAGTCGCAGGCCGCGCCGTCGGCGCCCTGGTGCAGCCACTGGTAGAAGGCGTGCTGGCCCAGCGTGCCGGCCTCGCCGAAGAGCGCGGGGCAGGTGGGCACGCCCACCGCGGCGCCGTCGGCCGCGACGGCCTTGCCCAGCGACTCCATCTCGAGCTGCTGCAGGTAGCCGGGCAGGCTCGACAGGCGCTGCGCGTACGGCAGCACCGCGTGCACGGCGAGGCCCAGGAAGTCGCGGTTCCACAGGCCCGCCAGCGCCACCAGGAGCGGCGCGTTGCGCTCCGGCGGCGCCGAGCGGAACTCGAGGTCCACCGCGTGCGCCCCGGCCAGGAAGCGCTCGAAGGCCGGCATGCCCAGGGCGATCGCCACCGGCAGCCCGACGCTGGACCACACCGAGAAGCGCCCGCCCACCCAGTCGGCGAACGGGAAGACGTTGCAGGCCGGGATGCCGAAGCGCTCGGCCTCCCCGGCGCGGGCGGTGGCGGCCACGAAGTGGCGGGCGACGGCCTCCTCGCCGAGCGCCGCGACGATCCAGTCGCGCGCGGCCAGGGCGTTGGCCAGGGTCTCCTGCGTGGTGAAGGTCTTGGAGGCCACCACCACGAGGGTGGTGGCCGGGTCCAGGCCGGCCAGCGCGTCGTCGAGCGCCGCCGGGTCCACGTTGGCCACGAACCGCACGGGCGGCCCGTCCGCCAGGGGGGCGAGCGCCTCGACGGCGAGCTTCGGGCCCAGGTAGGAGCCGCCGATGCCCAGCGCCAGCACGTGGCGCACGGGCTGGCCCGTGGCGCCCTTCCAGGAGCCGTCGCGCACCGCGGTGGCGAAGCTGCGCATGCGCTCGCGGCAGCGCTGCACGTGCGCGAGCACGTCCTCGCCGCCGGCCGTCACGCGCTCGTCGCCGCGCAGCGCCGTGTGCAGGGCCGCGCGTCCCTCGGTGTTGTTGACCGGCTGGCCCGTGAAGAGCCGCTCCACCGCGCCCGGCACGTCGCGCTCGCGCGCCAGGGCCACCAGCAGGCGCAGCGTCTCCCCGGTCAGGCGCTGCTTGGACAGGTCCACCGTGAGGCCCGCGCAGGCCACGGTGAGCGCGGGGCCGCGCCC
Organism: Pseudomonadota bacterium; assembly: GCA_029781595.1. Taxonomy (GTDB): domain Bacteria; phylum Pseudomonadota; class Gammaproteobacteria; order Burkholderiales; family Usitatibacteraceae; genus FEB-7. The sequence continues at coordinate 45,858 of JAKOWJ010000227.1, read as the reverse complement.
GGGGTCCTGCGCGAAGAGCGAATCGACGCGGGTCGCCGCGATCGCGTCGCGGTGCGCCTCGAGGGCTTGCCAGGCTGGGCTGGAGGTCAGGGTGGACACGGGGTGGCGGCCGGCGTCGGGGGGCGACGCATACCCCGCCGATTATAACTGCGGGGGAGCCCTAGCCGGCCGTGAGGCCCGCCACGCCCAGGGCCATGCCCGCCGCCGCCACCAGGCGGCGCATCAGGTCGCCTTCCTTGAGGAAGTGCGCGCCCATGAGCGCGGCGAAGAGGATGGAGACCTCGCGCGCCGGCGCCACCAGGCTCACCGGCGTGAAGACCATGGCCGTGAGCACGAAGATGTACGACAGCGGCGAGAGCAGGGCGATGGCGAGCACCGTCTTGCGCCGCTCGCGCCAGGCCGCGCCGATCGCGCCCGGCCAGCGCCGCTGCGTGAAGGGCACCAGCACCAGCGAGCGGAAGAAGTTGCAGCCCCAGTCGAAGACGAGCGGCGGGATGAGCCAGGCCGCCACGCTCCACTTGTCGTTGATCGTGTAGAGCGAGATGGTGAAGCCCGTGAGCAGGGCGAAGCCCACGGCGCTCCTCGCCTCCGACTTGTGCCAGGCGAAGGGGTTGCCGGTGAGCATCAGCGCCGAGGCCACCACGAGCACCGCCCCGCCCAGCGCCGTGGGCCCGGGTCGCTCGCCCAGCAGCAGCACCGCCACCGCGATCGTGAGCAGGGGCCCGGTGGCGCGCGCGAGCGGGTAGACGATGGAGAGGTCGCCGCCGCTGCGGTAGGCGCGGTCGAGCAGCAGGAAGTAGGCCGTGTGGATCATGCCGCTCGCGAACATGAGGGCGAGGTGCATGGGGTGGAAGCCGTAGTGCTGCACCCACGCGGCGCCCACCGCCACCGGCGCGTAGGCCACGAGCGAAGCGAGGCAGGCGGCGGCGATGAGCCCCGGCCCGCCGCCGCTCTTCTTGAGCAGGAAGTTCCAGCTGGCGTGGATGAGCGCCGAGGAGAGGACGAGCAGGAGGGCGAGGCCGGTCATCGGACCGCCATGTTACCCGTCCGCGGCCCGGCGGGCCTCACGCGGGGCGGCGCAGCAGGTTCACGCGCATGGGCCGCTCGAAGCGCGCGCCCGCCGGTCCCAGGTGCGCCTCGAAGCGCCGGCGCACCTGCGCGAGCGTCGCCCCGTCCAGGCGGTGGGTGGTGTGGGTGACGCCCACCATGCGCGCGTGGAAGTCGTCGAAGTCGCGGAAGGCGACGGGCGCGTCGAATACGATCTCGTCCACCGCCTCGAGCACGCCCGCGGCGGCGGCGCGGCGCAGCGCGGCGAGCGCCTGCGCGCGCACGGCCTGCTCGTCGTGGAAGAGGCGCATCACCTCGTTGAGCTCGCCGGCGAACACCGGCTCGGAGACGTAGAGCAGCCCGCCCGGCGCGAGCGCGCGCGCCACCTCCGCGAGGCTCGCGTCCAGGCGCTGCGCCGGCACGTGGTGCAGCGACTTGAACATCGTCACGGCCTCCAGCGTGCCGTCGGCCGCGGGAATGGCGTCGGCGCCCGCGAGGTGGAAGGCGAGGCCGGGCACGGGCGGCGCGGCGAGGTTCCTCGCGTGCTGCACGGCGTCCACCTCGAGGGCGAGCACGCTCGCCGCGCCGGCCTCGGCGAGCAGGCGCCGCGCGAGCTGCCCGTCGCCGCAGCCCAGGTCCGCGACGCGCGCGCCGGCGAGCGGCACCAGGCGCCGCAGCAGGTCCAGCTCGTCGGCGACCCGCTCGCGCGCGGGACGGTTCACGGGGAGGGCTCCGCGGGCCGGGCGCCGCCGCGGTCGGCCGCGAGCAGCCACAGCCCGCAGGCCACCGCCGGCGCGGCCACCAGGAGATAGGCGCTCGCGTAGTCGACGCCCGAGGCCACGAGCAGCGAGAACGCCGGCGGCCCGAAGAGCACGCCCCCGTAGGTGAAGACGAGCGAGCCGCCGGTGGCGTCGCCCGCGTGGCCCGGCGGCGCGAGCCTCGCCACCTGCGCGAGGTACACGCCGTTCCAGCCGATGGCCGTGGCGCCGAAAGCCGCGCACACCGCGGCCACGGCCGCCGGCGGCCACTGCGGCGTGAAGCGCGAGGTCGCGAGCGCCGCCACGCCCATGGCGAGCGCGACCAGCCCCAGCAGCGCCACGGGCCGGCCCCAGCGGTCGGCGAGGGCGCCCCAGGCGATGCGCGCCAGCACGCCCCCGGCCTGCGCCGCGGTGAGCATCAGGCCGGCGGCCACCAGCGAGTAGCCGAGGTTGCGCGTGAGGTGGGTGACGATGAAGGTGATGAGGCACAGCTGCAGCGCGGCGAAGAAGAACGAGCACACCGCCAGGCGACGCAGGCCCGCGTGGCCCAGCGTGTAGCGCAGCGGGCCGGCCAGCCCCGCCGCGGCGAGCCGGCGCCCGGGCTCGCGGTCGGCGTCCAGCGCGGCCCGCAGCGGCTGGGCGAGGGCGATCGTGGCCAGGCACGCGGCGCCCACCGCGAGGGCGCCGGCGCGCCAGCCGCCCCACAGCACCAGCGGGGGCACCACGGCGCCGGCCAGCGCCCCGCCCAGCGGCACGCCCGTCTGCTTGAGCGAGAAGACGAAGGACATCATGCCCGCGGGCGTGGTGCGCGCGAGCACGTGCGAGCTCGCGGGCGTGATGGGCCCGTAGCCCACGCCGAGCAGCAGCGCGCCGGCGGCCACCAGCGGGGCCGAGCCCCCGGCCACCAGCGCGAGGCCCGCGGCGCAGGCCGCCAGGCACCCCTGGCTCACGCGGATGGCGCCGAGGCGGCGCACCAGGCCCCCTGCCGCCAGGCCGGAGAGCATGCTCACGCCGTACACCGCGGCGATGAAGAGGCCCACGAAGGCCGGCGCGAGCCCGGCCTCGCGCGAGAGCTCGGGCGCGATCACCGGCACGGTCACGACGGCCATCGACACGAGCAGCTGCACCGCGGTGGTCGCGGCCAGCGGGAACAGGGCCTCGCGCATGCCCGGCGAGTCAGGGCCGCAGGAGCCGCACGAGCTCGAGGTACTGCGGGTCCTCGGGGGCGAGGATGCCGTTGCGCAGCAGCGCGTCGACGGTGACCGCGCCCGCGTCCATCGTGAACTCGCCCGCGACGATGGCGTCGATCGTCTCGGGCACCGTGAGGCAGTAGAGGCGCGCCACCTCGCCGTCCTGGTTCTGCGGGCGGAAGTCCTCCGGCAGCCACAGGTCGTGCACGAAGAGCACCTCGCGGTGCAGCCCCTCGGGCACGGAGTACTCCACGCGCACCACGGACGCGCAGGCCGTGGCCGCGAGCAGCGAGGCGGGGATGCCCGCCTCCTCCCAGGCCTCCTTCGCGAGCGTCTCCTGCACGGTGAAGCCGCAGGCGATGCGCCCGCCCACGAGGTTGTCGAGGCGGTCGGGGTCGATGGCCTTCGAGGCCGCGCGCCGCGCGATCCACAGGCAGGGCTCGCCGTCGCGGCGCGTGAAGCCGTTCAGGTGCGCGCCGTAGGCCATCATGCCGAAGTGGCGCGTGGCGGCGCGCTCCACGCGCAGCAGCTCCGGCGCGGCGTAGGCGTGCGAGACGCTCACCTCCTCCTCGCGCCAGCCGCGGATCACGCCCTCCGCCGCGAGCGCGCGCGTGACCTCGGCCATCGCCGCGGTGCGGCCGTGCACGGTGTCGGGGCTCGCGCGCAGCGACACGAACGCCGCCGTGGCCTCGAAGTGGTGCGGCCAGCGGCGCAGCAGGTCGGCGAAAGAGGGGCGCAGCCAGCCCACCGCGTGGCCGCGCACGTAGAACGGCAGGAGCGGCACCTCGCGGTCCAGGTGGGAGGCGTGCGTGCACGCGGCCCGCGTGAAGGCGAGGAGGTCCGCGTAGAGGCGGGTCTTCATTCGTTGACAAGTCTAGGCCATTTCCCCAGAATCCGCGGCAACTCCGGGGAGGGGAAGCGGGCAAGGGGAGAAGCGCACGAAAGGCGTTTCTCCCCTTGTCCGTTTCGGGCCTCCGAACAGCGAGAATGAAAGTCATTGTCCTGGGGGCGGGCGTGGTCGGCACCGCCACCGCCTGGTACCTCGCCGAGGCGGGCCACGAGGTCGAGGTGGTCGAGCGCCGCGACGGCGCCGGGCTCGAGGCCTCCTACGCGAACGGCGGGCAGATCTCCGTGTGCCACGCCGAGCCCTGGGCCAACCCGGGGGCGCCCGCGAAGATCCTGAAGTGGCTGCCGCGCGACGACGCGCCGCTGCTCTTCCGCCTGCGCGCCGACCCGCACCAGTGGGCGTGGGGCCTTCGCTTCCTGCTCGAGTGCCTGCCGTGGCGCACGCGCGACAACGTGCCGCAGATCCTGGCGATGGCCTTCCACGGCCGCGCGAAGCTGCAGGCGCTGCGCGCGGCCACGGGCATCGCCTACGACGCCTCCACGCGCGGCATCCTGCACTACTACACGCAGCAGGCCGAGTTCGACGCCGCGTGCGTGGCGGCCGAGCGCATGCGCGCGCACGGCCTGGACCGGTCGGTGCGCACGCCCGCCGAGGCCGTGGCCATCGAGCCGGCGCTCGCGGCCTGCGCCGACCGGCTCGTGGGCGCGACATACACGCCCTCGGACGAGTCGGGCGACGCGCACGCCTTCACCGACGCGCTGGCGCGCCTCGCGCAGTCGCGCGGCGTGCGCTTCCGCTTCGGCGCCTCGCTCGCGGGCCTGCGCGCCGAGGGCGGGCGGCTCGCGGGCGTGGCCGTCACGGACGCGGCCGGCGCGGCCGCCACGGTCGCGGGCGATGCCTACGTGGCGTGCCTGGGCGCGCACACCGCGCCGCTGCTGCGTCCGCTGGGCATCGCGCTGCCGATCTACCCCGCAAAGGGCTACTCGGCCACGGTGCCCGTCGCCGACCCCGACAAGGCGCCGCGCGTGAGCCTCACGGACGACGAGGCGAAGATCGTCGTCTCGCGCCTGGGCGAGCGCCTGCGCGTGGCGGGCACCGCCGAGCTCTCGGGCTGGTCGACGGACCTCAATCCCGTTCGCTGCGAGGCGCTGGTCAGGCGCGTGTCCGCGCTCTTCCCGGCGGCCTGCCACTGGGACCGGCCCGAGTACTGGGCGGGGCTTCGCCCCTCCACGCCGTCCAACGTGCCCCTGGTCGGGCGCACGCGCCTCGCGAACCTGTGGGTGAACGCGGGCCACGGCACGCTGGGCTGGACGATGGCCTGCGGGTCGGGCGCGGCGGTCGCCGACCTCGTCTCGGGCCGGGACCCGGGGATAGCCTTCCGCTTCCTGCCAGGCTAGCGGCGGCCCCCGGCGTTTGATCTGGCGCAAGGGCGCCCGGGAAAGGCGCGACGATGCTGCACCATCGGCGCACCCACGGCGAGCTCGCGGTGGTCAAAGGCCTCACCGAAAACGACAAGAAAGGCACCCCTGGTTCCGCGGCCGACGACGGGCTGGGCGACGGCGCGCGCACGGGCCTCGCGTATGCGCTCGCGATCATCCTCGCGCCGGCCGCCGTCGCCTTCCGCGCGGGCGTCGGCCCCGAGCTGGGCGACCAGCCCGGTTCCCTCCTGTACCTGCTGCCGGTCATGGCCTGCGCCTGGCTGGGCGGCTGGGGGCCGGGGTTCGCGGCGACCGCCATCTCCGTCGCGGGGGTGGCGAAGTACGTGATGCCGGAGCTCAGCCCGCAGCTCGCCGCGGGCCGGGGGTATTGGGTGCAGCTCGCGGCGCTGGCCATGTCGGGCGCCGTGACCAGCACCGTGGTGGCGCGGCTCGTGGGATCGCGGCGGTCCCTGGCGCGCGACCGCGAGCGCACGCGCGAGGCCCTCTCGCTCACGCAGGCCGCGTTCGAATCCACCGCCGACGGCCTGCTGGTGGTGGACCTCGACGGGCGCGCGTCGGCGTTCAACCGGCGCTTCGTCGCGATGTGGCGCCTGCCGGAAGCGCTGGCGGAGAGCCGCGACAACGCGCGCATGCTCGAATGGGTGGTCGGCCAGCTGCGCGATCCGGAGGCGTTCCTGCAGCGCGTGCTGGAGCTCCAGGCGAACCCGGACCGGGAGTCCTTCGACGTGCTGCCCTTCCGCGACGGCCGCGTCTTCGAGCGCTACTCGCGCCCGCAGCGCATCGGCGAGCGCATCGTGGGCCGCGTCTGGAGCTTCCGCGACGTGACGGCGCAGGCGAGCGCCGAGGCCGCCCTGCGGCGAAGCGAGGAAGGGCTGCGGCGGGCGCAGGCGGTGGCGCACACCGGGAGCTGGCACGTCCTGCCCGCCGGGGGGCGCGTGGAGGCGAGCGCGGAGACGCTGCGCATCTTCGGGCTCGCGTCCGGGACGGCGATCACGCCGCGGGCGTTCCTCGCGCTCGTGCACCCCGCCGACCGCCGACCGGCCGCGCACGCCTGGCGCGCCGCCCTGCGCGGCGAGACCGTGGACTTCGAGCACCGGATCGTGACGGGAGGCGCGACGCGCTGGGTGCGCGAGCGCGCGCAGGCGCGCCGCGACGGCGACGGCGCGCTCGTGGAGGTGACGGGCACGACGCAGGACGTGACCGAGCGCCGGCTCGCCGAGGCGGCCATGCTGCGCAGCCAGAAGCTCGAGTCGCTGGGCACGCTGGCCGGCGGCATCGCCCACGACTTCAACAACATCCTCTACGCCATCCAGGGCAACGCCCGGCTGGCGGCGGGCCTGCTGCCGGCCGGCCACGCCGCGGCCGAGGCCATCGCGGAGATCGAGCGCGCGGGCCACCGCGCGAGCGTCCTCGTGGGGCGCATCCTCGCCTTCAGCCGGCCGCCGCGGGGCGAGCGCCGCCCGGTGGACCTGCGGCCGGTGGTGCAGGAGGCGGTCCAGCTCGTGCGCGCGACGCTTCCGGCCATGATCGAGATCCGCGCGAGACTGCCCGAGGCGCTGCCGGCCGTGGCGATCGATCCCACCGACATCCACCAGGTGATCGTGAACCTCGCCACCAACGCCGCGCACGCCATCGGGCGCGCCGCCGGGCGCATCGAGATCGCCCTCGAGCCCGGGGCGGACGGGCAGGTGCGCCTGCGCGTCTCCGACACCGGGTGCGGGATGGACGCGGCGCTGCTGGAGCGCATCTACGACCCCTTCTTCACCACCAAGCCGCAGGGGGAGGGCACGGGGCTGGGGCTGTCCGTCGTGCACGGCATCGTGACCCGCCACGGTGGCACCATCGCCGTCGAGAGCGAGCCCGGGCGCGGGACGACCTTCCGCGTGGGCCTGCCGTCGGCCGGCGAGCCGGCCGCCCCGCCCCCGGCGCCCGAGCCGCGGGCCACGCCGGGTCGGCGCGTGCGCGTGCTCTACGTCGACGACGAGGACGCCATCGTCCGGCTCATCACGCGCTCGCTGGGCCGCCTGGGCCACGAGGTGACGGCGTTCGCCGATCCGCGCGAGGCGCTGGCGCGCTACCGCGCCGACCCGTCGGCCTTCGACGTGGTGGTCACGGACCTCGCGATGCCCGGGCTCACGGGCTTCGAGCTCGCGCGGGCGGTGCGCGAGGCCAACCCGGCCGCTGCGGTCATCCTCACCTCCGGCTACGTGCGCGCGGAGGACGAGGACGCGGCCCGCGGCCTGGGCATCGCCCAGGTGCTCCTCAAGCCCAGCACGGTGGAGGCCCTCGCCCAGGCCGTCGACCGCGCGCTGGCCGCGGGTCCCGCGGGGGCGCCGGCGGCGGGCCCGGGCGGCGCCTGATCGCGGCCGCGAAATCGCGGACAATGGCGCCATGAGCGTCAGCCTCGAGGACATCCGCGCCGCGGCCGCCACCCTGCACGGGCAGGTCGTGGACACGCCCTGCCTGCACTCGCGCACCCTCTCGGAGATCACCGGGGCCGAGATCCACCTCAAGTTCGAGAACCACCAGTTCACCGCCTCGTTCAAGGAGCGCGGCGCGCTCAACAAGCTGGCCTCGCTCGCGCCCGGGGCGGCGCGGCGCGGCGTCATCGCCTGCTCGGCCGGCAACCACGCCCAGGGCGTGGCCTACCACGCCGCGCGCCTCGGCATCCCCGCCACCATCGTGATGCCGCGCCACACGCCGTTCGTGAAGGTCGAGCACACGCGCCGCCACGGCGCCGAGGTGATCCTGCACGGCGAGAATTTCGACGAGGCCAAGGCGCACTCGCTCGCCCTCGCCGAGAGCCGCGGCCTCACGCTCGTGCATCCCTACGACGACGAGCGGGTGATCGCCGGCCAGGGCACCATCGCCCTCGAGATGCTGCGCGAGCGGCCGGAGCTGGACCTGCTGCTCGTGCCGGTGGGCGGCGGCGGCCTCATCGCCGGCATGGCCACGGCCGCCAAGGCGGTCAAGCCCGCCATCGAGGTGATGGGGGTGCAGACGGCGCGCTTTCCCTCCATGCACCATGCGCTGCGCGGGACGCCGGCCGTGTTCGGCGCCTCCACGATCGCCGAGGGCATCGCCGTGAAGGAGCCGGGGCGCCTCACGCGCGAGATCGCCGCGCGCCTGGTTTCGGACGTGGCGCTCGTGGACGAGGGCGACATCGAGCAGGCCATCGTGCTGCTGCTGGAGATCGAGAAGACCGTCGTGGAGGGCGCCGGCGCGGCGAGCCTGGCGGCCATCCTGCGCGAGCCGGCGCGCTTCCGCGGCCGGCGCGTGGGGCTCGTGCTCACCGGCGGCAACATCGACCCCCTGGTGCTCTCCGAGATCATCGAGCGCGGCATGGTGCGCGCCGGGCGCCTGGCGCGGGTGCGCGTGGAGGTGCGCGACCTGCCCGGCGCGCTCGCGAAGGTGACCGCGTGCATCGCCGAGCTCAACGCCAACATCGAGGAGGTCCACCACCAGCGCGCGTTCACGCACCTCGCGGTGCAGAACGCCGAGGTGGACCTCGTCCTCAAGACGCGCAGCCACGAGCACGTGGGCGAGATCGTCGCGGCCCTGGCCGCCGCCGGCTTCGCCGCCCGCGTGCGCACGTTCGACGAGTAGCGCCCCCCTTCCTTCCGACCCGGAGACAACGCGCATGACGATCCAGCGACACCACGTGGCCCACCGACTCTCGGAGATGGTCGTGCACGGCGGCACGATCTACCTCGCCGGCCAGGTGGCGGCGGACATGACCCGCGACATCATCGGCCAGACCGAGCAGGTCCTCGCCGCCATCGACCGCCTGCTCGCCGAGGCCGGCAGCGACAAGTCCCGCCTGCTCTTCGCGCAGATCGTGCTGCCGGACATGGGCGACTTCGCGGCCATGAACTCGGTGTGGGAGCGCTGGGTCGTGCCGGGGCACACGCCGGCGCGCGCCACCATCGAGGCGCGGCTGGCCAACCCCGCCTACAAGGTGGAGATCATCGCCGTCGCCGCCGTCGCCTGAGCCGCGCGTGGCCCGCGCCCAGTTCCTCGTCCTCGCGCTGCTGTGCGTGCACGCGCTGCTGGGCGCGCTGTGCCTGGCGGCGGCGCGCGGCGCGAGCGGCTCGCCGGGCCTGCGCGGCTGGGGGCGGGGGATGCTCGCCTACGCGGCGGGCCTTGCGCTCACGCTGGGCCTCGCGCTGCCCAGGCCCGTCGCGGCGTTCCTGGGCAACACGCTCATCGCCGCCTCCGCCGTGCTCGCCATCCAGGGCGCGCTGCACTACGGGCGGGCGCGGCTGAGCGCCGCGTGGTGGGGCCCGGGCCTCGCGCTCACCGCCGTGGCCCTCGCGGCGGGCAACTTCGTCGCGCAGTCGAGCCTGCTCGCCAACTTCGTCGCGCCCACGGTGTTCGCCTCGCTCGTGTTCGGCTACGGGGGCGTGCGGCTCCTGCGCGATCCGACGCCCGACGCGACGCGCGCGGCCCGGTTCGTGGCGGCCACGCTGCTCGCGGCCGTGGCGGTGTGGTGGCTTCGCGTGCTGGCGATGCCCTCGCTCCTGGCGGAGCCCGTGGACCGCGAGCGGCTCGACGTGGTGGTCTCGTCCTTCGCCATCGCCCAGGTGCTGCTCGGCGTGGGCGCCACCTTCGGCCTGCTGTGGGTCGAGGTGAGGCTGGTGCAGGCGGCCATCGCCCGCATGGCGTTCACGGACCCGCTGACGGGCCTGCCCAACCGGCGCGCCATCGTCGCCCGCTTCGAGGAGGAGGCGGCGCGCTGGTCGCGCACGGGCATGGGCTTCGCGCTGGCCGTCTTCGACGTCGACCGCTTCAAGCGGGTGAACGACGCGCACGGCCACCTCGCGGGCGACGCGCTGCTGCGCCACGTGGCGCGCGTGCTCGGGGGCGCCAAGCGCACCGAGGACGTGCTGGGGCGCCTGGGCGGCGAGGAGTTCGTGGTGATGATGTGCGGCCACCAGTCCGGCGGCGAGTCGACCGCCGCCGACCGGCTGCGCGAGGTGGTCGGCGCCACGCCCCTGGTGCGCGACGGGGCCGCGCTCGCCGTCACGCTGAGCGGGGGCCTCGCACGGTTCCCCGAGGACGGCACGGACTGGGACCGCGTCTTCGCCGCGGCGGACGCGCGCCTGTACGAGGCCAAGCGCGGCGGCCGCAACCGCGTCGTGGGGGCCGCGGCCGCGTAGATTTCCAAAGGGTTCGCGTTTGACGGCGCCGGGCGCCGGTGCAATCCTCGGCCGGTCCGGCTTCTCCTTCGCCGGCGGGGAGGGTCCCATGACCGCCAAGCGCTCCCATGCACTGCTCGCCGCCGCCGTCCTCGCGGCCCTGCCCGCCGCCGCCGCGGGCGATCCGGCCGACTGCGGCGGCTTCTCCGCCGCCGACGCCGCGAAGCTCCTGGGCGCGGCGCCCGGCCAGGTGAAGCGCACGGTCTCGAAGGTGCACGCGCACCTGGTGATGTGCCAGTACGCCGTGGGGGGCGGCGCGCCGGGGCTCGCGTTCAGCGTCGCGGTCGCGGCCGACGCGAAGAAGGCCGCGGCGGAGCTCGAGGCCTACCGCGACAACCTCATGGTCGCCGGCGAGACGGGCCCGTGGAAGGGGCGGCTGCCGAAGGGCGCCTACAGCGACATCTCGGGGATCGGCGACGACGCGGTGTGGACGGACATCAACGGCGCGCTCACCGTGCGCAAGGGCCGCCTCACGATCCAGTTCCTGGCGCCCAGGGGAAAGCTGCCGCAGGTGAAGGCGGCGGACGCCGTCGTGGCGAGGTTCTGACCCGCCAGGGCGCCCGCCGCCGCGAGGGCTCAGTCGCCGCCCATCACGGGCAGGCCCGCGAGGTAGCCGACGGCCGCGCCGTAGCGGTCGTCGTAGTTGGCGCGCACCAGCGGGTCGAGCACGCCGATCACCACCGAGTGCAGGCCGCCGGTCACGTTGCCGTTGGCGTCGCGCGAGACCTCCCAGTCGCCCGGGTGCTGGAAGTTGCTGAGCACGTAGGTGAAGCCGTTGACCTCGTCCGCGGCGTGCAGGCCCGTGGACTCCGCCCCGGCCGGGCAGGAGAGCAGGCGGGAGAGCTTCTTCGTGTCGACGTCGTACGCCCACAGGAAGTTGTTCACGTGCGTGTTGCTGTCCTCGCCGATGAAGAGCGTGCGCAGCTTCTCGGAGAACTTGAGGTTGTCGGGCGTCGCGATCCTGTCCGGGTTGGCGTAGTTGCCCAGCGCGTCCTGCTGCCTGAGCTTGCCGCCGCCCAGGTCCTCGCTCACCAGCGCCGGCACGGCGGCCATGTCCACCGGCACCCACTCGCTCGCGATGGCCGCGCCCGCGCGGTCGGACTGCCCGCCCCTGAGGTTCAGCGCGTAGACGGCGCCCGAATACGGGCCCTCCACCTTCACGTCGCCCGAGCCGTTGAGCATGCTCGACTCGATGCGCGACATCGCGCTGTAGGCCACCTTGTCCCTCGCGTTGACGGTGGTGCCCTCCATCTTGGTGAAGCCCAGGCTCCCGCCCATGAGCGCGGCGTAGCGGTGCGTCTCGAGGAAGGCGGCCGCCTTCTCCATGCCGGGCTTCACCTTCACCCAGTTGTACGAGCCGCCGTAGGGGATCTTCGTGTAGGTCGCGTCCTGCGGGTCGGCCTTCTTCACGTCCAGGATGTCGGCGGCCCGGATGCCGCCGGCGACCAGCGCCTTGATCTCCGCGCTGGTGGCCGAGCCCAGCTTGATCCACGAGAGCGTGGCCGAGCCCGGGCCCGTGCCCGAGGTCTGCGTCCACTTGGCCACGTAGAGCGTGCCCGCGGAGAGGTCCTTCGCCTTGTCTGCGATGAACAGGAAGAGGCCGCCGTTGGTCGCGTCGTCGCCCATGAGGACGGTCCGCTCGTCCGGCATCACCTGCACCAGCTCGTGGGAGATCCGGCCCAGGCAGTAGTGCTTGGCGATCGTGCCGGTGCCGTCGGGCTTCACCGTCACCTCCGGCAGGTGCCCGTAGTCGTATGGGCTCGCCGCGTCCGGATCGCCGAAGAGGTTCTGGCTGAAGGCGCGCAGCTGGGCGTTGGGGATCACCGTCGCGTCCGGCTCGTATTCCTCGCTGGAGAGGTGCGTGCCCCAGGGCGACAGGCTCGCCCCGCAGGTGATCCACAGGCCCTTCACGCCGCTCGTGTCCACGTTGTGGTACTTCACGAGCGAGAGCTTGCCGGTGCTCTTGTCCTGGTCCAGCGTGAGCACGGCGATGGGCGAGGGCAGCAGGCCGTACATGGAGGCGCCGGCGCGGTTGCGCGTGACTTACTCGAACTGCACGACGGCGAAGACCGTGTTGCCCTTGACGCCGGCCACCGTCGGGCTGGCCAGCGTGGTGAGCGTCATCCCGTCCGGGCAGTCCGAGTAGAACTGCCGGCCACCCGCGTCCGTGGGATCGACGATGGGCTGGTTGTGGATGTCCCAGTAGCCGCCAGCGACCACCGTGCCGCCGCTGCCGTTGGCGACCTTGGCGCCCGTGATGAAGAACTTCTCGTAGCTCAGCGCGTACTCCTGCGTGGAGCCGTCGGACCAGGTCGTGACGAAGCCCGAGCCCACCGTGGTGGTGGCCATCGCGGCGGGGTTGGCGAGTGTGGGCGCGGCCATCGCCTTGAAGGCGCCGCTCACGAAGCCGGGCTTCCCGTTCATGTTGGAGCAGGCGGCCAGCGAGGCGGCCAGGGGCGAGGCGGCGAGCGGGAACAGGGGAACGCCGACGAGGGTCTTGAGGGCGTGACGGCGCGAGGCGTCGTGCGGGCGAGGCATGGAGGGCTCTCCTGGGATCGGGGACGGGTAGTCCCGGCCGCCAGGGGAGGCCGCCGGGGATCGCGATGCGATTCCCCGGCAGGGTAGCGAGCGAATGTGAAACGGCCTTGACGGCCGCGTGTCAGGCCACGAGCCGCCCGGTGAGCGGGTAGGCCGGGTCGTTGTAGCCCGGCGTCGACGGGTGCCCCGTGCGCACCATCGACTCGACGAGCGCCTCGTCCTCGGCGTCCAGGCGCGTGCCGACGGCGTCGACGTAGGCCTGCCACTGCTCCAGCGTGCGCGGGCCGGCAATGACGCTGGAGACGATGCGGTTGGCGAGCACCCAGGCGAAGGCGAACTGCGTGGGCGTGAGCCCCTTGGCGGCCGCGTGCGCCTTCAGGCGCTGCGCGAGCACGAGCGACTCGGGCCGCCACTCCGTCTCCATGATGCGCTTGTCGTTGCGCGCGGCGCGCGTGCCTTCCGGCGGCGCCTCGCCCGGCGCGTACTTGCCCAGCAGCACGCCGCGCGCGAGCGGGCTGTAGGGCGCCACGCCGATGCCGTAGTGGTGGCAGGCGGGCAGGATGTCGGCCTCGGGCTGGCGGTTGAAGGCGTTGTAGTAGGGCTGGCAGACGACGGGGCGCGCCACGCCCAGCTCGCCGCACACGCGCACCACCTCGGCGATGCGCCAGCCGCGGAAGTTCGACACGCCGAAATAGCGCGCCTTGCCCGAGGCGAGGATGTCGCCCATCGTCCCGACCGTCTCCTCCAGCGGGATCTCGGCGAAGTCCTTGTGCAGGTAGTAGATGTCCACGTGGTCCGTGCCCAGGCGCGCGAGGCTCTGGTCGATGGCCTGCAGCAGGCGCTTCCTGCCCGTGCCGCGCTCGTTGGGCCCCTCGCCCGTGGGGTTGCCGACCTTCGTGGCGAGCACCCAGTGGTCGCGGTCGGAGGCGATGAGCTTGCCGACGATGCGCTCGGACTCGCACTTCGCGTACATGTCGGCCGTGTCGATGAAGTTCACGCCCGCCTCGCGCGCCGAGCCCACGATGCGCGCGGCCTCCTGGTAGTCGGTGCGGTCGCCGAACATCATCGTGCCGAGGCACAGGGGGGAGACCTTCAGGCCGCTGCGGCCGAGGCTGCGGTATTCCATGTCGTGGGGTTCCTTGCGTTGCGGGTCGGGGATCAGCCGGCGGCCGCGGCCCCGGCGGGGCGGGCCGGCGAGCCGCAGGCGTGGCAGAAGGGCGAGAAGGCGCTCTTCCTCTCGTTGCACGCGGCGCAGCGGTCGAAGAGGCCGATGCCGCAGTGCGGGCAGTAGTCGATGCGCTCGTTCTTCAGGTCCACCAGGCGCTCGCAGCCCGGGCACACGCCCTTGGCCAGGCGCGCGAGGGCCATGTCGTAGCCCAGCTCGCGGCGGCGCTCGGCGTCGGGCTGGGCCTCGGCGGCGCGCTGGCGCTCGAGGTAGCGGTTCATGGCGACGATGGCCTGGCGGCCCACGAGCACGGTGACGACGATGCCCACGGCGTAGCGGACGTACCCGCCGTAGCTGGGCAGGTAGGGCACCAGCTCGACGAAGAACGTGAAGGCCGCGAAGAGGATGAAGCCCCACACGAAGGGCCACCAGGTGCCCTTGCGCTTCCGCGCGAAGAGCCAGCCCGCGACGACGAGCAGCGGCAGCGTGAGGGCGAGGCGGTAGCCGAAGACGCGCAGCTCCTGCGCGCGCTCCGCGGACTCGAAGCGCCCGCGGGCCTCGGACTCCATGTCCGCGAGGCGCGCCTGCGCGCGGCCCTCGGCCTGCGTCGCGTCGAGCGCCGCCTGCTGCTCGGCCTCCACGGCGGCCTGCGCCTCGCGCTGCGCTTGGCGCAGCTTCTCCAGCGCCGCGGTGCGCTCGACGAGCTCGGTGTCGCGGTCGCTGCGCTCGGTGGCGCGGCGCGTGGCGAGCCAGGCGTTGAAGGCGTCGCCCGCCGCGCGGCTGTCGGACTGGGCGACGTTGAGCTTGAGCTGCGCCTGCGCCAGCGCCTCGCGGGCCTGGCGGCCGGCGGCGCGGGCGCGCTTGACCTCCGCACGCAGCCGGTCGGCCTCGGCGCGGTCGAGGTAGTCGTCGAGGCGCGCGCGCGTCTCGACCTTGGGCAGGTCGCCCACGACCGTGCTGCCCAGGCCGATCAGGAAGCCGGCGAAGACGAACGCCACCAGCCACAGGCCGCGCTTGAACCATTTCTCCGACAGGCGAAGCGAGGTGCTCATGGTCTCTCCCGGGCGCGCGCGGGCTTCACGGCGCCGCCGCCCGGATGATACCGTGACGCACCCGGCGCCCGCCGGGCGACCCGAAGGGAGGGACCGCATGCGCCTCACCGCCGCCTGCCGCGCCGTGCCCCTTTGCCTCGCGGCCGGCGCGCTGCCCGCCGCCGCGGCCGACGTCGCGCGCTACAGCGGCTTCTTCCTCGGGCAGGGCGAGGGGGAGATCGAGCTGCGCGTGCCGGCGATCGACGCGCGCACGGGGCTCGCGACCGCGCGCGCCGGCGTGGGCCTGCCGGGCTGCGCGGGAGCCTTCGCGGGACGCGGGCGCCTCACGGGCCGCACGCTGGCCCTCGCGCCGCTGGAGCCCGCGAAGGGCGCGGAGCGCTGCCGCGTGACGGTGGTCTTCGACCCCGACGGGCGGGGGGCCACGATCGAGGAGTCGGAGTGCCTCGCGTTCCACGGCGCGGCCTGCGGCTTCTCGGGGCGCCTCGCGCGCCTCGCGAGCGGGGCGGAGGCCGCGCTGGTGGGCCGCTGGACCTGCGAGGGCGCCTGCCCCGACGAGGAGCTCGCCTTCGGCATCGGGCGCGAGGGGCGCCGCTTCAGCTCGTGGCGGCAGGCGCGGCCCTCCATCCTCGGGGGGCGCTGGCGCCTCGCGGGCCGCAACCTCTCGGTGACGCGCGGCGGCCAGACGCTGCACGAGTGGCGCGTGGCGAAGGTGGCCGACGACCGCGTCGTGCTGCTCGACCGTCGCGCGCGGGCCGAGCTGGTCCTCACGCGCGCGCCGGACTAGCGGGCCGCGAGCGACTCCAGCAGCGCGAGCCCGGTGCGCACGCCCGCGAGGTAGAGCGAGACCTTCGTCGACTCGTTGGGGGCGTGGTTGTTCTCGTCGTAGGGCGCGAGCGGCACCACGATCGAGGGCAGCCCGAGCAGCCGCGTGAACACCCAGTCGGGCGTCGTGCCTCCCAGGCTGGGCACCACCAGCGGCTCGCGCCCGAAGCCGCGCGCCACCGCCGCCTTCACGCGCGGCACCAGGGGGTGCTCCAGCGGCGTGCGCGAGGCCGGCGTCGCCTTGAGAGGCCGGATCTCGATGCCCGGGTAGCCGCGGGCCGCGGCGAAGGCCCGCACGGCGGCGAGCACCTGCGCCGGGTCCTGCCCGCCCACCAGGCGGATGTCCGCCTTGGCGAGCGCCTCGCGGTAGATCACCGACTTCTGCCCGGCGCCCGCGTAGCCGGCGGCCAGGCCCGAGACGTTGAACGACGGGCGCAGCATGAGGCGCTCGTGGAACTCCGAATCGGGGACGGCGGGCGCCACGCCCAGGCTCGCCTCGACGCCGGCGCGGTCCACCGGCAGCGCCGCGACGGCCGCGGCCTCGGCGGGCGTGACGGTGACGTCCGCGTAGCCCGCGCCCGGCACCACGAGCCGGCCCTGGCGATCGACCATTTCCGCGAGCAGGTGCACGAGGTCCAGCGTGGGGTTGGGCGCGACGCCCCCGAAGTTGCCCGAGTGCAGGTTGCGCTTCGCGCCGGTGGCCACGAACTCCAGCCCCAGGATGCCGCGCACGCCCATGAGCAGCACGGGCTGGTCGTTGGGGAACATCGGCCCGTCGGAGTAGCACACGAGGTCCGCGGCCAGGCGGTCGCGATTCGCCTCGACGAAGCCGGGCAACGGGCCGCTGCCGGTTTCCTCGTCGCCCTCCAGGATCACCTTCACGCGCACGGGCAGCTCGCCGCGCAGCTCGCGCCAGAGGGCGATGGCGCCCAGGAGCGCCAGGTGCTGGCCCTTGTTGTCGCCGGTGCCGCGGCCCCAGATGCGGTCGCCGTCCACCACGGGCTCGAAGGGATCCGTGCGCCAGCCCTCGGCCATCGCGTCGGCGGGGTACACGTCGTAGTGCCCGTAGGTGAGCCAGGTGAAGGGCGCCTCGCGCGGGCCGATCTCGGCGTAGACGATGGGCTGCGAGGCCGTCTCGTGCACCTCCACGGCGAAGCCCCAGCGCTCGAGCCGCGCGCGCAGGAAGGCCACCTGCTCGGCGATGCCCTGTCCCGTGAGGCTGACCGAGGGGATGCGCACGCTCTCGAGGAGCGTTTGCACGAGCCCGCCGGCGCGGGCGGCGACGGCCTGCTCGATCACGGGTCCACCGCCGCCGTGACCTCGACCTCGATGGCGTAGCCGTGGTGCAGCTCGTTCACCGGCACCACGGAGCGCGCCGGGCGGTGCTCGCCGAAGAACTCCGCGTACACGCGGTTGACGGCGGGCCAGTGCGCGATGTCGGCGACGAAGACCGTGCAGCGCAGCACCCGGTCGCGCCGGCTGCCGCAGGCGCGCAGCGCCTCGTCGACGTTGAGCAGCACCTGGCGCGTCTGCTCCTCGATCGTGCCGGGCCGGCGGTCGGGGTCGCCCGGCACGCGCGGCAGCTGGCCCGCGAGGTATGCGATGCCGCCGTGGACGATGGCGTGCGAGTAGTGGCCCGCGGGCTTCTCCAGCCCCGGCGCCGTCACCGATTCGAGGGTCCTCATGGATCGTCTCCGTTCACCAGCCGTTGAAGCGGGGCCACCGCGCGACGAGATCGTCTCCCGCGCGGACGACCTGGTAGGCGTCGTGCTGCGCCGCGGTGGCGCAGGCGTGGTTGGGCAGGATGCGAAGGTGCGTGCCCACGGGCCAGGGCGTGACGTCGAAGGGCGAGCCGTCGCGCCGCGCGACGATGCCGTGCTCCTGGTTGGCGTCCGCCACCACGAGGTCGCCGAGCACGCGCCCGTCCTCGGCGCACACCAGGCCGTAGCCCTGGTCGACGGCCTGGCGCGACGTGCCGCGGTCGCGCGACAGGGCCATCCAGCCCGCGTCCGTGATGATCCAGCCCTTGTCGCGCTGGTGCCCGATGACGGTGGCGAGCACCGAGATCGCGATGTCCTCGACGCCGCACACGCCGAGGCCCGCCATCACCAGGTCGTGGAACACGAAGACGCCGGCGCGCACCTCCGTCACGCCCTCCAGCGAGCGCGCGAAGGTGGCGGTGGGGGTGGAGCCCACGCTCACCACGGGGCAGGCGAAGCCGGCCGAGCGCAGCAGCGCCGCGCTGCGCACCACGGCGTCGCGCTCGCGCTCGGCCATCCCGGCGATCGCCTCCGCGCCGCGGCAGTTGTACGAGTCGCCCGCGTGGGTCATGACGCCGCGCGGCTCGGCGCCGCGGGCCAGGGCGCGCGCGATGTCCAGCAGCAGGGGGTCGGCGGGCTTCACGCCCGCGCGGTGGCCGTCGCAGTCCACCTCGATGAGCGCCGGGATGCCTTCGGCGCGCGCGGCCACGGCCTGCGCGGCCTCCACGCTGTCGACCACCACCGCGAGGTCGGCGCCGCGGTGGCGAAGGGCGAGGACGTGGTTGAGCTTGCCGGGCGCGAGGCCCACGGCGTAGAGGATGTCCGTGAAGCCGTTCTCGAGGAAGTGCTCGGCCTCGCGAAGCGTCGAGACCGTGATCGGCCCGGCCTGGTCCCCGACGATGGCGCGGGCGACCTCCACGCTCTTGCAGGTCTTCACGTGCGGGCGCAGCGCCACGCCCAGCCCCGCCAGGCGCGCCTTCAGGCGCGCGACGTTGGCCTCCATGCGCCCGGCCTCGAGGACGAGGCGCGGCGTCTCCAGGTCGGCGAGGCGCACCGCGGCCCCCGCGGGGATCAGCCCAGCGCGCCGGCCAGCGACTCGAAGCGCGCGCGCATCGCCGGAGGCACCCGGCTGCCGAGCTTGTCGAAGAACTCCCGGTGCAGGGGCATCTCCTGCTTCCACATCGAGCGGTCGATGGCGGAGATGGCGAGGTAGCGCTCGGCGGCGAAGCCCTCCAGGCCCTGCCAGTCGAGGTCGCGGTGCTTGGGCACGAAGCCCACGGGCGTGCGCTCGGCGTCGGCGATGCCCTCCACGCGCTCGACGATCCACTTGAGCACGCGCATGTTCTCGCCGTATCCCGGCCAGAGGAACCTGCCGTCCTCGCCCTTGCGGAACCAGTTCACCATGAAGATGCGCGGCGGCATCGCGACCTTGCGCCCCATCTCGATCCAGTGCGCGAAGTAGTCGCTCATGTTGTAGCCGCAGAACGCCAGCATCGCGAAGGGGTCGCGGCGCACCACGCCCACCTGGCCGACGATGGCCGCGGTGGTCTCCGAGCCCAGCGTGGCGGCCATGTACACGCCCTCGTCCCACGTGGCCGCCTCGGCGACCAGGGGCACGGTGGACGAGCGCCTTCCGCCGAAGATGAACGCGGAGACGGGCACGCCGTTGGGATCGTCCCAGGCGGGGTCGATGGACGGCGAGCGCGTGGCGGACACGGTGAAGCGCGAGTTGGGGTGCGCCGCGGGGCGCCCGCAGCCCGGCGTCCACTCCTTGCCGGTCCAGTCGGTGAGCTTCGGCGGCGGCTCCTTGGTCATCCCCTCCCACCACACGTCGCCCTCGGGCGTGAGCGCCACGTTGGTGAAGATGGTGTCGGCCTTGATGGCCTCCATGCAGTTGGGGTTGGTGTCGTAGCCGGTGCCGGGCGCCACGCCGAAGAAGCCGGCCTCGGGGTTGATGGCGTGCAGGCGCCCGTCCTCGCCGGGCTTGATCCAGGCGATGTCGTCGCCGATGGTGGTCACCTTCCAGCCCTTGAACGCCGGCGGCGGGATGAGCATCGCGAAGTTGGTCTTGCCGCAGGCGCTGGGGAAGGCCGCGGTCACGTAGTGCTTCACGCCCTCGGGCGACTCCACCCCCAGGATCAGCATGTGCTCGGCGAGCCAGCCCTGCTCGCGGCCCATCACCGAGGCGATGCGCAGCGCGAAGCACTTCTTGCCCAGCAGCGCGTTGCCGCCGTACCCGGAGCCGAAGGACCAGATCTCCTTGTCCTCCGGGAAGTGGACGATGTACTTGTGGTCCCGGTTGCAGGGCCAGGGCACGTCCTTCGCGCCGGCGGCGAGCGGCGCGCCCACCGAGTGCACGCAGGGCACGAAGTCGCCGTGATCGCCCAGCGTGGCCAGCACCGCCGCGCCCATGCGCGTCATGAGCTTCATGTTGACCGCCACGTAGGCGCTGTCGGAGATCTCGACGCCGATGTGCGAGATGTGCGAGCCGATGGGGCCCATGCTGAAGGGCACCACGTACATCGTTCGGCCGCGCATGCAGCCCTTGAACAGGCCGTGCAGCGTGGCGCGCATCTCGCCGGGCTCGACCCAGTTGTTGGTCGGGCCGGCGTCGTCCTTCGACTTCGAGCAGATGAAGGTGCGGTCCTCGACGCGCGCGACGTCGGACGGGTCGGACCACGCGAGGTAGGAGTTGGGGCGCAGCTTGTCGTCCAGCCGCCGGAACGTGCCGGCCGCGACGAGCTCGCCGCAGAGGCGGTCGTACTCCTCGTCGGAGCCGTCGCACCAGTGGATGGCCTCGGGCTGGGTGAGCGCGGCGATCTCGGCGACCCAGCGCAGGAGCTTCGCGTTGCGCGTGGGCGCGGCGCCCGGGACGGGCGAGACTTGGGCTTGCATGTTCCTTCCTCCAGGACGCGCGGGCCGTCGCGGCGTGGCCGCCCGCATGGTGTTCGAGCCGACGATTATTGCACAGGCATTCCCGCGCCCGACCTTGCACTTGCGCTCAGGAACCCTGTTACCGCTGTCACGCCGGTGGGCTGCACGGCGGGCGCGGCGCTTGACCCCGGTCAAGTCCGGCCGGGGGGCGGCTCCTAGGCTGGACTGGCGGGGGAGCGGAAGGTTCCTTCCGCGCCCGTCCCGAAAAGAACAGGGAAAGGACGCCCATGAAACGCGCACGCCTCGCGGGATTCGGCCTCGCGGCCGCCTTCGCCACTCTCGCGCTGCCCGCCGCCGCCGGCTGGGAGCGGGAGCTGGAGAGAATCGGCACCATTCTCGACACCCTGAACGGGGCGCCGCCCGAGGTTCAGGTGGCGCAGTCCGGCTACGCGGAAGCGCCGCCGCCGCTCGCCTTCTCCGGGTCGCCCACGATGGTGGTGGTGCCGAGCGGCGACGCCTACGTGTACATGGTGCCGCGCACCTACGGGGTCTACTTCCACGGCGGCTGGTGGTACCGGTTCCATGCCGGGGCGTGGTACCGCGCCGCCGACTACGCCGGGCCCTGGGGCTGGATCGAGGCGCGGTTCGTGCCGGGCTTCGTGGCGGGCGTGCCACCCGACTACGCCCTCTATCTGCCGTCCGGATACCGCCACATCCCGTACCGCGACTTCCACTCGCACTGGCGCGAGTGGGACCGATCGCACGCCTGGCACCGCCACGACTGGTACCGCCACGAGATGCGCCCGGAGGTGGTGCGCGAGCGCCACGCCTTCATCGAGCGCAAGCGCGCCGAGGATCGCCACGCGCACCCGCGTCCGGACCGGCACGACGTTCGCCCGGAACGGCACGACGTGCGCCCGGACAGGCACGAGGCGCGCCCGGACAGGCATGAGCGCGCGCCCAGGCCCGACGCGCACCCCGCGCCGCACTCCGGATTCGCGCCGCACGCCTCGCCCTCCCGCGCCGCGCCACCGCAGCCACAGCCGCAGCCGAACCGATCCGCGCATCCGCAGCCGTCGTCCCAGCCGTCTCGCAGCCAGGGTGCCGCGCCACAGGGCGACCGGCGGACCACGCCGCAGGGTTCGCAATCCTCGCGCAGCGCGCCGGCCACGACGCAGGGCACGCGGCAGGGACAGGGCTCCGGCGGGCCATCCCACGCCTCCGGCAACAGGCAGGCGCCGGCGGAGCGGGGAGGGGACCGCTCGCGCGGCGATCGCAGCCGCGACGAGCAGGGCCGCCGCTAGCGCCGCTCAGGCCTCGCCGACCCGCGGCCCGTAGTGGCGGAAGCGCTCGACGGTGCGCGCCATCTCGGCGTCGTCCAGGCGCGCGGGCTCGGCCACCTGGATGGCCTGCCAGTACAGGCGCGAGAGCGCCTCCACCTTGTCCGCGAGGCGCAGGGCGTCGTCCAGGTCGGCCCCGAAGGCGATGACGCCGTGGTGGGCGAGCAGGCAAGCGCGCCGCCCCTCCAGCGCGGCGAGCGCCGCGTCGGAGAGCGCCTGCGTGCCGAAGCTGTGGTAGGGCGCGCAGCGGATGTCGGCCCCGCCCGCGAAGGCGACCTCGTAGTGGAAGGCGGGGATGGGGCGCTCCAGGCAGGCGAGGGTGGTGGCGAAGGCCGAGTGCGTGTGCACCACGGCGCCCGCCTCGGGGCGCTTCGCGTAGATGTCGCGGTGGAACCGCCACTCGCTGGAGGGCTCGCGGTGCCCGGTGGCATGGCCCGAGAGGCTCACGTGCACCACGTCGGCGGCCGCGAGCGCGTCGTACGGGATGCCCGAGGGCGTGACGAGGAAGCCGCCCTCCACGCGCGCGCTCACGTTGCCGGAGGCGCCGTTGTTGATGCCCAGCGCGTTCATGCGCCGGGCCGTGGCCACCACCCGCTCGCGCAGCAGCGCCTCGCTCATGGCGCCACGGCCGCGTCGCGGGCCACGGGGCGCAGCGCGCGCAGCGACTCCTCGCGCGCAGCGAACAGGCCCCGCTCGGTGAGGATGCCGCTCACCAGCGCCGCGGGCGTCACGTCGAAGGCGGGGTTGGCCACGGGCGTGGCGGGCGGCGCGACGGCCACGGTGGCGGGGCGGCCGTCGCCGTCCAGGCCGCGCACCAGGCGAACCTCGTCGCCGCTGCGCTCCTCGATGGGGATGCCGGCGAGCGCGTCGTCCACCGCCCAGTCGATGGTGGGCGTGGGCACGGCCGCGTAGAAAGGCACCGCGTTCGCCTGCGCGGCCAGCGCCTTGAGGTAGGTGCCGATCTTGTTGGCCACGTCGCCGCGGCGCGTGACGCGGTCGGCGCCCACGATCACGAGGTCGACGCGGCCGTGCTGCATGAGGTGGCCGCCGGCGTTGTCCGCGACCAGCGTGTGCGGCACGCCGTGCCCGGCCAGTTCCCAGGCGGTGAGCAGGCCCTGGCTGCGAGGCCGCGTCTCGTCCACCCACACGTGCACCGGGATGCCGCGGTCGTGCGCCAGGAACACGGGCGCGAGCGCGGTGCCCCAGTCCACGGTGGCGAGCCAGCCGGCGTTGCAGTGCGTGAGCACGTTCACCGGCCGTCCCCGGGCCGCGTGCTCGCGCGCGAGCAGCTCCACGCCGTGCCGGCCGATGGCCTCGTTGAGCGCGGCGTCCTCGTCGGCGATGGCCTGGGCCTCGGCCCAGGCGGCCGGCGCCCGCTCGCCGGGCGAAAGGGGCGCGAGGCGGCGGCGCATGCGCGCCAGCGCCCACGCGAGGTTCACGGCGGTCGGGCGCGTGGCGGCCAGCGCCCGCACGGCCCGGTCGAGCGCGGCGTCGGAGGCCTCGCGCGAAATCGCGAGCGCCACGCCGAAGGCGGCCGCCACGCCGATGAGCGGGGCGCCGCGCACGCGCATGGTGACGATGGCCTCGGCCACGGCCTCCGGCGAGTCGAGGGCGCGCGTGGCGAAGACGTGCGGAAGGCCCGTCTGGTCGATGATGTGGACGGGCCCGCCGGGTCCCTCGGACCAGAGGCTGCGGTAGTGTCGGTCGCCGACCTTCATGCGGCGCATTCTCGCACGCCGCGTGGCGCCCGGCCGCCGCGCGCGCCGGTCAGTGCGTCGCGAAGAAGGCGGCCAGCGCGACGAAGACGAACGCGAAGGACAGCAGCACCCAGGCCGGGCTGCCGCGCGTCTCGAGCGCCGACTCGGCGGGGTTGGCGGGGTTGTAGTGCACCACGACCTCGCGGCCCTCGGGGAAGGCCGCCGCGCGGCGCTGGGCCCAGGCCTGGCCGGCCGCCACGTCGGCGCCCAGGGCCAGGCGGCTGCCGCGGTATTCCTGCGAGCCCACGCGGTACGCGTACTCCACGAAGGGCGAGTACACCGTCGGGCGGATGCGCCCCGCCTGGCTCGTGGGCACGCGCGATTCCACGCGGCTCGCGACGACGCGCCCGGCCACGCGCGACCAGCCCGCCGCCCGGCCGTCGTGGCGGCGCGAGGCGAGGAAGAACAGGAAGAGGAACAGCGCGGCGCCGGCGAAGAATACCGCCATCGGCGGGTGGGCGCCCTTCGGGAAGTACGGGCCCAGCACGCGGAAGATGTCGTCCGAGAGGAGGAAGACGAGCGTGATGCCCACCGCGATCACGGCGAGCGCGCCGGCCAATACGTAGATCACGCCGAACCCGGCCGGCAGGTCGCGCTCGAGGACGCAGTCGCCCGGGTTGGCCGGGTCGTAGTACACGGGCACGCTCGCGCCCACCTTGTAGCGTTGCAGGATGCGGGGGATCTCGGGATCGTCGCCGGCGATCTCGCCGATCGAGATGCGCGTGCCGCGGTGGCGCTTCAGGCCCACCGAGAACTCGTAGGCGACGGCCGGCTTGTTGACCGTGCGCGTCGCCTCGTTGTGGCGCTCGATGCGCTCCTGCATGATGCCGCTCGAGACGATCTCCGCGCGCCCCTGCGTCCACCGGGCCGCGCGGCGCACCTCGCGCTCCTTGAGCGCCGCCGCGAGCGCGATGAAGCCGGGCAGGGCCAGCGCGAAGAGCAGCGCGACCCGCGCGCCCGACGGGCGAAGTCCCTCCGGCACGAAGCCGGGCAGCGAGCTCTCGGGGAAGATGGACACGAGGCCGACGAGGACCATGAGGCCGATGCCGGCGAGCGCGGGCGCCGGGATCGCCGCGATCGCGGCCATGCCCGTCGGCGCGGGCGCGGGCGGCGGCGGTTCCTCCCACCCGGCGAGGCCGGGCCAGCGCCCGTCGCCGGCGAGCACGCTTGCGAAGATGTCCGTGAGGAGTGCATCGTCGTCGTCGACGCGCGCCTCACGGCGGCGCTCGCCTTCCTCGATCACCAGTCGCAGGCGCCCGTCGCCGGCGGCGGTGGCGTCCAGGATCCAGTCGGGCCCTTCCAGCGTGAGGTACCAGTCCTCGCCGCGGGGCCGGCGGCGCACGGCGGCCGCGATGTCGTCCGCGGTGGGGGGCTCGAACTGGTCCTCGCCGGCGAGATCGAGCGAGACGCCTTCGGTCGCGGTCTGCGTCATGGCACCCTCCCTGGGCCGGTCTTGGCGCCCACTCTACCAATTCCCGGCAGGCAAGCCACGGCCGTTGACCGGGATCAAGCCGGGCCGGCCCGGC
Source organism: Pseudomonadota bacterium (assembly GCA_029781595.1). Classification (GTDB taxonomy): domain Bacteria; phylum Pseudomonadota; class Gammaproteobacteria; order Burkholderiales; family Usitatibacteraceae; genus FEB-7. Next base: position 20,545 of record JAKOWJ010000227.1, on the reverse strand, counting down.
GAGCGTATCCCGGTGTCATCCTCCCCGCCCGAGAAAGGGAATGCCATGAAGAGCGCCCGCCGGATCGCGTCCTCCCCCCTCTTCGTCCTGCTCGCCTTCGCGGCCGGCTGCGCCACCGTCGCGCCGCCGCCCACGGAGCTTCCCGAGATCCGCCCCGGCTACGTGGCGGGCTATCTCGACAAGGCCGCCTATCCCGACAGCCGCGCGCTCCTGCCGCCGCCGCCGGCCGCGGGCAGCGCCGCCCTCGCCGCGGACGAGGCCGCCGAGCGCGCCGCCCGTGCGCTCCGCGACGGGCCGCGCGGCCGGCTCGCCGCCCAGGACGCGGAGCTGCGCTTCCCGAAGGCGGCGGGGCACTTCGCCTGCGCGCTGGGCCTGGCGGTCTCCGCCGAGGCGACCCCGCACCTCAACATGCTGCTGCGGCGCGTGCGCATGGACGCGAGCCGCGCCACGGACGCGGCCAAGGACCACTACCGGCGCCCGCGCCCGTTCATGGTGACGAAGGAGAAGACCTGCGTGCCGAAGGACGAGGCGCGCATGAAGCCGGACGCCTACCCGTCCGGGCACGCCTCCATAGGCTGGGCGTGGGCGCTCACGCTCGCGGAGGTGGCGCCGGAGCGCGGCGGCGCGATCCTCGCGCGCGGCCTGGCCTACGGCGAGAGCCGCGTGGTGTGCGGCGTGCACTGGCGCAGCGACCTCGAGGCGGGCCGCATCATGGGCGCGGCGACCGTGGCGCGGCTGCACGCGGACCCGGTCTACGCGGCGCAGGTGGCCGAGGCGCGGCGCGAGGTCCTGGCCGCATGGGCGGCCGGCGCGAAGCCCGCGGGGGACTGCGAGGCCGAGGCCCGGGCGCTCGCGACCGGTCCGTAGCGCGGCGGGACCTTCGAAGACGGGGCGCGGCCGCCGCGAGGCGGCCCGCGCGCGCCGCGGCGCCCCCCGCGCCGGCCGGCTTCCCGGTAAAATGCAAATTTCCTGCCGAGGATTCCCCGATGACCAAGTACGTGTTCGTGACCGGCGGCGTGGTCTCGTCGCTCGGCAAGGGCATCGCCGCCGCCTCCCTCGCCGCGATCCTGGAATCCCGCCGGATCCGCGTCTCGCTCGTCAAGCTCGACCCGTACATCAACGTGGACCCGGGCACCATGTCGCCGTTCCAGCACGGCGAGGTGTTCGTCACCGAGGACGGCGCCGAGACCGACCTGGACCTGGGCCACTACGAGCGCTTCATCTCCGCCAAGATGAGGAAGCTCAACAACTTCACCACCGGCCAGATCTACGAGCGCGTCATCAACAAGGAGCGCCGCGGCGACTACCTGGGCGGCACGGTGCAGGTGATCCCGCACATCACCGACGAGATCAAGGCGAGCGTGAAGGCCGCCTGCCGCGACGTGGAGGTGGGCATCATCGAGATCGGCGGCACGGTGGGCGACATCGAGTCGCTGCCCTTCCTGGAGGCCATCCGGCAGATGGGCATCGAGGAGGGGCGCACCAACACCTGCTACATGCACCTCACGCTGGTGCCGCACCTGGCGAGCGTGGGCGAGATCAAGACCAAGCCCACCCAGCACTCGGTGAAGGAGCTGCGCGGCATCGGCATCCAGCCCGACATCGTGATGTGCCGCTCCGAGCGGCCCATCCCCGACGACGAGAAGCGCAAGATCGCGCTCTTCACCAACGTGGACCACCGCTCCGTCATCTCCTGCTACGACGTGAGCTCCATCTACAAGATCCCGTCGATGCTGCACAAGCAGGGCCTGGACGAGATCGTCTGCCGCAAGCTCGACCTGGCCGCCTACCCGGCGGACCTGTCGATGTGGGACCGCATCGTGGACGCGCTCGAGAAGCCCGAGCACGAGGTCGACATCGCCATGGTCGGCAAGTACGTGGACCTGCAGGACTCCTACAAGAGCCTGTCGGAAGCGCTGGTGCACGCCGGCATCCACACGCGCACCCGCGTGCGCATCCACTACGTGGACTCGGAGCAGATCGAGCAGAAGGGCACCGAGACGCTCAAGGACATGGACGCGATCCTGGTGCCCGGCGGCTTCGGCAAGCGCGGCATCGAGGGCAAGATCGCCGCGGTGCGCTACGCGCGCGAGAACAAGGTGCCCTACCTGGGAATCTGCCTGGGCATGCAGATCGCGGTGATCGAGACGGCGCGGGACCTCTGCGGCCTGGCGGGCGCCAACTCCACGGAGTTCGACCCCGACACGCCCCACCCGGTGGTGGCGCTCATCACCGAGTGGCAGGACAAGGACGGGCGGATCGAGCGGCGCGACGCCAACTCCAACCTCGGCGGCACCATGCGCCTGGGCGCGCAGCCGTGCAACGTGAAGGCGGGCTCGCTCGCGCACCGCATCTACGGCGCCGACGTCGTCGCCGAGCGCCACCGCCACCGCTACGAGGTGAACGACCAGTACGTCGCGCGCCTGGAGGCCGCGGGCCTCGCGATCAGCGCGCGCACCCAGAGCGAGAACCTCGTGGAGATGGCCGAGCGGGCCGACCACCCGTGGTTCTTCGGCTGCCAGTATCACCCGGAGTTCACCTCCACGCCGCGCGCGGGGCACCCGCTCTTCATCTCCTACGTGAAGGCGGCGCTGGACCAGCACCGCAAGCGCGTCCCGGAGCCGGGCCTGAAGGTGGTCGGCGGCGGCGCGGCGTGAGTTCGCGGGCGGCGGGGAGTGATGCGACCCAAGGGCTGGGACACGGATGAACACGGATGAACACGGATTTTTTTTGTGTTCCCGGTTGCATGCTGCCTGCCGGCTGCATCGAAAGCGCCATGTTCGGCACGGCGCATCGAACCGGACACACCTGGAAACATCCGTGTTCATCCGTGTTCATCCGTGTCCCCGTTCTTGGCCCGCGTAACTCCCGTCCTCTCCATCCATCGCCCAAGCCATGAAGCTCTGCGGATTCGACGCCGGCCTCGACCGGCCCCTCTTCCTCATCGCCGGCCCGTGCGTGGTCGAGAGCGAGCAGCTGCAGATGGACGTGGCCGGCCAGCTCCGGGAGATCACGGGCTCGCTCGGCGTGCCGTTCATCTTCAAGAGCTCCTACGACAAGGCCAACCGCTCCAGCGGCAGGAGCTTCCGCGGCCCGGGCATGGAGAAGGGCCTGGAGATCCTCGCCAAAGTCCGCAAGGCCCTGGGCGTGCCCGTGCTCACCGACGTGCACACCGAGGCGGAGATCGCCGAAGTCGCGAAGCACGTGGACGTGCTGCAGACCCCCGCGTTCCTGTGCCGGCAGACGGACTTCATCCGCGCGGTGGCCTCGGCGGGCCTGCCGGTCAACATCAAGAAGGGCCAGTTCCTCGCGCCGCACGACATGAAGAACGTCGTCGACAAGGCGCGCGAGGCGAGCGGGGCGGACAACATCCTCGTGTGCGAGCGCGGCGCCTCCTTCGGCTACAACAACCTCGTCTCCGACATGCGCTCGCTCGCCATCCTGCGCGAGACGGGCTGCCCCGTGGTGATGGACGCCACGCACTCCGTGCAGCTGCCCGGCGGGCAGGGCACCTCCTCGGGCGGGCAGCGCGAGTTCGTGCCGGTGCTCGCGCGCGCGGCGGTGGCCACGGGCGTGGCGGGCGTCTTCATGGAGACGCACCCCGACCCCGCGAAGGCCCTGTCCGACGGCCCCAACGCCTGGCCGCTCGGGCGCATGCGCGAGCTCCTGGAGACCCTCGTGGAGCTCGACGCGCTGGTCAAGCGCCGCGGCTTCGCCGAGCTGGCCTAGAATCGCGAAAACCGGGGACGTTCCCCGGTTTGCGCAAATCGGGGAACGTCCCCGATTTCGACTTCCCACGACCAGGATCCCCATGAAACTCCTTGTTCTCGGCGCCGGCGGCATCGGCGGCTACTTCGGCGGGCGCCTCGCGCAGGCGGGCGTCGACACCACCTTCCTCGTGCGGCCGAAGCGCCGCGAGCAGATCGCCCGCGACGGGCTGGTGATCGCGAGCCCCAAGGGCGACGCGCGGATCGCCGCCACCACCGTCGTGGCCGAAGAGCTCAGGCCCGGCTACGACCTTGTGCTCTTCACCTGCAAGGCCTACGACCTCGACTCGGCCATGGACGCCATCGCCCCCGCCATGCAGGGCGGCTGCGCGGTGCTGCCCATGCTCAACGGCCTCGCGCACCTGGACAGGCTGGACGCGCGCTTCGGCGCGGCGAGCGTGATGGGCGGCACCTGCCAGATCAACGTGAGCCTCGCGGCCGACGGCACCGTGAAGCACATGGAGCCGCTCAACCGCCTGCTCTTCGGCGAGCGGGACCGCTCGAAGTTGGCGCGGGCGAAGGCCTTCGCCGACGCCATCGCGAAGACGGGCATCGACTGGACCTGGTCGGAGGACATCCTGCAGGACATGTGGGAGAAGGTCGCGTTCCTGGCCACGCTCGCGGCCACCACCTGCCTCTTCCGCGGCAACATCGCCGAGGTGCTGGCCGCCACGGGCGGGCGCGAGGCCATCGACCGCTGCTTCGCCGCCAACGTGGCCATCGCCACCGCCGAGGGCCACCCGCCGGGCGAGCGCATCCTCGCGTGGGCCAGGGAGCGCCTCAACACCCCGGGGCCGCAGAGCGCCTCGATGCTGCGCGACATGGAGGCCGGCAAGCCCGTCGAGGCCGACCACATCATCGGCCACATGCTGGGCCTCGCGCGCAAGCACGGCATCGACGACACGGTCCTCGCCCTCGCCCTCGCGCACCTCAAGACCTACGAGGCGCGCCGCGCGGCGGGCCGGGTCTGAGTAAAGCAGGGACACGGATGAACACGGATGAACACGGATGTTTCCGGTTCGAGGCGCCCCGCCGAACGGGGCGCGTTCGATGCAGCTGGCAGGGCGTACCCAACCGGGAACAGACAGGAAATCCGTGTTCATCCGTGTTCATCCGTGTCCCGGCCTTTGGCTCGGGTAACTCGCCATGCGTGAATACGACTACGTGATCGTCGGCGCCGGCAGCGCCGGGTGCCTGCTCGCCAACCGCCTCAGCGCCGACGGCCGCGCGAGCGTGCTGCTGCTCGAGGCCGGCGGGAAGGACGACTGGTTCTGGATCCCCATCCCGGTCGGCTACCTCTACACCATCGGCAACCCGCGCACGGACTGGTGCTTCAAGTCCGCGCCCGACCCGGGCCTGAACGGCCGCCAGCTCGGCTACGCGCGCGGCCGCGTGCTGGGCGGGTGCTCCACGATCAACGCCATGGTCTACATGCGCGGGCAGCGCGAGGACTACGACCTGTGGGCCTCGCTCGGCAACCCGGGCTGGTCCTGGGACGAGGTGCTGCCGCTGTTCAAGCGGCACGAGGACTTCTTCGCGGGCGCGGGCGAGTTCCACGGCGCGGGGGGCGAACTGCGCGTGGAGGAGCCGCGCGTGCGCTGGGAGATCCTGGACGCCTGGCGCGAGGCCGCGCAGGAGTGCGGCATCCCGAAGATCGACGAGTTCAACCGCGGCGAGAACTTCGGCAACGCCTACTTCCACATGAACCAGAAGCGCGGCGTGCGCTGGAGCGCCACCAACGCGTGGCTGCGCCCGGCGCTGGGCCGGCCCAACCTCGAGGTGCGCACCGGTGTGCACGCCACGCGCGTGCGCGTCGAGGCGGCGGACGGCCGCCGCCGCGCCCGCGGCCTGGACTTCGTGGCCGAGGGCCACGGGCCCGGCAGCGTGGACGCGCGCAAGGCCGTGGTGCTCGCCGCCGGCGCCATCGGCACGCCGCAGCTGCTGCAGCTCTCGGGCGTGGGTCCCGGCGCACTCCTCGCGGCGCACGGCGTCCCGGTGCTGCACGACCTGCCCGGCGTGGGCGAGGACCTGCACGACCACCTGCAGATCCGCATGGTGTTCAAGGTGCGCGGCGTCACCACGCTCAACGAGCGCGTGAACTCGCTCCTGGGCAAGGCGGCCATGGGCCTGGAGTACCTCCTCTTCAAGACAGGCCCGCTCACCATGCCGCCCTCGCAGCTGGGCGCCTTCGCGAGGAGCGACCCGGCGCAGCCCACGCCCAACATCGAGTGGCACGTGCAGCCGCTCTCGCTCGACAAGTTCGGCGACCCGCTGCACCCGTTCCCCGCCATCACGCCCTCGGTGTGCAACCTGCGGCCGACCTCGCGCGGCTGGGTGCGCATCGTCTCGCCGGACCCCTTCGCCGCGCCCGAGATCCGCCTGAACTACCTGTCGACGGACGAGGACCGGAAGGTCGCTGCCGACGGCATGCGCTTCACGCGCCGGATCATGGCCTCGCAGGCGCTGGCGCGCTATTCGCCGGAGGAATGGCGCCCCGGCCCGGCGGCGCAGTCCGACGAGGCGCTGGTGAAGGCCGCGGGCGACCTGGGCACCACCATCTTCCACCCCGTCTCTACCTGCCGCATGGGGCCCGACCCGCGCGCCGTGGTCGACGAGCGCCTGCGCGTGCGCGGCATCGACGGGCTGCGGGTGGTGGACGCCTCGATCATGCCGCGCATCACCTCGGGCAACACCAACGCGCCCTGCTACATGATCGCGGAGAAGGGCGCGGCCATGATCCTCGAGGACGGGCGTTGAGGCGCGTGCACCTGCTGGGAGCCGTGGCCGCGGCGGCGGTGGCGGCCCTGGCCTGGGACCTGCTGCGGCCCGCGCCGGCGCCCGCGACGGCGCAGGCGCCACCCGCGCCCGCGAAGGCCGCCGCGCCGGCCCCGGTCGCGGCCGCGAAGCCCCTCGGGCCGGCGGACGTGGGCCGCGCGCCCAACTTCCTGCGCCCGGCCGCGCACGGCGGCGCCGCTTCCGCGTTGGAGCGCGAGTTCGCCACGGCCACGCGCTACAAGGCGCTCTACGAGCGCCTGCGCGGCACGCCGGAGGGCCGCACGCCGGAGGGCCAGTTCTACCTGCAGAAGATCCTGCGCGAGTGCGCTTCCATCGGAGAGCGGAAGGCGGGAGGCGTGCGCCGCCCGCAGGGGCGCTTCCTCGAGAGCCGGCGCGAGCGCATCGCGGCCGACTACGCCGAGGGCGACCCGCGGCGCGCGCAGCGCCTGGCGGCCGTGGACCGGCTGATGGCCGACCCCTGCGAGGGGCTCGAGGGCCTGGCGACCACGGAGGGCGAGCTCGCCGCGTTGCTCGCGGGCGCCGTGAACGCCGGCGACCCGAAGGCGCGCGCCTACCAGGTCGAGCAGGACATGTGGCAGGCGAGGCGTGCCTCCGGGCGCGGCGCCGGCGGGCCCACGCTCAACGACGCGCAGCTCGAAACGCTGCGCTCCGCGCTGGGCTCGCGCGACCCCGAGGCCATGGTGATCGCCGGCCGGGTGCTCTCCAACACCTTCGGCGACGTGACGGTGCGCCTGGGCGCCGACCAGGAGCCCATCGAGCCGCGCGCCTTCCGCAATGCCGCGATGCTCCTCGCCTGCGAGTACGGCTACGCCTGCGACGAGTCCAACAACGTGGTGGTCTCGGGCTGCGCCTACCAGGGCCACTGCGGCGTCGGGAGCCTGGCGGACTACATGTTCTACTACGGCGCCTCGCCCTACGACGCGCAGCTCCTGGACCGCTACCGAAACGTCCTGCGCCAGGCGGTCGACTCCGGCGACTGGTCCGCGCTGGGCTTCACGCGCGGCGCCCGCCCGGCCGCCCCTCCCGCCGCACCGGCGGGCCGGTAGGCCGCCACGCCGTCGCCGCGCGGCGACGCGGAACCGCAGGCGTCTTCGGCGGTCCTTTCCCGGTATAGTTTTCGAGCGGGCCCCGGGCGCGCGCCGCGTGCCGCAGGCCCGCCGACGTCGACGGGAGAACCTCGCATGATCAAGCTCGTGGTGAACGGCCGCGCCCGCAACCTGGACGTGGAGCCGGAAATGCCGCTGCTCTGGGCGCTGCGCGACCACCTGGGCCTTCCGGGCGCCAAGTACGGCTGCGGCGCGGCGCTGTGCGGCGCCTGCACGGTGCTGGTGGACGGCGAGCCGGTGCGCTCGTGCTCCATGACCGTGGGCCAGGTCAAGGGCCGCAAGGTCCTCACCATCGAGGGCCTGGCGCGTCCCGGCCTGCACCGCGTGCAGAAGGCGTGGATCGAGCACGAGGTGCCGCAGTGCGGCTACTGCCAGACGGGCATGATCATGGCCGCCGTGGCCCTGCTCGAGAAGAAGCCGCGGCCCACCGACCAGGACATCGACGAGGCCATGACGAACCTGTGCCGCTGCGGCACCTACGCGCGCGTGCGCAAGGCCATCCACGCCGCGGCCGCGGCCACGCCGGTGGCCAACGTCACCGCCGGCAAGCCGTGAGGAGAGCGCCATGACCGTCCGCTCCCCCGCCCGCCGCGACTTCCTGCGCGCCTCGGCCGCCGCCGGCGGCGCGTTCGTGCTCGAGTTCTCGTTCCCCTTCGCCGCGCAGGCCGCCTCGGGCGCGCCTGCCACCGAGGTGAACGCCTGGGTGGTCATCCACCCCGACGACCGCGTGGTCGTGCGCATCGCCCGCTCCGAGATGGGGCAGGGCACCTACACCGCCCTGGCGCAGCTCGTGGCCGAGGAGCTCGACTGCGACTGGCACAAGGTCTCCGCCGAGTTCGCCTCGCCCAACGCGAGCGTGAAGCGCGGCCGGCCCTGGGGCTCCATGTCCACCGGCGGCAGCCAGGGCGTGAGGAGCTCGCACGACTACGTGCGCCGAGGGGGCGCCGCGGCGCGCGAGATGCTCGTGGCCGCCGCCGCCGCCCGCTGGAAGGTGCCGGCCGCCGAGTGCACCGTGTCCGAGGGCGTGATCACGCACGGCCCCACGGGCCGGCACCTGCGCTACGGGCAGGTGGCCGCCGAGGCTGCGAAGCTCCCGCCGCCCAGGGAGATCACGCTGCGCGACCCGAAGGACTGGCGGATCGCCGGCAAGCCCCTGCACCGCCTGGACATCCCCGACAAGGTGCTGGGCAAGCCCGTCTTCGGCACGGACGTGATGCTGCCGGGGATGCTGCACGCCTCCATCGCGCAGTGCCCCGTCTTCGGCGGAACCGTGAAGTCGGTCGACGACGCCGAGGCGCTGCGCCAGCGCGGCGTGAAGAAGGTCGTGCGCGAGAAGGACTTCGTCGCCGTGGTGGCCGACAGCTGGTGGCGCGCCAACGAGGCCCTGGAGAAGGTGAAGGTCGAGTGGGACACGGGCGGCAACGGGAAGGCCTCGGACGCGACCATCGAGGCGATGTTCCGCGCCGGGCTCGCCGACCCGGGCCGCGCCGAGGCGCGCAAGGCGGGAGATGCGGCGGCGGCGATGGCCGCGGCGGCGAAGGTGGTCGAGGCCGAGTACGCCTCGCCCTACCTCAACCACGCGACGATGGAGCCGCAGGTGTGCACGGCGTGGGTGAAGCCCGACGGCTTCGTGGAGGTGTGGACCAGCACGCAGAACGGCGAGGCCGCGCTCTCCACGGCCGCGGAGACGGCGGGCGTGCCCCCGGCGCGCGCCGAGGTGCACAAGACGATGCTGGGCGGCGGCTTCGGCCGGCGCGGCGCCACGCAGGACTTCGTGCGCCAGGCCGTGCTCATCGCGATGCAGCTGCGCGGCAAGCCGGTGAAGCTCATGTGGTCGCGCGAGGAGGACATGCAGCACGGCTTCTACCGACCGGCGAGCCTCGCGAAGCTCAAGGGCGGGCTCGATGCCCGGGGCCGGCTCGTCGCCTTCGAGGCCGACATCGCGTGCCCCTCCATCCTCAAGGTGGTGATGCCGCAGGCGATGCGCGGCAACGTGGACTTCTCCGCGGTGCGCACGCTCAACGACATGCCCTACGACGTGCCGAACCAGCGCGTGGGCTACGCCATGACCAACGGCCACGTGCCGGTGGGCTTCTGGCGCGCGCCGGGCCAGCAGAACGGCGTCTACCGCGAGTGCTTCCTCGACGAGCTGGCGCACGCGGCCGGCCAGGACCCGCTCGCCTTCCGACTGGCGATGCTCGCGCCCGGCAGCAAGGACCGCGCGGTGCTCGAGGCGGCGGCGAAGGCCGCGGGCTGGGGCACGGCGCCGCCGGCGGGCGTGGGGCGGGGCCTGGCGGTGGTGAACGGCTTCGGCAGCTACGCCGCCGGGGTGGCGGAGGTCTCGGTGGCGGCCGACGGCGCGCTCAAGGTGCTGCGCTACGTGGTGGCCATCGACTCGGGCCACGTGGTGAACCCCGACACCTGCGCGGCGCAGGCCGAGAGCAACGCGATCTACGGCCTGGGCGCGCTCTTCGAGGCGTGCACGGTCAAGGACGGGCGCGTCGAGCAGACGAACTTCGACGACTTCCCGATCCCGCGGTTGCCCGACATGCCGAAGGTCGAGCTGGTGCTGGTGCCCAGCGGCGGCTTCTGGGGCGGGCACGGCGAGCCGGGCATCCTGCCCTTCCAGGCCGCGGTGCTCAACGCCGTCTTCGCGCTCACCGGCAGGCGCATCCGGCGCCTGCCGCTGCGCAAGGAGGACCTGAAGCGCGCCTAGCGCGCGCGCCGGTAGTCGATGGCCCAGGTGGTCTTCCAGGTGGCGCCGCCGTCGTCCGAGCGCTGCCAGAGCCACTTGAGGCTGTCGGCCTTCACCTCGCGGAAGACCATGCGCTGGCGGATGCGCTTGCCGTCCTTGGTCAGCTCCCGCTCGAAGGTGCGGTCGCCGCCGTCGGTGCCGCCGGTGAAGTCGAGCCAGGCGCCCGTGTTGTCCACCCAGACCTGGCGCCACAGGCCGCTCGCGCGGTCGAAGGTCGACACGCTCGTGCCGTCGAGCTTCGTGCCCGGCGCGCCGGTGAACTGCTCGAGGATGACGCAGCCGCCCAGCGTCTTCGTGATGCGGTTGCGGCTCGTGCCGCCTTCGTAGGAGAGCTCCCAGTCGCCCACCCAGAAGTCGAGCTGGCGCGCCTCGGGCGTGTCGCAGCCGGCGGGGGCGGGCGCCTGCGCGGCGGCGGCGGGCGGCAGGCAGGCGAGGGCGGCGAGGACGAGGCGGCGGGCGGTGGTCATGGGCGCTCCTGGGGGAAGGGGGCTCGCGCCATTCTTCCGCCGTGCCGGCCGCGCTGGCGTTACGGTTCCTTGCCCTCCTGTTGCGCTTCGCGCTGCGCGTCCGCCTCCAGGCTCACCATCCACGAGATCATGATCACGGGGAAGAGCACGCCGAAGAGCGCCTCGAGCATGGCGAGCGAGCGCGCGAAGGGGTGGGCCGGCGAGATGTCGCCGTAGCCCACGGTGGCGAGCGTGATGAGGCTGTAGTAGTGCAGGTTGGGCACGACCTCGTCGTAGGAGGCGGGCTGGCCCAGCACGAGGAAGGCGCCCGGCGCGTGCATCGCGACGATGCGGTAGGCCTGCGCGAAGGCCACGCCCACCAGCAGGTAGGCGGCCACCGCCCCCTGCACGCGGTGCCAGTTCATGCGCCCGGCGCCGAAGAGGGCCTGGCGCAGGACGAGCCAGGCGAGCAGCCCGCAGGCGGCCAGCATGAAGGCGGCGTCCCAGAAGCGCAGCGTCGCGTCCGGCACCCACAGGTTCGCCAGGCGGATGGCCGCGAGGGCGCCGACCAGCGCGCCGAGGACGCGGGCGGCCGCGAGGTGCGTCCACAGGGCATAGGCGCCCACGCCCACGATCACCACCAGCGCGAAGTCGTGCAGGTGCCGGTTGAGCGCGCCCGTGGCCACGAACGGCACCACGAAGCCGATGTCCACCAGCAGGAGGGTCACCAGGCCGGAGAGGCCGCGGTCGGCCGCGCGCGAGCGAAGCCAGGGTCGGTCTTGGGTCGCCATGGCGCGATCCTAGCCGCGCCGCGCCCGCGGGCGCCACCCCCGGCGGCTTGACCGCGCGCAAGGGCCGGCCGGCAGCCGGTGCCTAGGATGAAGGCGGGAGGAGACCACAAGAATGCCCTGCGCCTGGATCACGCACCGCGACTGCCTGCTCCACGAGATGGGAGAGGGCCACCCCGAATGCCCGGAGCGGCTGGACGCCATCTCGGACCACCTGCTGGCCCAGGGGCTGATGAGCCTGCTCATCCCCTACGACGCGCCGCCCGCCACCGTGGAGCAGCTCGAGCGTGCGCACACCGCGCGCCACGTCGCCGAGATCCTCGCGAGCGCGCCGGAATCCGGCTACGTGCACGTCGACCCGGACACCGCGATGAACCCGCACACGGTGCAGGCGGCGCTGCGCTCGGCCGGGGCGGCGGTGCTCGCGACCGACCTCGTGCTCAAGGGCGAAGTGCGCAGCGCCTTCTGCGCCGTGCGCCCGCCGGGCCACCACGCCGAGCGCGACGCGCCCATGGGCTTCTGCTTCTTCAACAACGTGGCGGTGGGCATCCGCCACGCGCTGGACGCGCACGGCCTGGAGCGCGTGGCGCTCGTGGACTTCGACGTGCACCACGGCAACGGCAGCGAGGACATCCTGGCCTCCGACCCGCGCGTGCTCATGGTCTCGACCTTCCAGCGCGGCCTCTACCCCTTCCAGGGCGACGAGCCCAAGGGCCTGAACATGGTGAACGTGGGCCTGGCCGCCGGCGCCACGGGCGAGCAGCTGCGCGCCGCGGTGCAGGACTACTGGCTGCCCGCCCTGGAGGCTTTCCAGCCGCAGCTGCTGTACATCTCCGCGGGCTTCGACGCGCACCAGGCCGACGACATGGCGGGCCTTCGCTGGGTGGAGTCGGACTACGCCTGGGTCACGGCCGAGCTGGTGCGCGCGGCGCACGCGTACTGCGGCGGGCGGGTGATCTCGATGCTGGAGGGCGGCTACCACCTGCACGCGCTCGCGCGCAGCGTGGCCGCGCACGTGCGCGAGCTGGTCTCGGCCTGAAGCGCGGCTAGTGCTTCCTGTCGTGCCCGTGGCCCGCGGTCATGGCGCGGACCTCGGCCGTCACCTCGACCTTGGTCTTCTTGCCGTCCTTGTCGGAGAGGGTGAGCGTGATCGGCACCTTCTGCCCGGCCTCCAGCGGCTTCACCAGCTCGATCAGCATCACGTGGTAGCCGCCGGGCTTGAGCTCCACCGTCTTGCCGGCCGGCAGCGGCAGCTCGTCGATGGCCCGCATCACCATCACGTTGTCGTGCATCAGCATCTTGTGCACCTCGACGATGTTGGCCGCGGGCGAGGCCGCGTTCACGAGCGACAGATCCTTGTCGCTGCGGATCTTCATGAACGCGCCGGTGGCCGTCTGCTTGGGCACGGTGCCGCGCACCCACGCCTCCGTCACGGTGACCTGCGCCCAGGCCTGCGCCGAAACCACCGCCAGCGCGGCCAGCGTGCCTGCCTTCCACAGCGTCTTCATCGCTTTTCCCCTCGGGGTCGTCGTCTCCCGGAATTATAGGCGCCGCGCGGAAGGGCGCGGCGAACCCGGTAGAATCCGGCCTTCGCCCGCTCCCCCGCCAGCCGATCCCCCATGACCGTCATCGCCGACCGCAAGGCCTTCGACAAGGCCGCCACGCCGATCCTCGCCACCGACGCGAAGCGCCTGCCGCGCCTGCTCGACAAGCTCACCCCGGCGCAGCGCCGGTGGGTGCAGGCGAGCGGCTTCGACGCGCAGCCGCACGCGCACTGCGTGGTGCCGGGCGCGCGGGGCGAGGCGCACGCGGTGCTCGCCGGCGTGCGCGACGCCGACGACCCCTGGGCGCTCGCCTCGCTGCCGATGAAGCTCGCGCCGGGGCGCTACGCGCTCGGCAAGTCGCCCGTCACGCTCGGGACCGACCGCGCCGCCTTCGGCTGGGCGCTGGGCAGCTACCAGTTCACGCGCTACCGCAAGGCGCGCCGCAAGCCCGCGGACCTGCAGGTCGAGCCCTCCGCGAAGGTGGCCGCCGCGCTCGGCGAGGCCGGGGCGGTCAAGCTCGTGCGCGACCTGGTGAACACGCCGGCCGAGGACATGGGCCCGGCCGAGCTCTCGGACGTGGTGCGGGGCCTCGCGGAGCGCCACGGCGCCGAGTTCGACGAGTGGGTGGGCGACGAGCTGCTTGCGCAGAACTTCCCGGCCATCCACGCCGTGGGGCGCGCCGCGACCCGCGAGCCGCGCCTGCTCGAGCTCAACTGGGGCAGCGCGAAGCACCCGCGCCTGGCGATCGTCGGCAAGGGCGTGTGCTTCGACTCCGGGGGCCTGGACCTCAAGACCGCCGACGGCATGCGCCTCATGAAGAAGGACATGGGCGGGGCCGCGCACGCCATCGCCCTGGCGCAGCTGGTGATGGAGCGCGGGCTGCCGTACCGCCTGCAGCTGCTGGTGCCCGCCGTGGAGAACGCCGTCTCCGGCAACGCCTACCGTCCGGGTGACATCGTGCGCACGCGCGCCGGCCTCACCGTGGAGATCGGCAACACCGACGCCGAGGGGCGCGTGGTGCTGGCCGACGCGCTGGCCTACGCCGCCGAGGACAGGCCGCGCACGATCATCGATTTCGCCACGCTCACGGGCGCGGCGCGCGTGGCCCTCGGGCCCGAGCTGCCGGCGCTCTTCGCCAACGACGACAGGCTCGCGGCCCGGCTCCTCGCGGGCGGCGAGGCGGTGGACGACCCGGTCTGGCGCCTGCCGCTGTGGCCCGGCTACCGGCGCCTCTTCGACAGCGACGTGGCCGACTTCGCCAACAGCGGCCGCGGCGGCTTCGCCGGCGCCATCGTCGGCGCGCTCTTCCTCGAGCGCTTCGTGCCCGCGTCGGTGGCCTGGGCGCACTTCGACACCTTCGCGTGGAACGACGCCTCGCGTCCCGGTCGCCCCGCGGGCGGCGAGGCGCTGGGCCTTCGCGCCGCGCTCGCCGCGCTGTCCTAGGCGATCCCGGCGGACGGTGAAGCGCGCGCTCCTGGCCGTCCTGGTGGTCGCGGCCCTGCTCGCCGGCGGGGCCTGGTGGTTCCTGAACTCCCTCGACTACGTGGTGAAGACCGCGATCGAGCGCTTCGGCCCCGGGCTCGTGGGCGCCCCGGTCACCGTCCGCGAGGTCTCCATCGCCGCGCGCGAGGGCCGCGGCGTCCTGCGCGGCCTGGAGGTGGGCAATCCGCCGGGCTACGGCGCGCCGCGGGCGATCCGCGCCGGCACCATCGCCGTCTCGCTCGACCCTTCCACGCTCGGCGCCGACGTGGTGACGATCCACGACATCCTCGTGGACGCCCCCGAGATCACCTACGAGCTCAAGGGCGGCACCAACAACCTGGAGGCGATCCGCCGCCACATCGAGGCCGGGCTCGGCCGCGCCGCCGATGGCCAGGCGCGAGGAGAGGGCGCCGGGAAGGGCGGCGCGCCCCCCTCCGGCCGCCGCTACGTGATCGGCCGCGTGACCCTGCGCGGGGCGCGCGTGACCATGACCAACCCGGCGCTCAAGGGCCAGGGGATCACCTTCGCCCTGCCGGACGTGGACGTGCGCGACCTGGGCCGGCACGGCGGGGGCGTCACCGCGGGGCAGGCGGCCGAGCGGGTGGCCGCCGCGCTCACCGGCAGCGTGGCGCGCACGCTGCTCACCAACGCCGAGCTGCTGCGCCGCGGCGGCGTGGAGGGCGCCCTGGACGCGCTGCGCGGGGTGCTGCGCTAGGCGCGTCGATTTACAAGGGGCGGCGCATTGCGCAGAATCGCCGCCGGTGGCCGCGAGGCCGCAAACGCCCCGGGAGGGCCCGTGTTGAGCGTCGTCGACGAGATCGTCCCGCAACGGTACTGGGCCTGGGCCGCTTGCGGGCTGCTCGCGCTCGCCTGCGCGGCGGCCACGGCCGCCTCGCCGTGGTGGTGGTGGCCGACGGCGGCCTTCGCCGTCCTCGCGCTGGTGGGCGCCTTCGACTTCATGCAGCCGCGCCAGGCCATCCGCCGCAACTACCCGGTCATCGCGCACTTCCGCTTCTTCTTCGAGTACATCCGCCCCGAGATCCGCCAGTACTTCATCGAGTCGGACAACGACCACACGCCGTTCTCGCGCCAGCAGCGCTCCATCGTCTACCAGCGCGCCAAGGGCGTGGTGGACAAGCGCCCCTTCGGCACGCAGATGGACTTCTACGAGCCGCAGTACGAGTGGATCAACCACTCCATCGCGCCCGTGGAGATCGCGAGCCACGACTTCCGCATCGCCATCGGCGAGGGGCGGGTGGCGAAGCCCTATTCGGCGAGCGTCTTCAACATCTCGGCGATGAGCTTCGGGGCGCTGTCGGCCAACGCGGTCCTCGCGCTCAACGAGGGCGCGAAGCGCGGGCGCTTCTTCCACGACACGGGCGAGGGCTCGATCTCGCGCTACCACCGCGAGAGGGGCGGCGACCTGGTGTGGGAGATCGGCAGCGGCTACTTCGGTTGCCGCGACGACGCCGGGCGCTTCAACGAGGCGCGCTTCGTGGCCAACGCCACCTCGGACCAGGTGAAGATGATCGAGGTGAAGCTCTCGCAGGGGGCGAAGCCCGGACACGGCGGCGTGCTGCCGGGGGCGAAGGTCACGCCCGAGATCGCCGAGGCGCGCCACGTGCCGGTGGGCGTGGACTGCATCTCGCCGGCGAAGCACTCGGCCTTCGCGACGCCCCTGGAGCTGCTGCACTTCATCGACCGGCTGCGCACGCTCTCCGGCGGCAAGCCCACCGGCTTCAAGCTCGCCATCGGCCACCCCTGGGAGTGGTTCGGCATCGTCAAGGCCATGGTGGAGTCGGGAATCACGCCGGATTTCGTCGTCGTCGACGGCGGCGAGGGCGGCACGGGCGCCGCGCCCCTGGAATTCACGGACCACGTGGGCGCGCCGCTGCGCGAGGGGCTCATGCTGGTGCACAACTCGCTCGTGGGCGTGAACCTGCGCGAGAAGGTGCGCGTGGGCGCGAGCGGCAAGATCGTCACCGCCTTCGACATCGCGCGCACCATGGCCATCGGCGCGGACTGGTGCAACAGCGCGCGCGGCTTCATGTTCGCGCTGGGGTGCCTGCAGGCGCAGACCTGCCACACGGGCCACTGCCCCACGGGCGTGACCACGCAGGACCCGCGCCGCATGCGCGCGCTCGTGGTCCCCGACAAGGCCGACCGCGTCTGCAACTTCCACCAGAACACGCTCAAGGCCCTGAAGGAGCTGCTGGGCGCCGCGGGCCTTTCGCACCCCAGCGAGCTGGGGCCCGAGCACGTGATCCGGCGCGTCTCCTCCAACGAGGTGCGCTCGCTCTCCACGCTGCACCCCTGGCTCAGGCCCGGCGAGCTGCTCGAGGGCGTGCCGAGCCACCCCGTCTACCAGGTCTTCTGGCAGAACGCGCGGCCCGACACCTTCGAGGCGCCGCCCAGCGTGCTCACGGTGCGCACGAGCAAGAGCCGCTAGGTCCGGTCTAGAATGCGGGCATCGCAACCCGCCCGGTCCGACCCGATGACGAAGTCCGCCGCCCGGCTTGCCGCCGCGGCCCTCCTGGCCCTCGCCTGCATCGTGCCTTGCGCGCCCGCGCGGGCGACCTCGTACTCCGTCGACTATTCCGACCTCTGGTGGGCCGTGCCGGCCGAGAGCGAGAGCGGCTGGGGCGTGAACGTCGTCCAGCAGGACGACACGCTCTTCCTCACCTTCTTCGTCTACGGCCCCGACAAGTCGCCGCGCTGGTACGTGGCCTCGGCCGTGACGCCCACCAATCCCCAGCCATCCACCGGCACGCGCTTCGCCGGGACGCTCTACTCGACCACGGGCCCCTGGTTCGGCGGCGCGTTCGATCCCGCGCAGGTGGGCGTGACGCCGGTCGGCAACGTGACGGTCACGTTCGACTCGCCCTCGACGGGCACCCTCTCGTACACGGTGGACGGCACGGCGGTGGTCAAGGCCATCGGCCGGCAGAGCTGGAAGGCGACCTCGGCCGGCGGCTCCTACGCGGGCGGCCTGGTGGCGCTCGCCTCCTCCTGCGGCACCGCCAGCGACAACGGCCAGGTGGACTGGCTGGGCACGACCACGGTCACGCAGACCGCCACCCAGCTCACGGTGAAGGTGGCGTTCGTCGCGGCCTCGGGCGCGCCGGCCACCTGCACCCTCGTCGGCAACTACGCCCTGCAGGGGCGACTGCTCGCGGTGCCCTCGGGCAGCTTCTCGTGCATCGTGAACGGCTTCCAGGCCAACTCGGGCGTGTTCGCGCTTTCCGCGCTGGACGCGCAGGCCAACGGTTTCCACGCCACCTTCAGCGGGCAGGACCAGTTCTGCACCTACAACGGCCGGCTCGGGGGCACCCGCAACCCCACCGGCTGACGGGCCGCAAGGCGCCGGGCGCACGTTGGCCATTCCCCGGAAACGCGACGGACAGGAGACGACGACATGCGAACCACTCCCTTGACGGCCGCGCTGGCGGCCCTGCTGGCGGGCCTGCCGGCGGCGGCCCTGGCCGCGCCCGCGGCCGAGCCCGGCTTCGACGCCTGCGAGGTCTTCACGCAGGCCATGGCCAAGGCGGCGCTGGGCACCGCCGCCGAGCCCGAGCCGATCAACCCGAAGGTGCGCCGGCCGAAGGTGATCCCCACCTGCACCTACCACGGCTCGAAGGACGGCAAGCCCGTCTCGGCGAGCGTCACCTTCCGCTTCGCCCGCAGCGACGCGGAGGCGGGCCACGCCTTCGGCGAGGAGAAGCTCAAGTTCCAGTCCAAGCCCATGCTGATCGGCGGGGCCTCGGCCTTCTGGAGCGCCAAGCTCGGCAACCTGCAGATGCTCAAGGGCCGCACCTGGGTGGTCATCACCGTCGGCGGCGCCAAGCCCGCGGACCGCGAGGACGACGACGCGCGAAAGGTGGCCGACGCCCTCGAGAAGAAGCTCTGAGGCGCCCCGGCCGCGGGGGGCGGCCGGCACCCGTTGGGATTAGAATGTCGGGCACGAGACCGGGCGCCACGAGCGCCGCCACCCCCAGGGAGCCCGAAGCATGACCGCCATCGTCGAAGTCGTCGCCCGCGAGATCCTCGATTCGCGCGGCAACCCCACCGTGGAAGCCGACGTCCTGCTCGAGTCGGGCGTCATGGGGCGCGCGGCGGTGCCGTCGGGGGCCTCCACGGGCTCGCGCGAGGCCATCGAGCTGCGCGACGGCGACGCCCAGCGCTACTTCGGCAAGGGCGTGCTCAAGGCCGTGGAGCACGTCAACACGGAGATCTGCGAGGCCATCATCGGCCTGGACGTCTCCGAGCAGGCGCACATCGACAAGGTGCTCGTCGAGCTCGACGGCACGGAGAACAAGTCGCGCCTGGGCGCCAATGCCATCCTCTCGGTGTCCGTCGCCTGCGCCAAGGCCGCGGCCGAGGAGTGCGGCCTGCCCCTGTACCGCTACTTCGGCGGCAGCGCGCCGCGCAGGATGCCCGTGCCGATGATGAACGTCATCAACGGCGGCGCCCACGCCAACAACTCCCTGGACATCCAGGAGTTCATGATCATCCCGGCGGGGCTGCCCAGCTTCCGCGACGCGCTTCGCTGCGGCGCGGAGGTCTTCCACACCCTGAAGAAGATGCTCGACAAGGAAGGCATGTCCACCACCGTGGGCGACGAGGGCGGCTTCGCGCCCAGCCTGCCCAACAACGAGGCGGCCATCCAGTGGATCCTGCGTGCCGTGGAGGCCGCGGGCTACCATGCCGGCAGCGACGTGCTCATCGGCCTGGACTGCGCGGCGAGCGAGTTCTACAAGGACGGCAAGTACCGCTTCGAGGGCGAGCACCTCTCCTACACCTCGCCGCAGCTCGTCGACCTGCTCGACACCTGGTGCGACAAGTACCCCATCGTCTCCATCGAGGACGGCATGGCCGAGGGCGACTGGGAGGGCTGGGAGCTGCTCACCAAGCGCCTGGGCGAAGGCGTGCAGATCGTGGGAGACGACGTCTTCGTCACCAACACGCGCATCCTGGAGGAGGGCATCCGCCGCGGCGTGGCCAACTCCATCCTCATCAAGATCAACCAGATCGGCACGCTCTCCGAGACCTTCGAGGCCATCGAGATGGCGCGCCGCGCGGGCTACACCAGCGTGATCTCCCACCGCTCCGGCGAGACCGAGGACTCGACCATCGCCGACATCGCCGTGGGCAGCAACGCCATGCAGATCAAGACGGGCTCGCTGTCGCGCTCCGACCGCATGGCCAAGTACAACCAGCTCCTGCGCATCGAGGAGGAGCTGGGCGAAGGCGCCTCCTACGCCGGGCGCGGGGCGTTCTACCAGCTCAAGTGAAGCGAAACATGTCATTCCCGCGCGCTTCGTCATTCCGGTGCGCTTCGTCATTCCGGTGCGCTACGTCATTCCCGCGAAGGCGGGAATCCAGCGACGACGAACACTGGATCCCCGCCTTCGCGGGAATGACGAAGCGCGCGGGGATGACGGAGACGATCCCCGCCTTCGCGGGGATGACGATGCTGTGAAAGCGCTCGCCGCCTTCCTCGCCGGTCTCATCGTGGTACTCCAGTACCCGTTGTGGTTCGGGAAGGGAGGTTGGCTGCGCGTGCGCGAGCTCGACCGCCAGGTGCTCGCGCAGGAGGCGGTGAACGCCGGCCTCAGGGCGCGTAACGACGCGCTGGATGCCGAGGTGCGCGACCTCAAGCAGGGGCTGGACGCCATCGAGGAGCGCGCCCGCACCGAACTCGGCATGATCCGCACCGACGAGGTCTTCTACCAGGTCGTGGTTCCCGGCGCGCCGGCGCAGTCGCGTTAGGCGCGGCGCCCCTTCGCGACCGATGCAGCCGCTCGTCTCGATCCTCATCCCCGCCTACTCCCCGCGGTTCTTCGCGCAGGCCTTCGGCAGCG
>JAKOWJ010000213.1 GCA_029781595.1 Pseudomonadota bacterium | reverse complement strand
AGGCGCTCTCCACCACGGGCAGCAGCGCGATCTCGGTGGGCATGCCGCGCTTCTCCACCGCCTCGACGATGGGGTGCAGGTAGCGGCTGCCGCGGTCCACGAAGCGCTTGATGTAGTCGGGGCGGTTCGCGTACCAGGCCTCGTGCTCGGCCACCAGGGGCGAGTCGAGCGGGTCCAGCAGGAAGCCCTTGCGGATGCGCTGCCAGAGGTCCGGGTCCGGCATCGGCAGCACCGGATCGTCGAAGGCGTCGGGAAGGGGCGTCGCAGGCGCCGCCGCGGGAACCGCCTCGGGAGCCGCGGGAGCCGCCTCGGGAGCCGTCGCGAGACTGGTGACCGGCCCGTCATCTCCCGCTTCGGCCAGGGCAGGCCCGCCCGTGGCGAGCGCCACTGTGAAGCCCGCCACCCATGTGAGATTCCACTTCCAGGCCATCGGCTTAATTGTTGTTTCCTATGGGTTTTTCCGATGGTACCCGGCGAGCGCCCCTAGCGTCAATTCCCTACAGCACGAGGGTGAAGTCGCGCACGAGCGCGCCGGGCGACCGCGTCGAGCCGGTGCTTCGCGAGCCATAGGTGCCGCCCTGCAGGAGCAGGTCGCGCTCCTGGGTGAGGGCCTCCAGCTCCGAGCCGAGCAGGCGGTAGGCGGTGTCGTCGAAGCGCATCACGTTGAGTGGCGCGCGGATGCGGCCGTCCTCCACCCAGAACGACGCGAACCGCGTCATGCCGGTGAAGCGGCACGCCGAGCGGTCCGAGAAGTTGAGGTACCAGAGGTTGCCGAGGTAGATGCCGCGGTCGAGCGCGGCCAGGGCGCGATCGCGCGGCAGCTCGCCGGGCGCGAGGTCCAGGGACTCCGGCACCTCCTCGGCATTCGCGCCGTTGGTGGGCAGGCCGAACTCGCGCGCCGAGCGCGGCGAGACGAGCGCCCCGGCCAGGCGGCCGCCCTGCACGAGCTCGACGCGGCCCGGGCGCACGAAGCCGTCGCGCTGGAAGCCGGCGGCGAGGCCGTCCGCGCAGTTCTCCGCGAGGTGCACGCGCGGGTCCAGCGAGGCGGCCCCGTCCGCCAGGCGCTGGAGCGGGCTCTGCTTGGTGCGCTGGCTCTTGAGCCCGAACCCGCCCCAGGCGAGCAGCCCCAGGACCTCCTCCATCGCCGCCGGGGCGAAGTAGGCGCGGTAGCGCCCGGGCGCGAGCGTGACGGCCGGCTGGCCCAGGAGCTCGAGCTGCTCGCGCGCGAACCGCATGCGCCCCTCGAAGGCGGCCGGCTCCCACCGCGAGCCCGCGTAGGAGGTCTTCACGGCCTTGTCGCGGTCGTGATACAGGCACCACTCGAAGTTGAAGTTGTCCACGCGCTGCCAGTTGCGCTGGCCGCGCGAGTCGGCGAAGCCCTCGAGGACGGGGCCGCCGGCGTACAGCCCCACGAGGTCGAGGCCGCGGCCGGCCCCGACCACGGCGTCGATCACCGCCTCGACCTCGGGCAGCTCCCCGGGCGATTCGCGCGTGCTGTCGTGCGGCGTCTCCGGCAGAAGGAGGTAGGGGTCCTCGGGCGCCTGGTCGATGCCCCCGCGCAGGTCCGCCAGCATGGCCTCGAGCGTGGCGCGGTCGGCGGCCGCGGCGCCGGTGAGCGTGGTGGCCGCGTCCACGCGGCGCGCGCCCCGCACGAGCGAGAGCGTCCAGCGCACCTGGCGCACGCTCGTGGCCTGGCGCACGGCGCTGCGGTTGAAGCGGATGAAGTCGGACGATTCCGCGGTGAAGCCCGAGGCGATCACCTCGCCTGCGCGTGCCGCGCCCTGCAGGTGGTCGGCGAGATCGTGGAAGTAGGCGCGCAGGTCCATCACGCCGCCCCCCCGAACACCTCGACGCCGGTGAAGCGGCAGGCGGGCGAGGCGTGCCCGCAGCGGATCACCTGGTTGGGCTCGCCCTTGCCGCAGAAGGGCGTGCCCAGCACCTCGAAGGTCGAGCGGTCGCCCACGCCCGCCAGCGAGCGCCAGAAGGTGGCCGAGATGCCGCGGTAGTTGGGGTTGCGCACCACCTCCGCGAGGCGGCCGCCGCGGATCATGCGCCCCCACTCGCAGCCGAACTGGAACTTGTTGCGCGAGTCGTCGATGGACCACGAGACGTTGGTGCGCATCATGACCCCGAGGTCGATCGAGGCGACGAGCTCGTCGAGCGTGGAGGCGCCGGGCTCGACGTTGAGGTTGGCCATGCGGTCGATGGGCGCGCGGTTCCACGCGCAGGCGCGGGCGTTGGCCACGCCGGCGATCCCGGCGCGCGCCTGGGAGATCGCCCCGCCCAGGGGGCGCTCGAGGATGCCGCCGCGGATGAGGTACTGGCGCTCGGCGACCAGGCCGTCGTCGTCCCATCCGTAGGAGGCGTACTGGTCGGGCCGCGTGGGGTCGAAGGTCACGTCGAGCAGCGGCGAGCCGTAGCGGTAGGTGCCGAACATGTCCAGCGTCACGAAGCTCGTGCCCGCGAAGTTGCGCTCGTCGCCGAGGATGCGGTCGAGCTCCAGCGGGTGGCCGATGGACTCGTGGATCTGCAGCATCATCTGGTCGGGCATGAGCAGCACGTCCATCGTGCCCGTCGGGCAGTCGGGCGCGGCGAGCAGCTCGAGGGCGCCCTCGGCCACGGCGCGGCCGCTGCCGGCGAGGCCGAAGGCGTCGAGGATCTCCAGCCCGCCCTGCCGGCAGAAGCCGTTCCAGCGGCCGGCGTGCGTGCGCGTCTGCGTGAGGCCGTCCGCGTGCGCGGTCGCCGAGATGTTGGGCACGAGGAAGTGGAACGACTGCTCGACCTCGCCCCCGTCGGCCGTGAGGTAGGCCTGGTGCGTGCGCGTGGTCCACAGGCTCGCCTCCCAGTCGACGATTCGCTCGTCGATGCGGCACTGGCGCGCCTCGCCGGCGATGAGCTCGATGCGCTCGCGGCGCGTGAGCCGCGCCGGGTCGTCGGCCACCGGCGGCGCGTAGCGCCCCCTCGGGCTCGGCAGCGCCGCGCGACGGTAGTCGAACACGGTGCGCCCGGCCGTGGCCGCGGCCAGGCGCTTGGCGCGCCCGGCCGCCTCCCGCAGCCCCGCGGGCGTGAGGTCGCTCGTGGCCGCGTAGCCGATGCCGCCGCCGTCGATCACCGTGACCATCGCGCCGCGCTCCACCGCGAGTTGCGGCGGCTCGGCGACGTCCTGGCGCACGACGAGCATCTCGGAGGACTCCTCCACGTAGCGCAGCGCGCAGAAATCGGCCGCGGGGGCGACGGCGCGGAAGTCGCGCGAGAGGGTTTCGAGCATGGGGTCTCCGGCGGGAAAATGAAGCGGCCGCCTCGTGGGCGGCCGCGCCAATTCTACCCCGGCTCAGCCGCGGGCGAGCGCCCCGAACTCGGCCTCGGTCATGCGCACGAGCTGCCACTCCGGCAGCAGGCGCCCGCCGATCGACTCGTAGAAGCGGATCGACGGGGCGTTCCAGTCGAGCACGCGCCACTCGAAGCGGCCGCAGCGGCGCTCGACCGCCAGGGCCGCGAGGTGGCGCAGCATCGCCTTGCCGATGCCCGCGCCGCGGTGGCCCGGTTCCACGAAGAGGTCCTCGAGGTAGAGCCCCGGCCGGCACAGGAAGGTCGAGAAGGTGGTGAAGAAGAGGGCGAAGCCCACCGCACGGCCCTCGCGCTCGGCAAGGATGGCCTCGCACGCGGGGCGCTCGCCGAAGAGCGCCTCGCGCAGCCCCTCGGGCGTGCCGACGGCCTGGTGCGAGAGCTTCTCGTACTCGGCGAGCTCGCGCACCAGCCGGTCGATCTCGGCGCAGTCGCGCGGCTCGGCCGCCCGCAGCCGGAAGGCGGGCCCGCTCACCGGAACGCGTTCTTCCACTCGCGCACCGCGGCGAAGACCTCGACGGGCCCGGCGAGCGCCCGGCCGGCGTGGGCCGCGGCCGAGGCGGCCACCTCGGGCGAGTCCCAGCGCAGGAACGGGTTGGTGGCGAGTTCCTCGCCGATCGTCGTCGGCAGCGTCGGGCGGCCGGCCTCGCGCGCGGCGCGGTCGCGGGCGTGGCGCTCGGCCAGGCGCGCGTTGCCCGGCTCGACGGCCAGGGCGAAGCGCTCGTTGGCCAGGGTGTACTCGTGGGCGCAGTACACGCGCGTGGCGGGCGGCAGGGCCGCGAGGCGCGCGAGCGAGGCCTGCATCTGCGCGGCCGTGCCCTCGAAGAGCCTCCCGCAGCCGCAGGCGAAGAGCGTGTCGCCGCAGAACACGAGCCCGTCGGCCGCGTAGGCGACGTGCCCCGCGGTGTGGCCCGGCACGTCGATCACCTCGAGCGCGAGGCCCAGGCCGGGCACGGCGAGGCGGTCGCCGCCGGCCACGGCGCGCGTGCGGCCCGGGATGGACTCGGCCGCGGGCCCGAAGACCTCGCAGCCCCAGCGGTCCGCGAGCGCCCGCACCCCGCCCACGTGGTCGCCGTGGTGGTGCGTGACGAGGATGGCTTCGAGGACGAGGCCGTGCCCGTCTAGGAAGGCCTGCACGGGGGCCGCGTCGCCGGGGTCGACCGCGGCCGCGCGGCGGCCGTCGTGCGCGACCCAGAGGTAGTTGTCGTCGAAGGCGGGGACGGGATGGACCTGCACCATGGGACCCGAGTCTATTAGAATTGGCCCATGCCGACCAACACGATCGCCGACTGGTTCGCCACTCCCCTCGGGAACTACCTCCTCGAGAAGGAGCGCGCGTACCTGGACGAGGTGACGCCCGACATCTTCGGCTTCCACGCGCTGCAGCTGGGCCTGCCGCACCTGGACCTGCTGCGCGAGAACCGCATCACGCACCGCCTGCGCATCGACGCGGGCGAGGGCGCCGACGTGCGCGCGCGCCCGCACGAGCTGCCGATCGCCACGCAGTCGATCGACCTCGCGCTGCTGCCGCACGTGCTCGAGTTCGCCGAGGACCCGCACGCGCTCATCCGCGAGATCGACCGCGTGATGATGCCCGAGGGGCGGCTCGTCATCCTGGGCTTCAACCCGTGGAGCCTGTGGGGGCTGCGGAGCCTGGCGGGGCCCGCGCGGCACGAGTCGCCGTGGAACGGCCGCTTCGTGTCGCTGCTGCGCGTGAAGGACTGGCTCGCGCTGCTGGGCTTCGAGGTCTCGGCCGGGCGCCTGGTGTGCTACGTGCCGCCGGTCAAGCGCGAGAAATGGCTGCGGCGCCTGGCGTTCATGGAGCCGGCGGGCGACCGCTGGTGGGCGGTGGGCGGCGCCGTGTACATGCTGCAGGCCATCAAGCGCGTGCGCGGCGTGCGCCTGCTCACGCCCGCCTGGCACGAGGCCGTGGCCCGCGAGAAGCGCGTCGCCCTGGCGGCCAAGCGCGAGGGACGGGCGGCCGCCGCGCGGTCGGGCTCGCTGCGCGTGGTCAAGTGACGGCGCGCGGGCACGAGGCCGCCGGCAGAGCGGTCGAGATCTACACCGACGGCGCATGCAAGGGCAATCCCGGCCCCGGGGGCTGGGGCGCCCTGCTCACCTGCGACGGCCAGGAGCGCGAGATGTTCGGCGGCGAGGCCTCCACCACCAACAACCGCATGGAGCTGACGGCGGTGATCGAGGCGCTGGCCGCGCTCAAGCGGCGCAGCCGCGTGGTGCTGCACACCGACTCGCAGTACGTGCAGAAGGGCATCACCGAGTGGATCCGCGGCTGGAAGGCCAAGGGCTGGCGCACGGCCTCGAAGTCTCCGGTGAAGAACGTGGACCTGTGGATGCGCCTGGACGAGCTCGCGGCGCAGCATGACGTCGACTGGCGCTGGGTCAAGGGCCACGCCGGGCACGACGGCAACGAGCGCGCCGACGCGCTGGCCAACCGCGGGGTGGCGCTGGGCGGCGGACCCGCGGGCGGATCGAAGCCGGGGCCGCACGGGGCGCCATGAGGCGCATCGTCCTGGACACGGAGACCACCGGCCTGGACCCGGCCGAGGGGCACCGCGTCATCGAGATCGCGTGCGTGGAGCTCTTCGACCGGCGCCCCACGGGCCGCACCTTCCACCGCTACTTCAACCCCGAGCGCGAGATCGACGCGGGCGCCATCCAGGTCCACGGGCTGACGACGGACTTCCTGGCCGACAAGCCCCGCTTCGCCGACGTGGCGGACGAGCTCCTCGAATTCGTGGAGGGCGCCGAGCTCCTCATCCACAACGCCGCCTTCGACGTGGG
>JAKOWJ010000209.1 GCA_029781595.1 Pseudomonadota bacterium | reverse complement strand
GTGAACTACCCCGGCGCCTCGGCGCAGGTGGTGGAGGAGTCGGCCGTCGCGCTCATCGAGCAGGAGATGAACGGGATCGAGAACCTGCTCTACATGGAGTCGGCCTCGGAGATCGGCGTGGGCTCGGTCACGCTCACCTTCCAGCCCGGCACGGACCTGGACTACGCCTCCGTCGAGACGCAGAACCGCATCAAGCGCGTGGAGGCGCGGCTGCCGGACGACGTGCGCCGCGTGGGCGTGACGGTGGCCAAGACGGCGCGCAACTACGTGATGTTCATCTCGCTCTTCTCCCCGGACAAGAGCCTGGACAACGTGGACCTCGGCAGCTACGCCGCCGCCAACGTGCTGGACCCCGTGCGGCGCGTGCCGGGCGTGGGCGAGGCGATCCTCTTCGGCACCGAGTACTCGATGCGCCTGTGGCTCAAGCCCGAGAAGCTGCAGGGCTACCGCCTCTCGCCGGCCGACGTGGCCAAGGCGGTGCGCGCCCAGAACACGCAGCTCGCCACGGGCGAGCTGGGCCAGCTGCCCGCCGCGCCGGGCCAGGAGCTCAACGCCGTCATCGTCACGCGAAGCCGCCTCGCCACGCCCGAGGAGTTCGGCAACATCGTCGTGCGCACCAACCCCGACGGCTCCACGCTGCGGGTGAAGGACGTCGCGCGCGTGGAGCTGGGCGCGCAGTCCTACGACATCGCCGCGCGCATCGACGGCCAGCCCACCGCGGCGATCGCCGTGCGCCTCTCGCCCGGGGCCAACGCGCTGGAGACCGTGCGCGCGGTGCGCGCGCGCATGACCGAGCTCGCGCGCTACTTCCCGAAGGGCGTCTCGTGGGTGGTGCCGTACGACACCTCCAAGTTCGTGGACATCTCCATCCACGAGGTGATCAAGACGCTGCTCGAGGCGGTGGTGCTCGTCTTCCTGGTGATGTACCTCTTCCTCGAGAACTTCCGCGCCACGCTCATCCCGACCATCGTGGTGCCCATCTCGCTCGTGGGCGGGGCCCTGGGCCTGTACGTGTTCGGCTACTCGATCAACGTGCTCACGCTCTTCGCGATGGTGCTCGCCATCGGCATCGTGGTGGACGACGCCATCGTGGTGGTGGAGAACGTCGAGCGCATCATGACCACCGAGGGCCTGCCGCCGCGCGAGGCGGCGCGCAAGTCCATGGACCAGGTGGCGAGCGCCATCATCGCCATCACGCTCGTGCTCGCCGCGGTGTTCCTGCCGATGGCCTTCTTCGGCGGCTCCACGGGCGCCATCTACCGGCAGTTCTCGGTGACGCTGGTGCTCACCATCCTCTTCTCGGTGCTGATGTCGTTCACGCTCACGCCGGCCCTGTGCGCCACGCTCCTGAAGCACGAGCCCGGCAAGGACCTGCTGCCCACCCGCGGCTTCTTCGGCTGGTTCAACCGCGTGTTCGCGCGCACCACGAAGGGCTACACCTCCGCGGTCGGGAGCGTGACGCGCCGCGCGGGGCGCTACCTCGTGATCTACGCCGTCATCGTCGCCGCCACGGGCTGGCTCTTCACGCGCCTGCCGGGCAGCTTCCTGCCCGAGGAGGACCAGGGCTACTTCCTCAACCTCGTGCAGCTGCCGCCGGGGGCCACGCGCGAGCGCACCCTGGAGGTGCTCTCGGGCATCGAGAAGTACTACCTGGACCAGCCCGAGGTCGAGCACGTGGTGGGCGTGGCGGGCTTCTCGTTCTTCGGGCGCGGGCAGAACGCGGCCATCGCCTTCGTCACGCTCAAGCCCTGGGACACGCGGCCGGGCGAGGACCACAAGTCCGTCTCGCTGGTGCGCAAGGCCAACATGATGTTCTTCCGCATCAAGCAGGCCATCGCCTTCGCGGTGAACCCGCCGCCCATCCCGGAGCTCGCGGCGGTGGGCGGCTTCGACTTCCGGCTGCAGGACCGCAGCGGCCAGGGGCGCGAGCGCCTGCAGCAGGTGCGCAACATGGCGATCGACCTCGCCCGCCACGACCCGCGCCTGGCGGGCGTGCGGCCCGAGGGCCAGGAGCCCAGCGCCCAGCTGCTGCTCGACGTGGACCGCGTGAAGGCCGAGTCGCTGGGCGTGGCCATCGCCGACCTCAACGACACGCTGCAGTCCTCGCTGGGCGTGGCCTACATCACCGACTTCGTGCGCCAGGGCCGCGTGCTGCGCGTGCAGATGCAGGCCGACGCGGGCACGCGCCGCTCCATCGAGGACATCCTGCGCATCACGGTGCGCAATTCGAAAGGCGGGATGGTGCCGCTCTCCGAGGTGGTGCGGCCGCGCTGGATCACGGGCTTTCCCAAACTCGACCGCTACAACGGGCTGCCGGCCATGAAGATCAGCGGCGGACCGGCGCCCGGCCGCAGCACGGGCGACGCGCTGGCGGCCATGGAGGAAGTGGCCGGCAAGCTCCCGCCGGGCTTCGGCTACGAGTGGTCGGCCACCTCGTACGAGGAGCGGCTGTCGGGCACGCAGGCCCCGCTCCTCTTCGGCATCTCGCTGGTGGTGGTGTTCCTGTGCCTGGCCGCGCTCTACGAGAGCTGGTCCATCCCGTTCGCCGTGATGCTGGTGGTGCCCCTGGGCGTCTTCGGCTCCGTGCTCGCGGTGGGCCTGCGGGGCCTGCCGGACGACGTCTACTTCAAGGTGGGCCTCATCGCCATCATCGGCCTGTCGAGCAAGAACGCCATCCTCATCATCCAGTTCGCGCGCGAGCTGCAGGATGCCGGCATGAGCCTCTTCGAGGCGACGCTGGAGGCCTGCCGCCTGCGCTTCCGGCCCATCCTCATGACCTCCATCGCCTTCGTGGTGGCGGTGATGCCGCTCGCCATCTCCACCGGCGCCGGCGCCGAGAGCCGTCACGCCATCGGCACGGGCGTGGCCGGTGGGATGGTCACCGCGACGGTGCTCGCCGTCTTCTTCGTCCCGGCCTTCTTCGTCGTGGTGCGGCGTTACTTCCCGGGCCACGCGCGCCACGCCGCCCATCCGGAGGACGCACCCCATGCGTGAGCCCCGCTTTCCCGTGACGCGGGGACTCGTCCCCGCCCTCGTTCTGCTGGCCGGCTGCTCGTTCGTGCCGCCGCTCGACAAGCCCGCTGCGCCGGTGCCCGCGGCCTGGCCCGCCCCCGCGGCCGGCGCCCGGCCCGTCGAGGGACTCGCGTGGCAGGCCCTGCTGCCGGACCCGCGCCTCCAGGCCCTGGTGAACGCCGCGCTCGGGAACAACCGCGACCTGCGCATCGCCGTGGCACGCGTGGCCGAGGCCCGCGCCCTCTATGGCGTGGCGCGCGCCGACCGCCTGCCGACGATCAACGCCACCGCGGGCCTTTCCGCCGCGCGCCTGCCGGCGGACCTCTCGGGCACGGGCCAGCCCCTGGTCGCGCGCCGGCACGACGTGGCCATCGGCCTCACGGGCTTCGAGCTGGACTTCTGGGGCCGCGTGAAGAGCCTGGACCAGGCCGCGCTCGCGAGCTACCTCGCGACGGGCGAGGCGCAGGCCGCCTTCCGCCTCTCGCTCGTGGCCGACGTGGCGAGCGCGTACTTCGTGCTGCAGGAGTCGGAGGCGCGCGCGGCGCTCGCGCAGGAGACGATGGCCAACCGCGCGCAGTACCGCGACCTGGTGCGCGCGCGCCGCGACGTGGG
>JAKOWJ010000198.1 GCA_029781595.1 Pseudomonadota bacterium | reverse complement strand
TCCTCATCCTCACCACGGCGATGCGCGAGCACCCGTGGGCCACGCCCTTCCTGCTGCTGGCCCTGGGCGTGGCCTTCGCGGCCGTGCTCTCGCGCGTGCAGCCGATGGTATTCGGCGACACCCACATCAAGCCGCTCGCGCACCCGCCGGCGCTCGTGCCGGTCTTCGTCCACCTCGGGCTCGGCCTCATGCTGGGCCTGTACATCCCGCCCTACCTCGCCGCGTGGTACGCCCAGGCGGCGCGCCTGCTGGGCTGACCATGCGCATCCCGGGCCTGAACCTCGCGTGGAAGCCGCTCGCCGGCGAGGCGCCCGCCGCGCGCGCCGACGTCGGCGAGTGGCAGTGGACGCAGGCCGCGCGCCTCGTGCGCGAGGGCGGCGGGCGGCTCGTGGCGCTGTGGGGCGAGGACCGGCGCGACCTCGCCGACGACGCCGACGAGTTCGCCGTGCACGCGGCCTACGCGGTGAAGGAGGGCCTCGCGCTGGTCGACCTGCTGGTGCCGGCCGCCGCGCCCGCCTTCCCGGACCTCTCCGGCCTCTTCCCGGCCGCCGGCCGCCTGCAGCGCGCCGTCTTCGACCTGCTGGGCCTGGCGGCCGCGGGCGCGGCCGACGCGCGGCCCTGGCTGCGCCACGGCGCGTGGCCCGCGGACGCCTTCCCGCTGCGCCGCGACTTCGACGCCTCGCGCCTGCCGCCCAACGCCTTCGCCGACTACCCGTTCGTGCGCGTGGAGGGCGAGGGCGTGCACGAGATCCCCGTGGGGCCCATCCACGCCGGCATCATCGAGCCGGGCCACTTCCGCTTCTCCATCGTCGGCGAGAAGGTGCTGCGCCTGGAGGAGCGGCTGGGCTACGTGCACAAGGGCATCGACAAGCTCTTCGAGTCGCACGACGTCGCCTCGGGCCACCGCGTGGCCGGGCGCGTGAGCGGCGACTCCACCGTGGCCTTCGCCTGGGCCTACGCGCAGGCCGCCGAGTCGCTGCTGGGCGTGGTGCCGCCGCCGCGCGCGCGCTGGACGCGGGCGCTGCTCCTGGAGCGCGAGCGCGTGGCCAACCACCTGGGCGACCTGGGCGCGCTCGGCAACGACGCGGCCGTGGCCTTCGCCCTCGCGCAGTTCATGCGCCTGAAGGAGGACTGGCTGCGCCTGTCCGGCGAGGTCTTCGGGCACCGCCTGCTCATGGACGTGATCGTGCCCGGCGGCGTCGCGCGGGGATTCGACGCGGTCCAGGCCGCGCGCCTGGCGGCGCAGTGCGACGCCGTCGAGGCCGAGGTGCGCGAGTTGCGCACGATCTTCGACGAGCACGCGGGCCTGCAGGACCGCTTCCTCACCACCGGCCGCGTCACGCCCGACCTCGCGCGGCGCCTGGGGCTCGCGGGACTCGCGGGGCGCGCGAGCGGCCAGGCGTTCGACCTGCGCGCCGACTTCCCGTGCACGCCCTACGACGCGCTCGCCGTGCGCAAGTCGGGCTACGCCGCCGGCGACGTGGCCGCCCGCGCCAACCTGCGCTTCGACGAGCTCCTCGAGTCGCTGCGCCTGCTGCGCTCGCTCGCGGCCGGCACGCCGCCCGGCGAGCTGCGCGTGGAGCTGCCGCCCGCCCGCGCCGGCGCCTTCGGAGTGGGCTGGGTGGAGGGCTGGCGCGGCGAGTGCCTCGTGGCGGTGGAGGCGGGCGAGGGCGGGCGCATCCGGCGTGCCCACGCGCACGATCCCTCGTGGCAGAACTGGCCGGTGCTCGAGCACGCGGTGATCGGCAACATCGTCCCGGACTTCCCGCTCATCAACAAGAGCTTCAACCTCAGCTACTCGGGGGGGGACTGCTGATGCTGCGCATCCTGCGGCAGATCGTGCGCACGGGCCTGGTGAGCGAGCCCGCGCCGGCTCCCGACGAGGCGCTGCGCGCGCAGGCCCCCGCCATCCAGGACGAGATCCTGCGCCTGCTGGGCCGCGCGCTCGCCATCCGCCAGGTGGACGCCGGCTCGTGCAACGGCTGCGAGCTCGAGATCCACGCCCTCAACAACCCGTACTACAACCTCGAGGGCCTGGGCATCCGCTTCGTGGCGAGCCCGCGCCACGCCGACCTGCTGCTCGTCACGGGGCCGGTCGCGAAGAACATGGAGCAGGCGCTGCGCATCGCGTACGAGGCCACGCCCGATCCCAAGCTCGTGGTCGCCGTCGGCGACTGCGGCTGCACCGGCGGGATCTTCGGCGAGAGCTACGCGAGCTGCGGGCGCGTGGCCAACGTGATCCCCGTGGACGTCGCCGTGCCCGGCTGCCCGCCGCCGCCCCTGGAGATCCTGAAGGGCATCCTCACCGCGGTGGCCGCGCGCGCGCCCGGCTAGCGGCGGCCGGCGGCGGCCCGGTCGAGCCGCGCACCACCAGCTCCACCGGCAGCTCCGTGCGGTCCGGCGCGGCCACGCCCGCGAGGCGCGCGAGCAGGTAGCGCGCCGTGCGCTGGCCGATCTCCGCGGCCGGGATGCGCACCGAGGTGAGGCCCGGGGGGGCCGAGGCCACCAGCGCGAGGTCGTCGAAGCCGGTGACCGAGAGATCGGCCGGCACCGCGAGGCCCAGCGCGTGCGCCTCGGCCATGGCCCCCTGCGCGAGCACGTCGTTGCCGCAGACGATCGCCGTCGGGCGCGGGCGCAGGCGCGCGAGCGCGCGCAGGGCCGTCCGCGCCGCTTCCACCGAGTAGTCCGTCTCCACCACGCGAGAGGCCGCGAGCTCGATGCCGCGGCCAAGCAGCGCGGCGCGCACGCCCGCCAGGCGCGCGCGGGCCCGGTCGTTGTGCGCCGTGTGGCCGGAGATCACCGCGAACTCGCGGTGCCCGATGTCGTGCAGGTGGCGCGCCACCCGCGCCATCGCCTCGCGGTTGTCGATGCCGATGCCGGGGTGGTGGCCCCCCTCGTCCAGCGACCAGGTGAGCACGTAGGGGCGGCGGCACCCGGCCAGCAGCGTCCACACCGCCGGCACGTGGTCCGTGCCCACCAGCGCGAGCGCGTCGACCCCGCGCTCGAGGAGCGCCTGCGTGACGGCCAGCTCGCGCCCGGCGTCGTACTCGTGGGAGGCGATGAGCAGCTGGTAGCCGCTCTCGCCCAGCTCGCGCTGCAGCGCCTGCGTCGAGGAGGCGAAGATCGGGTTGTCGAGCGTGGGCACCACGGCGCCCACGGTGCGCGAGCGGCGCGAGGCGAGCGCGCGCGCGGCGCCGTCGGGGAGGTAACCCAGCCACTGCACGGCCTTGAGAACCTTCGCGAGCGTGGCCGGTCGCACGAGCTGCGGCGTGGACATCGCCCGCGAGGCCGTCGCGAGCGACACGCCCGCCACGCGGGCCACGTCGACGAGTGTCGCCTTTTCCGTATCGCGCGCCATGCTCGGGCACCCCCGCGGCGGCGGGCTGGAGATGTAAACGCTTCCACGCTAGCACACATTGCACTGCAACATGGAAAATTGTTGACTGCGGCGCTTCCGGGCCGTTAGCATGAAAACGCTTTCATTGCCGGCCGGCGCACCGGGCCCGCGGGGCCTCCGCGGCGCCGGCGGGTCGCGCGCCGCATCGCGGAGGGGCTTCGGACATGGCTATCACCTACCTCAAGAAGGCCAGCAAGACGGCCGAGACGGAAACGGCGACCGCGCAGAAGGTCGTCACGGAAATGCTGGCGCAGATCCGCCAGCGCGGCGAGGAGGCGGTGCGCGAGTACGCCCGCAGCCTCGACAAGTGGGAAGGCGACATCGTGATGTCGCCCGCGGCCATCGACGCGGCCCTGCGCGAGGTGCCGCAGGCCGTCAAGCGCGACATCGACTTCGCCGTGCGCCAGGTCTACGACTTCGCCGTCGCGCAGAAGAAGAGCCTCGTCGACTTCTCCACGCAGCTGCACCCGGGCGTGACGGCCGGCCAGCGCGTGATCCCGGTGAACGTCGTGGGCTGCTACGCCCCTTCCGGCCGCTACGCGCACGTGGCCTCCGCCTACATGACGGTCGCCACGGCCAAGGCCGCGGGCGTGGGCACCATCATCGCCTGCTCGAGCCCGTACCGCGGCGGCGGCATGCACCCCTACGTGCTGTACGCGTTCAAGGCGGCGGGGGCGGACGTCATCCTCACGCTGGGCGGCGTCCAGGCGATCGCGAGCATGGCCTACGGCCTCTTCACGGGCCGGCAGGCCGACGTGGTGGTGGGCCCGGGCAACAAGTTCGTCGCCGAGGCCAAGCGCACCCTGTTCGGCAAGGTGGGCATCGACGTCTTCGCCGGGCCCTCCGAGGTCGCGGTGATCGCCGACGGCACGGCCGACCCCGAGGTCGTCGCGAGCGACCTGGTGGGCCAGGCCGAGCACGGCCACGAGTCCCCCGCGTGGCTGTTCACCACGAGCGAGCCCCTGGCGCGGGAGGTGATGCGGCGCGTGCCCGAGCTCATCGCCGCGCTGCCGCCCACGGCGCGCGAGGCGGCCGGCGCCGCCTGGCGCGACTACGGCGAGGTGGTGCTGTGCGCCACGCGCGAGGAGGTGGCCGGGGTCTCCGACCGCTACGCCTCGGAGCACCTGGAGGTGCACGCCGCCGACCTCGACTGGTGGCTCGCCAACCTCACCTGCTACGGCTCGCTCTTCCTCGGCGAGGAGACCACGGTGGCCTACGGCGACAAGGCCTCGGGCCCCAACCACGTGCTGCCGACCATGGGCGCCGCGCGCTACTCCGGGGGCCTGTCGGTGCACAAGTTCATGAAGGTGCTCACCTGGCAGCGCATGACGCGCGAGGCGAGCCGCGACATCGGCCTGGTCACCGCCCGCATCAGCCGCCTGGAGGGCATGGAGGCGCACGCCCGCACGGCCGACCACCGCCTGCAGAAGTACTTCCCCGCCGAGCGCTTCGACCTGGGCTCGCCGGTGGAAGCCTGACGGGGCACGGATGGAGAGCCTCCCGGCCAACGAGGTCACCTCGCTGTTCGACCTGCGCGGGCGCGTGGCGCTCGTCACGGGCGGCAGCCGCGGCGTCGGCGCGGCGCTCGCGCACGCCCTGGGCCGCGCCGGGGCGCGCGTGATGCTCTCGTCCACCGGCCGCGGGCTCGAGGAGGCCGCGGCGGGCCTGCGCGCGCGCGGCATCGACGCGGGCCGCACGATCGCCGCGGACCTGTCCACCCACGCGGGCATCCGGGCCCTGGCGGACGAGGTTCTGCGCGGCGGCGAGCCCGTCGACATCCTGGTGAACTGCGCGGGCGTGAACCTGCGCCAGCCCTTCGCCGAGGTGACGCCCGAGTCGTGGGACCGCCAGCTCGTCATGCACCTGGCCGCGCCGTTCTTCCTCACCCAGGCGCTCGCGCCCGGCATGAAGGCGCGCGGCTGGGGGCGCATCATCAACATCGCCTCGCTGCAGAGCACGCGCGCCTTCGCGGACAGCGCGCCCTACGGCGCGGCCAAGGGCGGCATCCTGCAGCTCACCCGCGCCATCGCCCAGGCCTGGTCGCCGCACGGCATCACCTGCAACGCCATCGGCCCGGGCTTCTTCCCGACCGAGCTCACCGCGGCCGTCTTCGGCGACGAGGCGCTCGCGGGCCGGCACGCGGCGCAGACGGCCGTCGGCCGCAACGGCACGATGGCGGACCTGCACGGCGTGGCCGTGTTCCTGGCGAGCGGGGCCTCGGCCTACGTGACCGGCCAGACGATCATGCTCGACGGCGGCTACACCGCCAAGTGAGGGAGGCGAACATGCACGCGCTCGTCTACACCCGCCCCAACGAGGTCCGCCTCGAGGAGCGCCCGTATCCCGAGATGGCCGACGGCGAGGTGATCCTGCGCATCGAGGCCGCCGGCATCTGCGGCAGCGACATGCACGCCTACCACGGCCACGACCCGCGCCGGAAGCCGGGGCTGGTGCTGGGCCACGAGTTCGCCGGCGTGGTCGTCGAGAGCCGCGACGCCTCGCTCGCGCCGGGCGAGCGCGTGAGCGGCAACCCCTCGATCACCTGCGGCGCCTGCGACCCCTGCCTGCAGGGGCGCGAGAACCTCTGCAGCACCCGCACCATGGTGGGCATGACGCGCCCGGGCGCCTTCGCCGAGTTCATGAGCATCCCCGCGCGCGCGCTCATCCGCCTGCCCGCGGACATGGCCGCGGACACCGCCGCCCTCACGGAGCCCGCGGCCACGGCCCTGCACGCGGTCAACCTCGCGCAGCGCGCCCTTCACCGCCCGATGCAGGAGGGGCGCGTGCTCGTCCTGGGCGGCGGGGCCATCGGCCTGCTCTGCGCGCTGCTGCTGCGCCACCACGGCGTCGACCGCGTGACGGTGGTCGAGCCCAACGCGGGGCGCGCGGCCTCCGTGCGCCGGCACGCGGGCTGCACGGTGCTCGAGTCCGCCGACGAGGCCGCCGCCTCCCCCGACCACGACCTGGTGCTCGACTGCGTGGGCGCGGCCGCCACGCGCCGCACCGCCTTCGCCGCCGTGCGGCCCGGGGGCGTCGTCGTGCACGTGGGCCTGCAGGACTGGGCGAGCGAGATCGACATGCGCAAGCTCACGCTCGCCGAGGTGACGCTCGCGGGCGCCTTCACCTACACCCTGGCCGACATGCGCGCCACCGTGGGCCTGCTCGCCCGCGGCGCGTTCGGCGACCTCGCCTGGATCGAGCGGCGGGGCCTGGCCGACGGGCCGGCCGCCTTCGACGACCTGCACAACGGCCGCACCGCGTCGGCCAAGGTGCTCCTCAAGCCCGCCGCATGAGCCCGGGACGCCGCCCGTGACCGCCCGCCGCTGGTTCGCGCTCGCCGCACTGCTCGCGGGGCTCTTCGCCGCCAACGTGGCGCTGCGCATCCTGCACATCAAGCTGGGCATCACCTTCTGGCGCCTGGGCGACGTGGGCGAGTTCCTCCTCGTCCTGGGCGCCGCCGCGTCCTTCGTATCCGGTGTCCTCACGCTCGACGAGGCCGCCGCAGCCGCCGAACCACCCCGTCACCGATTCCCGAACCAGGAGGAGACATGAAAGCACGACAAGCCGCGCCGCAGCCCCGGTCCCCCGAACGCCGCCGATTCTTCGAGGTGGCCTCCCGCTACGGCTTCACCACCGCCGTGGTGGCCCTCACCGGGGGCTTCCTCTGGTCGGAGCCCGAGGTGGCGTACGCGGCCGCCGACGAGTCGGCGAAGATGAAGGCCGCGAAGTTCACGATGATCTTCGCCACGGAGTACAAGGAGGACGCCTACCACTTCTACCCGATCATGCAGACGCAGTTCAAGGCGAACCTCGAGTCGATGAGCAAGGGCGCGGTGTACGTGAAGCTGCACCCGGCCGGCCAGCTCGGCGTCGGCGGCGCGCTGGCGCAGAAGATCCAGGGCGGCACCATCCAGGGCGGCTCGCTCTCGCTGTCGAACTTCTCGCCCTTCGCGCCGGTGGTCGACCTCATCAACATCCCCTTCTGGTGCGGGCAGAACCAGCAGTTCGCCAACCTCGTCACCTCGTCGGCGTGGAACGACGAGATCACCCCGAAGGTGACGGCCAAGGGCTACAAGCCGATGTTCTACTTCAACATCGACCCGCGCACGGTCGCGGTGCGCAAGGGCTTCGGCAAGATCGTGAAGACCCCGGCCGACATGAAGGGCATGAAGATGCGCGTGCCCAGCTCCAAGCTGCTGCAGCAGTTCTACCGCATGGCCGGCGCCAACCCGACGGTGGTGGCCTGGGGCGAGACGCCCACGGCCCTGAAGCAGGGCGTGGCCGACGGGCTGGACCCGTCCATCGGCGCGCTCTACGCCTTCGGCTTCATCGACATCATCGAGGCCATCACGATGGTGGAGTCCGTGCCCGACGCGCAGATGTTCGCGGCCAACCAGCGCTGGTTCGCGAGCCTGCCGGCCGCCCTGCAGAAGACCTTCGACGAGGCGAGCGCCAAGACCCAGGCCGAGAGCTTCGCGCAGATCGCCGTGGCGCGGAAGAACTCGATCGACGCCCTGTCCAAGGCCGGCATCAAGTTCTACAAGCCGACCGCGGCCGAGCACAAGCAGTGGCTGGACGCCTGCGGCGAGCCGCGCCCCGAGTGGGAGCCGTTCAAGAAGGAGCTCGCCGGCTCCGTGGCGACGTTCGACAAGCTCAAGGCCGCGGCCAACACCAAGGGTTCCATCACCGTCGCTTCCTGATCCGCGGCGCCAGCGCGCGGGGGGCGGCGCGGCCGCCTCCCGCCGGGAGTTTCAGATGCACAAGCTGCTGCGGCAGGTGGACGAGAACGGCGAGCGCTACCTCATGCTCGTCTTCTACTGCTTCATCGTGTTCGTGATCGTGGTGGAGGTCCTGCGCCGCTTCGTGCTCGACTTCTCCTCGCTCTGGGGAGAGGAGGCGGCGCGCTACGGCTTCATCTACCTGGGCTGGGTGGGCGCCTCGCACGGCGTGAAGCAGCGCGCCCACATCCGCTTCGACTTCCTGCTGCACATGCTGCCGCCGCGCTGGAAGGGCTGGGTGTACCTCTTCGGCGAGGCCTGCACGCTGGTCTTCGCCGGCTTCGCGCTCTACTGGTCCTTCCAGACCATCGCCACGCAGATCCAGTTCGACGCGCTGGCGCCGGCGCTGCGCGTGAGCCAGGTGTGGTTCTCGGCGGCCGTGCCGCTGGGCTTCGCGATGATGACGGTGCGCGTGCTTCAGTCGGCGTGGCGCGACATCCGGGACCTGCGGGCCGGGCGCGAGGCCTACGCCGGCTCGCTCCTCTTCGACTAGGCGCCGCGTCCCGCCATGGCAGTCACGCTGGGCATCGGCCTCGTCCTCCTGCTGCTGGCCCTCGCCGTCCCCTTCTGGGTGGCGCTGGGGCTGGGCACCGTCGCCCTGCTGCTCGGCACCGGGGCGCTGCCGCTCTCCCTGCTGGGCGAGGCGCTCTTCCAGGGCGTGGATTCCTTCGCGCTCATCGCCATCCCCCTCTTCGTGCTCACGGGCGACGTCATGGTGCGCTCGGGGCTCGCCTACAAGCTGCTCGACTTCGCCGAGGCCACGACGGGGAGCCTGCGCTCCGGATTCGGCACCTCCACGGTGCTGGGCTGCGGGTTCTTCGCGTGCATCTCGGGCTCGGACGCGGCCGACGCCGCCGCCATCGGCCGCATCACCATGAAGCGCCTGGTCGAGCTGGGCTACCCCAAGCCCTACGCCTGCGCGCTGGTGGCGAGCGGCGCGTGCACCGGCGTGCTCATCCCGCCGTCCATCGCCTACATCATCCTGGGCCTGGTGCTGGGCATCTCCTCGGCGAGCCTGTTCGTGGCCGCGGCCATCCCCGGCGTGCTGGTGCTGCTGGGCGTGGTGGTCACCAACGTCGTGATGAACCGGCTGAACGGCTACGAGAGCTCCACGGGGCGCTTCTCGTTCCGGCGGTGGCTGCGTGCGCTCAACGAGGCGAAGTGGGCGCTGTCGATCCCCGGCATCATCCTCGGGGGCATCTACTCGGGAGTGTTCACGCCCACGGAGTCGGCCGCGGTGGCGGTGGCCGTCGCCCTGCTCGTGGGCATGGTGCAGGGCACGATCCGCCTGCGCGACTTCCCGGCGATGCTCGAGACCTCCGCGCGCGTGAACGGCGTGATCCTGCCCATCATCGGCGTGGCCATGCTCTTCGCGCAGACGCTCACCATCCTGGACGTGCCGCAGGACTTCGTGCGCCACCTCACCTCGCTCACGGCGGACCCGGTGGCGCTCAAGTTCGTGATGCTGGCGATCTTCATCGTCGCCGGCATGTTCATGGAGACCACGCCCAACATCGTGATCCTCGCCCCGCTCCTGCACCCCGTGGCCAAGGAGATCGGGATGGACCAGGTCCACTTCTGCGTGTTCATGATCACCTCGCTCGGCCTGGGCTTCATCACCCCGCCGATGGGGCTGAACCTCTTCGTGATGTCGGGCCTCACGGGCACGCCCATCATGGCCATCGCCCGGAAGGCCGTGCCGTTCGTGATCGCGATGGTCGCGATCTCCATCCTCGTGGGGTTCGTGCCGGCCCTGTCGCTCTGGACGCTGCGCTAGGGCCGGGGCGAGGCCTCAGATCGAGGCGGCCGCCTGCCGGATGGCCGCCAGGAGAGCCGGGTACTCGCGCGTGACGGGAAACTGCGGGAACTCGCCCACGATGCGCTCGGGCGGGCGGAAGAAGATGCCCGCGTGCGCCGCGCCCAGCATGGCCGTGTCGTTGTAGGAGTCGCCCGCGGCGATCACCTGGAAGTTCAGCGCCCGGAAGGCGTTCACCGCGGCGCGCTTCTGGTCGGGCAGGCGCAGCCGGTAGCCGCGCACCACGCCGGCCGCGTCCACCTCCAGCCGGTGGCAGAAGAGCGTGGGCCGGCCGAGCTGCTCCATGAGCGGCCGCGCGAACTCGTAGAAGGTGTCCGAGAGGATGACGACCTGGAAGCCCGCGCGCAGCTCGTCGAGGAACTCGCGCGCCCCGGGCATCGGCCCCATGCCCGCGATGACCGACTGGATGTCCGCGAGGCCCAGCGAGCGCCGCTCGAGGATGTCCAGGCGGTAGCGCATGAGCCTGTCGTAGTCCGGCTCGTCGCGCGTGGTGCGCGAGAGCTCCGGGATGCCGGTGCGTTTCGAGAACTCGATCCAGATCTCCGGGACGAGGACCCCTTCGAGGTCGAGGCAGACGATTTGCAAGGCGCCCTCCATGGCGGTGGCCGCGCGGGAGGCGGCGCGGCGTCGGCGCCCATTATCCCGGATTCGCGCTACCCTTCCGGCCATGGCCCGCGAATCCCTCGACCTCGCCTTCGTCTCCGACGTCGCCTGCCCGTGGTGCGCCATCGGGCTCGCCTCCCTCACCCTGGCCCTCTCGCGCCTCGACGGCGAGGTGGCCACGCGCCTGCGCTTCGAGCCCTTCGAGCTCAATCCCGACATGGGCCCGGCCGGCGAGGAGGTGGTGCCGTACCTCGGGCGCAAGTACGGCCGCACGCCGGAGCAGGTGGCCGAGGTGCAGGCGCGCATCCGCGCGCGCGGCGAGGAGGTGGGGTTCGCCTTCACGACGCGCCTGCACGTGTGGAACACGTTCGCCGCGCACCGCGTGCTGCACTGGGCGGCGCTCGAGGGGCGCGCCACCGAGCTCAAGCGCGCGCTGCTTCGCGCCTACCATGGCGAGGGGCGCAACCCCGGCGCGCCGCAGGTGCTGGCCGAGCTGGCCGGCGCCGCCGGGCTGGACGCGGCGCGCGCGCGGGCCATCGCCGAGGGCGACGAATTCACCGCCGAGGTGCGCGAGCGCGAGCGTCTCTGGCTCTCCCGGGGCGTGTCGGCCGTGCCGACGCTCGTGGTGGACGAGCACTACGTGGTCGAGGGCGCGCAGACGCCCGAGGCGTACGCGAGGGCGCTGCGCCAGATCGCCGCCGGCGGCTAGCCGGAACCGCGGCGCCGCCTGCCGCCGCGGCGGCAACGGGTGTAGCATCCCCGGAAAGAAGCGGGTCTTGCCGAACGCGTTCCACCCCGGCAACGGCCCGGACGACGGCACAGCCGCGCGGGGGGATCCTGGTCGCCGCCCGCATCGGGACACCCGTCGATGCGGCCGCGCGTCGCCATTTCGTCGAGCGAACCTGAACCGAGGAGGAAGTGATGAAAGTGCGCACCTTGTTGTCGGCAATCTGCGTTTCCGCCCTGGCCCTCGCGGCCGTGCCCGCCCACGCCGGCGCGACATTCGAGGCGGTGAAGAAGAAGGGCTTCGTGCAATGCGGCGTGAACAGCGGCCTGCCCGGCTTCTCCGCGCCCGACGAGAAGGGCGTCTGGAAGGGCATCGACGTCGACGTGTGCCGGGCGGTGGCCGCGGCGGTCTTCGGCGACGCGAACAAGGTGAAGTACACGCCGCTCACCGCCAAGGAGCGTTTCACCGCCCTGCAGTCCGGCGAGATCGACATCCTGTCTCGCAACACCACCTGGACGGTCACCCGCGACGGGGGCCTGGGCATCAGCTTCACCGGCATCACCTACTACGACGGCCAGGGCTTCCTCGTGAAGAAGAAGCTCGGCGTGAAGAGTGCGCTCAAGCTCAGCGGCGCCACGGTGTGCGTGCAGTCGGGCACCACGACGGAGCTGAACCTCGCCGACTACTTCGGCCTGCACAAGATGAAGTTCAAGCCGGTCGTCTACGACACCGCGGACGAGACCGTGAAGTCCTTCGAGGCCGGGCGCTGCGACGTGCTCACCAGCGACCAGTCGCAGCTCTACGCGCTGCGCAGCAAGCTCGCCAAGCCCGACTCGGCCGTCGTGCTCCCGGAGATCATCTCCAAGGAGCCGCTCGGCCCGGCCGTGCGCCAGGGCGACGTGGAGTGGTTCAACATCGTGCGCTGGAGCCTGTTCGCCATGATCGACGCCGAGGACCTGGGCGTCACCTCCACGAACGTCGACCAGATGAAGTCCTCGAGCAAGAACCCGGACGTGAAGCGCCTGCTCGGCGTGGACGTGATCAAGCACGGCCTGGGCGTCCCCGACGACTTCGCCTACAAGATCATCCGGCTGGTGGGCAACTACTCGGAGGTCTTCGAGCGCAACGTGGGCGCGGGCAGCGCGCTCAAGATCGCCCGCGGGCAGAACGCGCTGTGGACCAAGGGCGGCCTGCAGTACGCGCCGCCGTTCCGCTAGGCCCCGCAACGGTCGTCGCCGCCGGCGCGCGCCGCCCCTTGACGGGCGGCGCGTCCCGCGCCGGCCGATCCGCAGCCTGAAGAGGGCCGGCCCATGTCGCAGATGACGCAGCCCGGCGGGCCGCCGAAGCGGCCACCGCCCTGGAACGATCCCCGCGTCCGGGCGATCACCTTCCAGGTGCTGGTGAGCGCGGGCGTGATCGCGGTCGGGGTCTACCTCGTCCACAACCTCCTGCACAACCTGGCGGTGCGCGGCATCTCGACGGGGTTCGGCTTCCTCGACAACCGCGCGGGCTTCGCCATCAACCAGTCGCTGGTGCACTACGACGAGTCCTCGTCGTACGGACGCACCTTCGTCGTCGGCCTGCTCAACACCCTGCTCGTGTCCGGGCTGGGGATCGTCTTCGCGACGATCCTCGGCTTCGTGATCGGCGTGGCCCGGCT
The DNA here is from genome assembly GCA_029781595.1 of Pseudomonadota bacterium. Lineage (GTDB taxonomy): Bacteria > Pseudomonadota > Gammaproteobacteria > Burkholderiales > Usitatibacteraceae > FEB-7. The sequence continues at coordinate 39,995 of JAKOWJ010000198.1, read as the reverse complement.
GTCGCGCAACTGGCTGGTCTCGCGCCTGGCGGCGGCCTACATCGAGACCTTCCGCAACATTCCGCTCCTGCTGCAGATCCTCTTCTGGTATTTCGCGGTGTTCCTCAACCTGCCGCCGCCCAGCGAGGCGCTGCGCGTGGGCGACTCCGTCTTCCTCACGCTGCGCGGGCTCTACCTGCCGCGCCCGGAATTCGGGGATGGGTTCGGCTGGGTGGCCCTGGCCATCGTGGCGGCGCTGGCCGCGTCGGCGGCGCTGGCGCGGTGGGCGCGCGCCCGCCAGGAGCGCACGGGGGAGCGCTTCCCCGTGTTCGCCGCGTCGGCCGGGCTCGTCGTCGTCCTGCCGCTCGCGGCCTACCTGCTCGCGGGCCGGCCAGTCACCTTGCACTCCCCGGAGCTCGAGGGCTTCAACTTCTCGGGCGGCGTGTCGGTGATCCCGGAGCTCGCCGCGCTGCTCATGGCGCTGTCGATCTACACGGCGGCGTTCATCGCCGAGACGGTGCGCGCGGGCATCCTCTCCGTCTCCCACGGGCAGACCGAGGCGGCGAGCGCCCTGGGCCTGCGGCCGGGCTGGACGCTGCGGCTGGTGATCATCCCGCAGGCCATGCGCGTCACGATCCCGCCGCTCACCAGCCAGTACCTCAACCTCACCAAGAACTCCTCGCTCGCCACCGCCATCGGCTACCCCGACCTCGTCTCGCTCTTCGCGGGCACGACGCTCAACCAGACCGGCCAGGCGGTCGAGGTGATGGCCATGACCATGGCGGTCTACCTCGCGATCAGCCTGGCGATCTCGCTGTTCATGAACTGGTTCAACGCCCGCATGGCGCTGGTGGAGCGCTAGCGCCATGGCCGCCGTCCCGCGCCAGCCCGACCTGCCCCCGCCCGCCGCCGCCACGGGCGCGCTGGGCTGGGTGCGCAGGAACCTCTTCGACTCGCCGCTGAACGGCGCGCTCACGCTCCTGGCGGTCTACCTCCTGTACCTGGTCGTGCCGCCCTTCGTCGAGTGGGCGATCCTCAAGGCCGACTGGAGCGGCACCACCGCCAAGGACTGCTCGCGCGCCGGCGCGTGCTGGGTCTTCATCGGCGTGCGCCTGAACCAGTTCTTCTACGGCTTCTACCCGGTGGCCGAGCAGTGGCGGGTGAACACGTGCCTCGCGCTCCTCGTCGCCTTCGTCGTGCCGCTCTTCATCAAGCGCTTCGCCCTGAAGCAGTGGCTGGGCGCGGTGCTCCTCGTCGTCTACCCGGTCGTCGCCTTCCACCTCCTCGTGGGCGGGCACTTCGGCCTCGCGCACGTGGAGACGAGCAAGTGGGGAGGCCTCTCGCTCACCCTCGTCATCGCGATCGTCGGCATGGTGGCGGCGCTGCCGCTGGGCATCCTGCTGGCCCTGGGCCGGCGCGCGACGAACATGCCGGTGCTCAAGGCGCTGTGCGTGGCCTTCATCGAGCTCTGGCGCGGCGTGCCGCTCATCACGGTGCTCTTCATGTCCTCGGTGATGCTGCCCTTCTTCCTGCCCGAGGGCATGAACTTCGACAAGCTCCTGCGGGCGCTCATCGGCGTGGCGCTCTTCGAGGCGGCCTACATGGCGGAGGTGGTGCGCGGCGGGCTGCAGGGCATCCCCAAGGGCCAGTTCGAGGCCGCCGCCGCGCTGGGCCTGGGCTTCTGGCGCTCGACGATCCTCGTGATCCTGCCGCAGGCGCTCAAGCTCGTGATCCCGGGCATCGTCAACACCTTCATCGCCCTGTTCAAGGACACGAGCCTGGTGCTCATCATCGGGCTCTTCGACCTCCTGGGCAGCATCCAGGCGGCCAACTCGGACACCAACTGGCTGGGCTTCTCGACCGAGGGCTACGTGTTCGCGGCCTGCGTGTACTGGGTCTTCTGCTTCGGCATGTCGCGCTACAGCCAGTGGCTGGAGCGCAAGCTGCACACCGGACACAGGCGCTGAGACGGCGCGATGGAGGCATAGCCATGAGCACCCCCCTGGCCGCCGGGCCGACCGCGACACCCGCCGCCCCCGCCGAGGCGATGGTGGAGCTCCAGGAAGTGCACAAGTGGTACGACCAGTTCCACGTCCTGCGCAACATCAACCTGCGCGTGGCGCGCGGCGAGCGCATCGTCGTGTGCGGGCCCTCGGGCTCGGGCAAGTCGACCATGATCCGCTGCATCAACCGGCTCGAGGAGCACCAGCGCGGCCGCATCGTGGTCGACGGCGTCGAGCTCACCAGCGACGTGAAGAACATCGAGCGGATCCGCAGCGAGGTGGGGATGGTGTTCCAGCACTTCAACCTCTTCCCGCACCTCACCGTCCTGGAGAACTGCGTGCTCGCGCCCATGTGGGTGAGGAAGACCCCGCGCCGGCAGGCCGAGGAGACGGCGATGGAGTACCTCGAGCGCGTGCGCATCCCCGAGCAGGCGAGGAAGTACCCGGGGCAGCTCTCGGGTGGCCAGCAGCAGCGCGTGGCCATCGCGCGCAGCCTGTGCATGCGGCCCAAGGTCATGCTCTTCGACGAGCCCACCTCGGCGCTGGACCCGGAAATGATCAAGGAGGTGCTCGACGTGATGGTGGGCCTGGCCGAGTCCGGCATGACGATGCTCTGCGTCACCCACGAGATGGGGTTCGCCAAGACGGTCGCCAACCGCGTGATCTTCATGGACCGCGGGGAGATCGTCGAGGAGAACGAGCCGGAGGCGTTCTTCACCCACCCGCGGCAGGAGCGCACCAAGCTCTTCCTCAGCCAGATCCTCGGGCACTGAGCGCGCGGCCGGCCGCGGCCCTCAAGCCGACTCGAGCAGCGCCACCGTCCCCAGCCCGCCGTCCGCGCAGATCGACACGACGGCGCGCTTGCCGGGCCCGAGCGCCGCGAGCTCCTTGACCGCCTGCGAGAGCAGGCGCGCGCCCGTGGCGCCGAAGGGGTGCCCGATCGCCACGCTCCCGCCGTGGGGATTGAACCGGTCCCACGGGAATCGGCCGAGCGCGGCGTCCACGCCCGCCTTGCCGCGCACGAAGGCCTCGTCCTCGAGCGCCGCCACGTTGCACAGCACCTGCGCCGCGAAGGCCTCGTGGATCTCCCACAGGTCGACGTCCGCCAGCGCGAGGCCGTGGCGCGCGAGCAGGCGCGGGATGGCGTAGGCCGGCGCCATGAGCAGGCCCTCGTGGAAGATGTCCACGGCGGCGATCTCCCAGTCCACGAGGCGCGCGCGCGGCGCCGCGGCCGGCACGCGGGCGAGCCCGGCGTCCGTCGCGACCCACAGCGCCGCCGCCCCGTCGGTGAGGGGCGAGGCGTTGCCCGCGGTGATCGTGCCCGCCTCGCGGTCGAACGCGGGCTTCAGGCGCGCCAGGCGCTCCAGCGAGGTGTCGGCGCGCGGGATCGCGTCGCGCGCCGTCTCGCCCGCGGGAATCACCAGGTCGTCGAAGAAGCCGCCGGCCAGCGCCTTCACCGCGCGCTCGTGCGAGGCGAGGGCGAGCGCGTCCTGCGCCTCGCGCGGGATCCTCCAGGCCCTGGCCATCTCCTCGCAGTGCTCGCCCATGCTGCGGCCCGTGGCCCGGTTCTTCACGCCCGGCACGTGCAGCCGCACGTCCGCGCCCCTGAGCTCGAAGGCACGGTCCACCTTCTCGCCGAAGCTCCTGGCCTGCGTGAGGCGCCGCAGCCAGTCCGACAGCCCCTGCGAGAGGCCGATCTGCACGCGGCTCATGCTCTCCACGCCGCCCGCCATCGCGAGCTGCATCGGGCCGCCGAGCATCCCCGCGGCCTCGAACGCGGCCACCATGCTCGTCGCGCACGCGAGCACCGTGGAGAAGGCGGGAATCGTCCCGTCGAGGCCCGCCTCCACGAGCACCTCGCGCGCGAGGTTGCTCCAGCCGAGGTTGGAGGCGACCGTGCCCCACACCACGAGGTCGGGCCGCGCCCCTTCCCCCAGGCGCGCGGCCATGGCCTTCGCCACCGGCACGGAAAGCGCCACCGCGTCCAGGGCCCGCAGCCCGCCGTCCACGCGGTCGAAGGGCGTGCGCACGCCCGCCGCCAGCCACACGCGCCTTCCCGGATCCACGTTCATCGCCATCGCCGTCCCTCCCCGCGCCTCACCGCCATTCCTCGCCGCCGCGCGCGCGCTCGCGCTCGAAGCGCTCCCGGTCCTTCGCGAAGAGGCGCTCGAGCTCCTCGCGGCCGGCCTTCACCGCGTTGAGCATGCGCGTCTCGTCCTGGTAGTGCGGGAGCGTCGCCTCCAGCGTGGCGAGGTTGTGCCGCCGGAAGGCGTCGGCCATCTCCCGCGCGCGGAACGCGTCCACGCCCAGGGCCTCCAGCGCCGCGCGACCCGCGCGCAGCGCCGACTCGAAGGTCTCGCGCTCGATGACCGTCACGCCCCGCAGCCGCAGCTCGAAGTAGTGCGAGACGTTGCGCGCGCGGGCGAGGATGGGCAGGCCCGGGAAGCTCGCGCGGGCGCGGTCCACCAGCGCGAGGCTCGCGTCCACGTCGTCGATGGCGTCGACGAGCAGCCGCGCGCGGTCGGCGCCCGCGGCGCGCAGCAGGTCCAGGCGCGTCGCGTCTCCGTAGAAGACCTTGTAGCCGAAGCGGCGCAGCATCTCGATCTGGTCGGGGTCGTGGTCCAGCACCACCGCGCGCACGCCGTTGGCGAAGAGCAGGCGCCCGACGATCTGCCCGAAGCGCCCGAACCCGGCGATGATGACCGGCGCCTCCTCGTCGATGGCGTCGGCGGCCCGCGCGCCCTCGGCCCTGCGGCACAGCCAGCGGTCGTGCGCGAGAAGAACGAGGGGCGTGAGCGCCATGGACAGGGCCACGGCCAGCGTGAGCAGCGCCTCCCACTCGCGGGCGAGCAGGCCCGCCCCGCGCGCCGAGGCGAAGACCACGAAGGCGAACTCGCCGCCCTGCGCGAGCAGGATCGCGAAGAGCACGCGCTGGCGGGCCGTGACGCCCAGGGCCCGCGCCACCGCCCAGAGCGCCGCCGCCTTCACGGCGAGGAAGCCCGCCACGAGCGCGAGCACCAGGCCCGGTCGCGAGGCGACGAGGCCGAAGTCGATCGTCATGCCCACGGCGATGAAGAAGAGGCCCAGCAGCAGGCCCTTGAACGGCTCGATGTCGGACTCCAGCGCGTGGCGGTACTCCGATCCCGCGAGCAGCACGCCCGCGAGGAAGGCGCCCAGCGCCATGGAAAGGCCGGCGGCCGTCATGAGCTGCGCGATGCCCACCACCAGCAGCAGCGCGAAGGCCGTGAAGAGCTCGCGCACGCCCGTCCTGGCCACCAGGCGCATGGCCGGTCGCGTGAGGTAGCGGCCGATCACCACCACGCCGGCCACCGCCGCGAAGGCGAGCGCGAAGCGCTCCCAGCCCGCCTCGCCCGGGGCGGCGCCGCCGGCCGCGAGCAGCGGGACCAATGCGATGAGCGGGATGGCCGCGATGTCCTGGAAGAGCAGGATCGCGAAGGCCGTGCGCCCCGTGGGCGTCGCGAGCTCGTTTCGCTCGACCATGGTCTGCACGGCGGTGGCGGTGGACGAAAGCGCGAGCGCGAGGCCGGCCACGAGCGCGGCCTGCCACGGCAGCCCGAACGCGAGGAGCGCGCCCACCAGGACCGCGCCGCAGGCCGCGAGCTGCAGCGAGCCGCCGCCGAAGACCTCGCGGCGCATCCCCGCCAGGCGCGCGGGGTCCAGCTCCAGGCCGATCACGAAGAGCATGAGCACCACGCCCAGCTCGGCGAGGTGCAGGGTGTGCGAGACGTCCCCGATGAGCGCGAGGCCCCAGGGGCCGATCGCGGCCCCCGCGAGGAGGTAGCCGAGCACCGAGCCCAGCTTCAGGCGCGCGGCGATCGGCACCACGATCACCGCCGCCGCCAGGAAGACGATCGCCTCGGTCACCGCCGGCCCGCCTGCCAGGCCTCGAGCCGCGCGCGCAGCGCATGCGCCTGCGCGGCCAGCGCGACGTCGGGGATCGCGTGCGCGCCGTGCACCACGAAGGGCTCGAGCCAGTTCATGCCGCAGTATCGCGCGATGCCCTCGACGGGCGGCGCGAAGTCGGCGAAAGGACGGTGGTGGCGCCCGGCCGGCGAGTAGGCCACGGTGTCGCCGCCCGTGGTGACGGCCCAGAGGCAGTCCTTGCCCGCGAGCGCCGTGCCCCCCTCGCCGTACGCCCAGCCCTTGGCGAGCACGGTCTCGAACCAGCGCGCGAGGAGGGAGGGCACGCCGTACCAGTGCAGCGGGTGCATCCAGACGACGAGCCCGGCGCGCCCGAGCGCCTCGCGCTCCGCGAGCGCGTCCACGTCGAAGTCCGGGTAGCGCGAGTAGAGCTCGCGAAGCTCCGTTTCCGGGAGCCCTTCGAGGGCCGCGAGCAGGACCCGCCCGGCCCGCGAGGCGCCCGGGTACGGGTGCGCGTGCACGACCAGGATCGAGGCGGGCCCGTCCACGCGCCACTGGTCGCCGGGCGCTCAGCCGGCGGCCGCGCCCCCGGGCAGGTAGTCGAGCGCGACGCCGGCGAAGACGGCGAGCCCGATCCAGTGGCTCTGGCGGAAGGCGGCGAAGCAGCCCTCGCGCGTGCGGCCGCGGATCATGCGCCAGTGGTAGCCGGCGAGCACGGCCGCGCCGAGCAGGCCCGTGTAGTACCAGGGCCCGCGGTGGAGCCAGGCGCCGATCGCCCCCATGGCGACGACGAATCCCGCGTAGCACGCCATCACGGCCGCCACGTCGGCGCGCCCGAAGAGGATGGCGGAGGTCTTGATTCCGATCCTCAGGTCGTCGTCGCGGTCGACCATCGCGTACTCCGTGTCGTAGGCGAGGGTCCACAGGATGTTGGCGCCCCACAGCAGCCACGCCACCGCCGGCACCTCGCCGGTGATCGCCGCGTACCCCATCGGGATGCCGAAACCGAAGCACATGCCCAGCCACGCCTGCGGCACCGCGAGGAAGCGCTTGGTGAAGGGGTAGATGGCGGCGATGACGGCCGCCACCACCGCCAGGCCCGTGGTGGCGAGGTTCATCGTCCACACGACCGTCATGAACGCGAGCAGGGCCAGCGTGGCGGACACGAGGACCGCCTCCTCCGGGTGGATGTCGCCCGCGGCGAGGGGCCGGGCGGCCGTGCGCTTCACGTGGCGGTCGAACTTGCGGTCGGCCCAGTCGTTGATGGCGCAGCCCGAGGAGCGCATGAGCACCGTGCCCAGCACGAAGATCCACAGCACGCGCCAGTCCGGCACGCCGCCGGCGGCGAGCCACAGGCCCCAGAGCGTGGGCCAGAGGAGCAGGAGCGTGCCCACGGGCTTGTCCAGGCGAACGAGCTTCTCGTACGCGTCGATTCGCCGCAGCACGCCGGCCAGGGTCACGGCCGCCTCAGCGCAGGTCGAGCAGCCCGGGCAGGAACACTTCCGTCACGAGCAGCGGACGGCCGTGCTTCACGAAGCGCGAGCGCCGCGCCCGCAGCGCCGGGAACTCGCGCCCGAAGAGCTCGCGCGCGCGGCGCCACAGCGGGTGGCGCGGGTCGAGCCGCACGAACTCCAGCGGCCCGCGCGAGACCAGCGGGTCGGTGAAGAGCGCCTCGGCGAGCGGCCGGCTGCCCAGCCCGCGAAGCCCGCGCCAGGGGCCCGAGAGGTCGCGCCAGGCCGCGATGGAGTGCGCCAGCACCACGGGCCGGCCGTCGGCGTGCAGCACCACCTCGCGCACCAGCGCCCGGCGGTGCGTCGGCTGGCCGAGCTGGCGGAACTCGTCCTCGTTGGGGATGCGCGGCGCCTGCCGCACGACCTGCACGCGGAACTCCCGCGCGTGCGCCGTGATGCGCCAGGTGAGCGAGCCGCGCCAGGCGAGCCAGGGGCGCCAGGGGTCGGTGTGCGGCGGCGCGAGCCGTTTCCATCGATTCATGCCTTGAGGTAGAACTGCCGGTGGCCGAGCCAGCGATCCAGGTGCCTTTCCACCGCGTGCGAGCGCTCAGAGATCATGGCGTCGGCGACGTCGCGCGCGAGCTCGATGAGGTCCGTGTCACGCTCCAGGTCGGCGAAGCGCAGCAGCGGCGCCCCGCTCTGCCGCGCCCCGAGGTACTCGCCCGGGCCGCGAAGCTGCAGGTCGCGGCGCGCGATCTCGAAGCCGTCCGTCGACTCGTAGATCGTGCGCAGCCTCTCGCGCGCCAGGTCCGACAGGGGCCGATGATACAGGAGGATCGCGAGGCTCTTCTGCGAGCCGCGGCCCACCCGGCCGCGCAGCTGGTGCAGCTGCGCGAGGCCCATGCGCTCGGCGTGCTCGATCACCATGAGCGTCGCGTTGGGCACGTCCACGCCCACCTCGATCACCGTGGTGGCCACCAGCAGCTGCACGCGGCGCGCCTTGAAGTCCTCCATGACCTTCGCCTTCTCCTCGGGCTTCAGGCGCCCGTGCACCAGGCCCACAGCGAGGTCGGGGAAGGTGGCCTTCAGCGTCTCGAAGGTCTCGAGCGCGGTCTTGAGCTGCAGCGCATTCTCGGCATCGCCCCATCGAGATGGGGACCCCCGCTCCTCGATGAGCGGGCACACCCAGTAGGCCTGCGTGCCCTCGGCGCAGCTCTCGCGGATGCGGCGGATCACCTCCTCGCGCCGCGACTCGTCCACGAGCTTGGTCACCACGGGCGTGCGCCCGGGCGGCAGCTCGTCGATCACGGAGACGTCCAGGTCGGCGTAGTAACTCATGGACAGGGTGCGGGGGATGGGCGTGGCGCTCATCATGAGCTGGTGCGGCTCGGCGCCCGCGGGACCGGACTCCGGCCCGCCCTTGCTCGCCAGGGCCAGGCGCTGCGCCACGCCGAAGCGGTGCTGCTCGTCGACGATCGCCAGTCCCAGCCGCGCGAACGCCACCTCGCCCTGGAAGAGCGCGTGCGTGCCGATGGCGAGCTGCGTCTCGCCCCGGGCGATGGCCTCGGCCGCCGCCTTCTTGGCGCGCGCCTTCAGGCTCCCGGCGAGCCAGCTCACCTTCACGCCCAGCGGCGCGAGCCAGTGCTCGAGCTTGAGGTAATGCTGCTCGGCCAGGATCTCGGTGGGCGCCATGAGCGCCACCTGCCAGTCGTTCTCGATGGCCTGGAGGGCGGCGAGCGCGGCCACCAGCGTCTTGCCGCTGCCCACGTCGCCCTGCAGCAGCCGGCGCATGGGGTGGGCCTGGCCCAGGTCGTGGGCGATCGTGGCCCAGGCCTTCTTCTGCGCGCGCGTGAGCGGGAAGGGCAGCGACTTCACCAGGGCGTTGGTGAGCGCGTGCCGGTCGGGCATGCGCGGCGCCGAGCGTCCCCGCCGCTCGCGGTAGGCGATGCGCATGGCGAGCTGCTGCGCGAGGAGCTCGTCGAACTTCAGGCGCCGCCACGCCGGGTGCGTGCGGTCCGCGAGGCTCGCGCCGTCCACGTCCGGCGGCGGGCGGTGCAGCATCAGCACGCTTTCGCGAAAGCCCCGCAGCGCCAGGCGCGCCAGCAGCTCGGGCTCGAGCGTGTCGTCCATGAGGAGGGTGTCGAGCGCGTGCTCGATGAAGCCGCGCAGGTTCGCCTGCGAGAGCCCCGCCGTCGTGGGGTAGACGGGCGTGAGGGAGGCGGCGAGCGGCGCGCCCTCGTCCACCACGCGCACCTTCGGGTGCACCATCTCCGCGCCGAAGAAGCCGGGGCGCACCTCGCCGAAGAGGCGAAGGCGCCGGCCGGGCGCCATCTGCTTCACCTGGCTGGGATAGAAATTGAGGAAGCGCAGCCACAGCTCGGACCGGCCGTCGGAGCACTTCACGACCAGCGTGCGGCGCGGCCGGTACTTCACCTCGCTCTCGACGACCTCGGCTTCCACCAGCACGGGCTCCCCCGTCCCGGCCTCGGCGAGCGGCGTGAGGCGCGTCTCGTCCTCGTAGCGCAGGGGCAGGTGCAGCACCAGGTCGAAGCGCGCGTGGATCCCCAGCTTCGCGAGCTTGTCGCGCATGGCGGGGCCGGCGACGAGGTCGCCTCCGGACGGCGCGAATGGCGCGGCGGGGCGCGCCTCGCGGGGAGGGCGCGGGTCGGCCATGGCGACGGGCTCAGTCCCCGCCGCTGTCGGCCGCCGGCAGGTGCAGGATCGCGTCGATTTCCACCGCCGCCCCGCGCGGCAGCGCCGCCACGCCCACGGTGGCGCGGGCGGGGTAGGGCTCGTGGAAGTAGCCGGCCATCACCTCGTTCACCTTCGGGAAGTTCGCGAGGTCCGTGAGGTAGATGGTCAGGCGCACCACGTCGTCGAAGCTCCCGCCCGCGGCGTGGCAGACGGCCAGGAGGTTGTCGAAGACGCGGCGCACCTGCGCCTCGAACCCCTCCACGAGCTGCATGGTGGACGGGTCCAGGGGGATCTGCCCGGAGAGGTAGACGGCGTCGCCGGCACGGACCGCCTGCGAGTAGGTGCCGATGGCGGCCGGCGCGTGCGCCGTGGCAATGGCCTGTTTCATGAGGGCTTCTTCTTCAGTCGGGAAAGGCGGACGACCTCGGGAATGCGCCGCATGCGCCGGAAGACCTGCGCGAGGTGCATGCGGTTTCGCACCTGGATCGTGAAGACGATGGTCGTGTAGGCGCTGCTCGCGCGCTCCTCGGTCTCGATGTGGTCGATGTTGGAATCGGCCTCGGAGATCTCGGCGGCCAGGCGCGCGAGCACCCCGCGCTGGTTGGCGGCCGTCAGGCGCACGTTCACGTCGAACAGGCGCCCGGGCGCCGGGTCCCACTGCACGTCCACCCACTTCTCGGGATCGAAGTGGAAGGGGTGGATGGCCGGGCAGTCGTGCGTGTGCACCACCAGGCCCTGGCCCTTCTTGATCTGCGCGATGATCGGGTCGCCCGGGATGGGCCGGCAGCAGGGCGCGAACTGCACCGCCAGGCCCTCGGTGCCGCGGATGGTCACGGAGTCCAGCCTGCCCGCGCCCTCGGCGGCGGCCTCGGGGGTGGCGAGCAGCTTCTTGGCCACCACCACCGCCAGGCGCTTGCCCAGGCCGATGTCGGCGAGCACCTCCGCGCGCGTGTTGGCGCTGTCGCCCTTGAAGAAGCGCTTCCAGTGCTCCTCGCCCACCTCGTGCGGGTTCGCCTTGAGCGAGCGCAGCGCCTGCACCAGCAGCAGCTCGCCCACCTCCGCGCTCTCGGCCGACTGCATCGTCTTCAAATAGTGGCGGATGTGCGAGCGCGCCTTGCCCGTGGCCACGTAGGAGAGCCAGACGGGGTTGGGGCGCGACTCGGGGTCGGTCACGATCTCGACGCGGTCGCCGTTTCGCAGCTGCGTGCCCAGCGGCACCGTCTCGCCGTTCACCCGCGCGGCCACGCAGTGGTTGCCCACGTCCGTGTGCACCGAGTAGGCGAAGTCGATGGGCGTCGCCCCGCGCGGCAGCGAGAAGATCTTGCCCTTGGGCGAGAAGACGTAGACCTCCTCGGGGAAGAGGTCCACCTTGATGTGCTCGAGGAACTCGAGCGCGTCGCCCGACTCGCTCTGGATCTCCAGCAGCGACTGCAGCCACTGGTGGGTCTTGAGCTGCACGTCCTTGCCCTGCTCCTCGGCGCTCTTGTAGAGCCAGTGCGAGGCCACGCCCGCCTCGGCCACCTTGTGCATGTCCGGCGTGCGGATCTGCACCTCCACGGGCATGCCGAACGGGCCGAAGAGCGTGGTGTGCAGCGACTGGTAGCCGTTCGCCTTGGGGATGGCGATGTAGTCCTTGAACTTGCCGGGGATGGGCTTGTACATCGTGTGCAGCGCCCCGAGCGCGAGGTAGCACGCGCCCACGTCCGGCACGAGGATGCGGAAGCCGTAGATGTCGAAGACCTCGGAGAAGGAGATGTTCTTCTCCTGCATCTTCTTGTAGATCGACGAGATGTGCTTCTCGCGGCCGTGCACCTGCGCGTCGATGCGGAACTCCGCCAGGCGCGCCTGGATCGCCTCGCGCAGCTTGCCCACCGCGTCGCGCCGGTTGCCGCGCGCGCGGGCCAGGGCCTTCTCCAGCACGCGAAATCGCGTGGGGTGCAGGTAGCGGAAGCCCAGGTCCTCGAGCTCGTAGTAGATGGCGTTCAGCCCCAGGCGGTTGGCGATGGGCGCGTAGATCTCGAGGGTCTCGCGGGCGATGCGCTCCTGCTTCTCGGCGTGCACCGCGTCCAGCGTGCGCATGTTGTGCAGGCGGTCGGCGAGCTTGATGAGGATGACCCGCACGTCGCGCGCCATCGCGAGCAGCATCTTGCGGAAGTTCTCGGCCTGCGCGTGCTGGAGCGTGGCGAACTCGATGCGGTCGATCTTGGAGACGCCGTCCACGAGGTCCGCCACGGGCTTGCCGTAGCGGCGCGCGATCTCGGTCTTGGTGGTCTGCGTGTCCTCGACCACGTCGTGCAGGAGCGCGGCCATGAGCGCCTGGGGGTCCAGGTGCCACTCCGCCAGGATCTTCGCCACCGCGAGCGGGTGGGTGATGTAGGGCTCGCCGCTCTTGCGGTACTGGCCGGCGTGGGCGGCGCGGGCCGTCTCGTAGGCGCGCTCGATGTGCGCCACGTCCTCCGGCTTGAGGTAGCCCAGCACGGCCGAGAGCTCGGCCGCGTCCGGCCCGGGCGGCGCCGTTCCCGGGCCCCCGAGGCCCCCCGCGACCGCCTGGACGCCGGGGACGGGCATCGGAATCAGGTCACAAGACCGGCGGCGTGGGCGCGGGCGGGTTGAGCAGTTCCGCGCCGACCTTGCCGAGGGCGATCTCGCGCAGCGCGATCACCGTGGGCTTGTCCTTGTTCGCCTCCACCAGGGGCGAGGCCCCCAGCGCGATCTGGCGCGCGCGGTTGGTCGCGGCGAGCGTGAGCTCGAAGCGGTTGGGGAAGTGCTTGATGCAGTCGTCCACCGTGATGCGGGCCATGGTTCGTCTCCGTTACCTGAATTCTTCCAGCAGCCGCGAGAGGCGTGAGGCCCGCCGCTCGCGCGAAAGCCGGGCCGCGCGAACCACCGCCTTCAGGTCCGCCACCGCCTCGTCGAAGTGTTCGTTCACAATTATATATTCAAATTCAAGAACATGCGAGATCTCCTCGCGGGCGCTGGCCATGCGCCGCGCGATGACCTCGGCGCTGTCCTTGCCGCGGGCCTCCAGGCGACGCTGCAGCTCCGCGAGCGAGGGCGGCAGGATGAAGATGCCGACCATGCCGGGAAAGAGCCGGCGCACCTGCGCCGCGCCCTGCCAGTCGATCTCGAGCAGCACGTCGTGCTCGCCGGCGAGCTCGTCCTCGATCCAGCGCCGCGAGGTGCCGTAGTAGTTGCCGTAGACGTTGGCGTGCTCGAGGAAGTCGCCGGCGGCGACCATCGCCTCGAAGGCCTCGCGCGCGACGAAGTTGTACTCGCGGCCCTGCACCTCGCCCTCGCGCGGGGCGCGCGTCGTGAACGACACCGACAGGCGAAGCCCCTTCTCGGCGGCGAGGAGCGCGGCCACCAGGCTCGTCTTGCCCGCGCCCGAGGGCGCCACCACCACGAAGAGATCGCCGGCCATGCGCGGGACGGCCCTACTCGATGTTCTGGACCTGCTCGCGCATCTGCTCGATGAGCACCTTGAGCTCGACCGAGATGCGCGTCATGTCCGCGGACACCGACTTCGAGCCCAGGGTGTTGGCCTCGCGGTTGAGCTCCTGGCACAGGAAGTCCAGGCGCTTGCCGCAGGCCCCGCCCTTGGCGAGCACGCGCCCGAACTCGGCGACGTGGGCCGCCAGGCGCTCGAGCTCCTCGTCCACGTCGATGCGCGCGCAGTAGAGCACCACCTCCTGCTGGATGCGCTCGTCCGCGGGGTTCGCGCCGGCCTCCGCGAGGCGCGCGGCGAGCTTGTCGCGGAAGGCCTTCGTCACCTCGGGCAGCAGGGGCTGCGCCCGGGCCACGAGCTCGCTCATGGATTTCAGGCGCTCGCCCAGCACCTGCGCGAGCTTGGCGCCCTCGCGCTCGCGCGTCTGCGAGAGCTCGGCCACGGCCTGCGCGGCCAGGGCCGCCACGTCCTCGCGCAGCGCCTCCACGCCCACCTCGGCGCCGGCGAGCACGCCGGGCCAGTGCAGCACCTCGGAGACGGAGAGCGGCCGCGCGTCGGGGAAGGCCCGCGAGACGGCCGCGGCGGCCTGCGCGAGCGAGGCCATGGCGCGCTCGTCGGGCGCGAGGCCGCGCTCGCCCGCGGCCTTGGGCGTGAAGGTGAGGCGGCAGTCGACCTTGCCGCGCTTCAGGCCCGCGGCCACCGCCTCGCGCAGCACGGGCTCGAGGGCGCGCAGGTCCTCGGCCAGGCGGCTCTGGAACTCGAGGTAGCGGTGGTTCACGCTCTTGAGCTCCACCGCGATCTGCCCGCCGGCCACCTCGCGGGAGGCGGCGGCGAAGCCGGTCATGCTGGCGATCATGGGGCGGGGGTGACCTTTCGGGGCAAGGGGGCGGGGCCGGCCGGCATCGCAAAAAATCCTTTTGCCTTCGCGGCTTTACAAGCCGTTTTCGATTGCCGACAATGCAGGGCGAATTATAGCGGAAGCCCCGCATCCCATGCCTTCGCAGGTCAACCAGCCGCTGCCGGGCGGCTACGTCCTCAACGGTTACCGAATCGACAAGCCCCTCTCCTCCGGCGGATTCTCCATCGTCTATCTGGCGCACGACGAGAACCGGACGCCCTTCGCGATCAAGGAGTACCTGCCGGCCTCGCTCGCGCTGCGCGAGGAGGGCACCGAGGTGCGCATCGAGGACCCGGCGAACCTCTCGGTGTTCCGCCACGGCCTGAAGTGCTTCTTCGAGGAGGGGCGCGCGCTCGCGCTCATCTCGCACCCCAACGTCGTGCGCGTGGAGAACTTCTTCCGCGCCAACGAGACCTGCTACATGGTCATGCAGTACGTGCGCGGCCGCACGCTGCAGTTCCACATCCAGCGCAACCGCGCGGAGTTCACCGAGACCTTCATGCGCCGCATCTTCATCCACCTGATGAACGGGCTGCGCGAGGTGCACGCCAACAAGCTGCTGCACCTGGACATCAAGCCGGCCAACGTCTACATCGCCATGGACGGCCGGCCCGTGCTGCTCGACTTCGGCGCGGCGCGCATCACCCTCTCGGACGAGCCGATGAAGCTCAAGCCCATGTACACCGCGGGCTTCGCGGCGCCCGAGCAGTACGCCTTCGAGCCCGCCACCCTCGGGCCGTGGACCGACATCTACTCCGTGGGCGCCACGCTCTACACCTGCATCGCCGGCACGCCGCCGCAGGCCGCGGACGCGCGCCTGGAGAAGGACAAGCTCATCCCGCTGCGCACGCTGGCGCGCCAGGCCTACTCCGACGAGCTCTACTCGATCGTCGACGCGTGCCTGAGCCTGGACCACATCCAGCGCCCGCAGACGGCCTTCGAGCTGCAGAAGCTCCTCATGGTCGAGCCGCAGGATCCCGGCCGCAAGGGCTTCTTCGACACGCTCAACAAGCCCCTCTCGAAGTTCTTCACGAAGTAGCCCGCCCGGGGACGGCGATGCGCTTCACGATCTTCCAGGACAGCCGCCAGGGCGACCGATCGGGCAACGAGGACCGCATCGGCTACTCCTACAGCCGCGACGTGCTGCTCATGGTGGCCGCCGACGGCATGGGCGGGCACATGCAGGGCGAGGTGGCCGCCGAGATCGCGGTGACGGAGGTGACGCGCCTGTTCCAGCTGGAGGCGCGGAACCGCCTGCGCCGGCCGCAGGACTTCCTGGTGACCGTCATCAACGCCGCGCACCGCGCCATCGTCTCGCACGCCGTGGCCCACAACCTGCTCGAGTCGCCGCGCACCACCTGCGTGGTGTGCATCGTGCAGGACGGCACGGCCTGGTGGGCGCACGCCGGCGACTCGCGCCTGTACGTGCTGCGCGGCGGGCGCCTGGCGGCGGCCACGCAGGACCACTCGCGCGTGCAGCAGCTCGTGGACTCCGGCGTCATCACGCCCGAGATGGCCGCCACGCACCCCGAGCGCAACAAGATCTTCAGCTGCCTGGGGGGCGTGGTGCCGCCCGTGATCGCGGTCGGCGGCGACTTCGCCCTGCAGACGGGCGACACCATCCTGCTGTCCACCGACGGCTTCTGGGCGCACATCCCGCCCGCGCTCATCGCGAACCTGCTGCGCAAGCAGGACATCGTGGGCCTGCTGCCGGGGCTGCTCACGGAGGCCTACAAGCGCGCGCGCGGCGAGAGCGACAACCTGTCGGTGGTGGCCATGACGTGGGAGTCGCAGGACGACCCGCGGCACGCCGACACCGAGCTCCTCGAGAGCGACCAGTTCACCACCTCCTCGAACACCATGGAACTCGACCGGCCGGTGGCCGCCGACGACGTGACCGACGAGGAGATCGAGAAGGCGATCGCCGAGATCCAGAGCGCGATCAAGAAGGTCCCCCGCTAGCCCTCCCGAAAGCCCGCCATGCCCCGTTTCCAGGACCGCGCCCCGCAGGCGCTGCGCCCCGTCCGCCTCACCCGCGGCTTCACCCGCCACGCCGAGGGCTCGGTCCTGGTCGAGTTCGGGCTCACCCGCGTGCTGTGCACGGCGAGCGTGGAGGAGAAGGTGCCCGGCTTCCTGAAGGGCAGGGGCACGGGCTGGGTCACCGCGGAGTACGGGATGCTGCCGCGCGCCACGCACACGCGCGGCTCGCGCGAGGCCGCCTCGGGCCGGCAGTCCGGGCGCACGCAGGAGATCCAGCGCCTGGTGGGCCGGTCGCTGCGCGCCGTGACGGACCTCGCCGCCCTCGGCGAGCGGCAGGTGACGCTGGACTGCGACGTGCTGCAGGCCGACGGCGGCACGCGCTGCGCGGCCATCACGGGCGCCATGGTGGCCCTGGCCGACGCCGTGGCCCGGCTCAAGGCGCAGGGCCTCGTCGCGGGCGAGCCGCTGCGCGACCACGTGGCCGCCGTCTCGGTGGGCCTGGTCGGGGGCCTCGCCTGCCTGGACCTGGACTACGCCGAGGACTCCGCCTGCGACACCGACATGAACGTGGTGATGACCGGCCGCGGGGGCCTCGTGGAAGTGCAGGGCACCGCCGAGGGCGAGCCGTTCTCGCGCGCCGAGCTCGAGTCCCTGCTGGACCTCGCCGCCGCCGGCATCGCCGAGCTCGTGGCGCTGCAGAAGGCGGCCCTGGCCGCGCCCCTGCCCGCGTGAAGCGCGTCGTCATCGCCTCCAACAACGCCGGGAAGCTGCGCGAGCTCTCCGCCATCCTGGCGCCCCTGGGCTTCGAGACGGTGGCGCAGGGCGCGCTGGGCGTGCCGGAGGCCGAGGAGCCGCACCACACCTTCGTCGAGAACGCGCTCGCCAAGGCGAGGAACTGCGCGCGCCACACCGGGCTCGCCTCGCTGGCGGACGACTCCGGGCTGTGCGTGGCGGCGCTGGGCGGCGCCCCCGGCGTGCACTCGGCCTACTTCGCCGGCCGCGGGGGCCCGCGCGAGGCGCGCGACCGCGCCAACAACCGCCTGCTCGTCGAGCGCCTGGCGGGGGTGGCCGACCGCGGCGCGCACTACACCTGCGTGATCGTCCTGGTGCGGCACGTGGACGACCCCGAGCCCGTCATCACCGAGGGGCGCTGGCACGGCGAGATCGTCGACGAGCCCCGGGGCGCGGGCGGCTTCGGCTACGACGCGCACTTCCTCCTGCCCGCGCTCGGGCGCACGGCCGCCGAGCTCGGCGCCGAGGAGAAGAACCGCCTGAGCCACCGCGCCATCGCCGTGGGCCTGCTCGCGGCGCGGCTGCGCGGCGAGTCCTGATCTGGCGCAAGCGCGCCGCGCGCGCGTCGCGGCAAGCTGCGGGCATGAACGCCACCCCGACCGCCCGCGGCGTCCTCGCCGCCCTCGCCGCCGCCCTGCTCGCGGGCGGCCTCGCCGGCCCCGCCGCCGCCTCCCCGCCCGGGGAGGAGAAGTTCTGCACGAAGGAGCCGCGCTCGCGCTGGCTGCCCGAGGCCGAGATCCGCCGCATCTTCGGCGAGGAGAAGTACGCGGTCGTGAAGTTCAAGGTCTCGCGCACCAACTGCTACGAGTTCTACGCCATCCGCAAGGAGGGCGGCATCGTGGAGGCCTACTACCACCCGGTCACCGGCAGGCTCGTGAGGGAGACCCGCGTGGGCGAGCCCGGCGCGCCGCGCCGCTAGGCCGCCGGCCGCGCCCGGCCGAAGCCGGGCGATAATGGCCGCACGCCATGCCCGCCGTCATCCCCGCGCCCGGCGCCCCCGCGACGCCGCGCCTTCCCGCCCTGCCGCCGCTCACGCTCTACGTGCACGTGCCCTGGTGCCTGCGCAAGTGCCCGTACTGCGACTTCAACTCGCACGAGGCGCGCGGCGAGGTGCCCGAGGCGCAGTACGTGGACGCGGTGGTGGCCGACCTGGAGGCCAGCGTGCCGCGCGTCTGGGGCCGGCGCGTGCACGCCATCTTCGTGGGCGGGGGCACGCCGAGCCTTCTCACGCCGCAGGCCGTCGACCGGCTGCTCACCGCCGCGCGCACGCTCCTGCCGGTCGAGGCCGGGGCGGAGGTCACGATGGAGGCCAACCCGGGCACGTTCGAGCGCGAGCGCTTCCTGGGCTTCCGCGACGCCGGCGTGAACCGCCTCTCGCTGGGCATCCAGAGCTTCTCCGACGCGCACCTCGCGGCCATCGGCCGCGTGCACGGCGCCGAGGAGGCCCGGCGCGCCGCGGCCTTCGCGGTCGAGACCTTCGGCAACGTGAACCTCGACCTCATGTACGCGCTGCCGGGCCAGCGCGTGGGCGAGGCGCTTGACGACGTGCGCGAGGCGATCGCCTTCGCGCCCGCCCACGTGTCGGCCTACCACCTCACGCTCGAGCCCAACACGCTCTTCCACCGCCACCCGCCGGCGCTGCCCGACGACGACGCGGCCGCGGCCATGCAGGAGGGCATCGAGTCGCAGCTCGCCGGCGCCGGCTACGACCACTACGAGACCTCCGCCTTCGCGCGCCCCGGGCACCGCTCGCGGCACAACCTCAACTACTGGCGCTTCGGCGACTACCTGGGCGTGGGCGCCGGCGCGCACTCCAAGCTCTCGCAGCCGGACCGCATCGTGCGCGAGACGCGCTGGCGCCAGCCGCGGGCGTACCAGCTGCGCGCCGTCGCGGGCGAGGCCGTCGAGACCTCGGCCGAGGTGCCGGCCGAGGAGCTGGGCCTGGAGTTCATGATGAACGCGCTGCGCCTGGCCGAGGGCTTCCCGGCCGCGCTCTTCGCCGAGCGCACGGGCCTCGCCCTGGCCGCCGTCGAGCCCGCCCTCGCGCGCGCCGAGGCCGCGGGCCTCCTCGAGCGCGACGCGCTCGCCATCCGTCCCACCGCGCGCGGCCGGCGGTTCCTGAACGACCTGCTCGCCTTGTTCCTTCCGGAGGCGCTTTCGCCCGGAAAGAGGTAAATTCGGGGCTCAGAAGGTCAGGGAACCCCGGCTCACCCGCCCCCCGCTCGACATCCCCGCTCAACACGAGAGGAAAGACATCGTGCCGAAGTACACCACCGAGAACATCCACACCCTCGCGCTCGTCGGCCACGGCGGCTCGGGCAAGACCACGCTCGCCGAGGCGCTGCTCTGGAAGTCCGGCGCCATCGCGAGCCCCGGCCTCGTCGAGAAGGGCACCACGGTGTGCGACTTCGACCCCATGGAGAAGGAGTACGGTCACTCGCTGGGCTCCTCGCTCGTGAACTTCGCCTGGGAGGACATGCACATCCACCTCGTGGACACGCCCGGCATGCCCGACTTCGCCGGCCAGTCGATCGCCGCGCTCGCGGCCGTGGAGACGGCGGTGGTGGTGATCAACGCGCAGAACGGCATCGAGCTCAACACCACCCGCATGATGAAGTGGGCGAAGAACCGCGGCCTGTGCCGCATGGTGGTGGTGAACAAGATCGACGCGGACAACGTGGACCTGCCCGGGCTGCTGCGCAAGATCCAGGACCACTTCGGCAAGGAGTGCCTGCCGATCAACCTGCCGGCCCACGACCGCAAGGACGTCGTCGACTGCTTCTTCAACCCGGACGGCGACGCCGACTTCACCGGCGTGAAGGAGGCCCACGCGGCCATCATCGACCAGGTGGTCGAGGTGGACGAGGACCTCATGAACCTCTACCTGGAGCAGGGCGAGGACCTGCGCCCCGAGCAGCTGCACGCGCCCTTCGAGAAGGCGCTGCGCGAGGGCCACCTGGTGCCCGTTTGCTTCGCCTCCGCGAAGACGGGCGCGGGCATCCCGCAGTTCCTCGAGATCCTCTCGCGCCTGGCGCCCAACGCGACCGAGGGCAACCCGCCGCCCTTCGTGAAGAGCGACACCACCGAGGGCGAGGAATTCCACGCCGAGCCGGACCCGGCCAAGCACGTGCTCGCCCACGTCTTCAAGATCGTGATGGACCCGTACGTCGGCAAGGTCGCCTACTTCCGCGTGCACCAGGGCACCATCACCAAGGACTCGCAGCTCTACATCGGCGAGGGCAAGAGGGCCTTCAAGGTCGGGCACCTGTACGCGGTGCAGGGCAAGGACTACGTGGAGACCGACAGCCTCGTGCCCGGCGACCTGGGCGCCATCGCCAAGGTCGACGACATCGAGTTCAACGCCGTGCTGCACGACTCGCACGACGAGGACCACATCCGCCTGCGCTCGCTGGACTTCCCCACGCCCATGCACTCGATCGCCGTGGAGCCGAAGAAGAAGGGCGACGAGCAGCGCCTCTTCGACGTGCTGCACAAGCTCGAGGTCGAGGACCCGTGCCTGTGGATCGAGCGCCACCCCACCACCCACGAGACGGTGGTGCGCGGCCTGGGCGAGCTGCACATGCGCGTGAAGCTCGAGAAGATGAGCACGCAGTACAAGCTCGAGGTCGACACCAAGCCGCCCAAGATCCCCTACCGCGAGACGATCACGAAGAAGGCCGAGGGCCACTGCCGCCACAAGAAGCAGACGGGCGGCGCCGGCCAGTTCGGCGAGGTGTTCCTCAAGGTCGAGCCCCTCGCGCGCGGCAGCGGCTTCGAGTTCGTGGACCAGGTGAAGGGCGGCGTCATCCCGACGGTGTTCATCCCCGCGGTGGAGAAGGGCGTGAAGATGGCGCTCGACGCGGGCGTCATCGCCGGCTACCCGGTCGAGGACATCCGCGTGATCGTCTACGACGGCAAGAGCCACCCCGTGGACTCCAAGGAGATCGCGTTCGTCACCGCCGGCAAGAAGGCGGTCATCGACGCCATCCTCAAGGCCGGGGCCATCGTCCTGGAGCCCATCGTCAACATCACGATCACGGCGCCGGACCGCTTCGTGGGCGACATGACGAGCGACATCTCCTCGCGCCGCGGCCAGATCACCGGCACGGAGTCCTCCGGCGGCGACCTCATGTCGATCTCCGGCCAGGTGCCGCTCTCCGAGGTGGCCGAGTACCAGTCGCGCCTGCGCTCGGTGACGGGCGGGCAGGGCTCGTACCAGATCGAGTACAGCCACTACGCGATGGTGCCGCCCCAGACCCAGGCGCAGATCACCTCGCAGTTCAAGCTGGCGCGCGAGGAGGACTAGCGCGCCGCGGGCGGCGCCCCGAAGGGCCCGCCCCCCAGGCTCGCCGCCCAGGAGCGCGCGAAGGCCGCGAACTCCGCGGGCGGCAGCGGGCGCGAGACCAGGTAGCCCTGTATCAGGTCGCAGCCGGCCTCGCGCAGCATGTCCAGCGCGCGCGCGTCCTCCACGCCCTCGGCGAGCACGCTCATGCCCAGGTCGTGGCCCAGCGCGATGGTGCGGCGGACGATGGCGCGCGAGACGGGGTCCTCCGGGATGCGCCGCACGAAGCCCATGTCGATCTTGAGCGTGGTGAAGGGCATGCGGCGCAGCTGCTCCATCGACGAGTAGCCCGTGCCGAAGTCGTCGATCGCCAGGCGCACGCCCTTCAGGCGCAGGCGCGCCAGGATGTCCAGCGCCTTGGCCATCTCCCGCACCACGCTGGTCTCCGTCACCTCGAACGTGAGCTTCTCGGGGCGCACGCCCAGGTTCTCCAGCGTGCGCGAGACGCGGTCGGGGAACCCCAGGTCCGTGAGCGCGTCCGGCGGCAGGTTCACCGCCAGCGCCTCGGGGCCGCCCCCCTCCCGGCGCCACGCCGCGCGATCGGCGAGAGCCGCGTAGAGGATGACCTCGGTGAGCTTCAGGCCCAGCCCCGCGCCCTCGGCGAGGGGCACGAAGGCCGACGGCTCGATGAGGCCGTGCTCGGGGTGGCGCCAGCGCGCCAGCGCCTCCGCGCCCTCGATCTCGCCCGTGGCGAGGCGCACGACGGGCTGGTAGTGCGGCACGATCTCGCCCGCGGCGAGGCCCCGCCCGAGGTCCGCGGCCGTGAGCACGGGGCCGGCCGCCGCGGCCGGCGCGCTGGGCGCGGCGATCGCCTCGCGCAGCAGCTCCACGAGCTCGACCACGCGCATGGGCTTTCGCCAGTGGCCCGCGACCGCGAGGCCCAGCTCGCGCCCGACCTGCGCGGCCGTGCGCAGGATCGCCTCGTCGGCGCCGCTCAGCAGCACGATGTGCGAGCGGCAGCCGCGCGAGGCGAACTGGCGCAGCGCCGCGATGCCGTCCATGCGCGGCATGGCGAGGTCGAGCACGATCGCGTCGATGGCCGAGGTGTCCATCTCCACCGCCGCGTACGGGTCGCCCGTGGTGCGCACGTCGAACCCCGCTCGGCGACCCGCCCACGCGATGATGTCGCGCATGCCCTCGTCGTCGTCGACGGCGAGCAGGACCGGCTTGCCGGCGCCCGAGGTCACGGCCTTGCGCCTAGCGGCCGTCCGGCAGCCGGGCGAGCAGGCGGGGAGCGACGATCGCGAGTCCCCGGGCCGTGAACTCCGCGAGCGCCCCGGCCTTCTCGTCGGGGCCGAGCACGTCCCACGGGTGCGCGCCGTCCTTCGCGGCGAGCGTGGGGATGGCCTCGGCTTCCTGCGAGGCCTCCTCGGCGAGAAGCGCGCCGGTGCGCAGGTCGACGAGGCTCGCACGCACGTAGGCGAAGGGCGCGAGGAAGCCCAGCCCCGCGTCGCCGTCCTGGATGTCGCGAAGGCTCGAGTAGCGGTCCACGTAGAAGCCCAGCCCTTCGAGCCGCCCCGTGCCGATGGTGCCGTTGGGCACGCGGATGCGCGCGTCCCCCCGGTGGCGGGTGAGCAGCACCAGGTGCGTGAACCCCTGCGCCGCGAGGCCCGGCGAGAGCCGCGCGGCGATGTCGGTCGCGGGCCGGCGGCCGGCCACCACGTCGTCCTGCATCTGCCGCGCGACGGCGTCGCGGGTGCGCACGGGCACGATCTCGAGCCCGGCGCGCGCGCCGCCCGCCTCGCGGCCGAAGGCCGTGGCCGCGGCGATGTCGAGGTAGTCGGAGGGCAGCGCCACTCGGTCGCGGCGGTTGCGGTCGAGGTGGCTGCCGGTGGAGATCTCGCTGCCCACCACGAGCACGCGGTCGCCCAGCGGCGAGAGGACGGCCACGCGCGGCGCCGCCGCGGCCGCGGTGGCCGCGAAGGCGGTGAGCGCCAGCACCTGGAGGATTCGTCGGCGAGTGGTCATGACGGGATATCCGATCGTGTTCCGCGGCCGAACCCTCCGGCCATCAATCACATCCGCGCCGAACTTCACGCAGGCTCTGAACTTCCCTCGGCCCCCGACGGCGGGGACCCGGCCCGCTGCTGCGCGCCGCATGCTGCGGCGCATCCCAAAAATATCACGATTCTCGGTTGACACCCCGGGGCCGCATTGGCAATTTCGGTCGCTCGGGCACGCCGGCGGCACCACCGCCGCGGCACCGCGGACGCAGCCCAGGGGAGGGACGCGCGATGATCGAGATCCGGGACCAGCAACTGCGCCTGCTCGTGCTCGCGCACCTCGTGCGCGAGCTGCAGAGGAGCAGCGACGAGAGCCGCCCGCCGCCGGCGGGCTTCACGGAGGCGCAGTTCGCGGAGTTGCGCACCCTCACCACCGACGACCTCGTGCGCCTGTCGGAGATGCAGGAGCCCCGGGTGGCCGTGCAGATCGACGCCGGCTCCTTCGAGCACGGCCTGCGCCAGGTGGACTACATCGGCAAGCGCTCGCGGCAGATCGAGCACTTCGTGCGCCACGGCGCCACCTCCGCCATGCTCACCAAGCTCTTCCGCATCTCCTCGACGGACGTCACGCTCAAGCGCCGGCTGTTCGCCGGCACCCACGAGAAGCTGCGCCGCCCGGCGATGCCGCCGGCCGCCGTGCGCGAGGCGATCCAGAAGCGCTGGTGGGAGATCCGCCGCGGCAAGGAGCGCGAGCCGCTGCGGCCCGAGGACTACGAGGCGCTGCACGCGGACTTCCCGGCGCACACCTACGCCACGCTCTGGGCGGTGGTGCACGAGTTCGACCGGTAGCGGCGAATCGGGCGATGCGGCACACTCACGCCCATTCCCACGGAGGACGCGCCATGAAACACCCGCCCATCCGCCGCGTGGCCGCACTCGCGGCCTTCGCCGTCGCCGCCGGCCTCGCCGGTCCGGCCGCCGCCGAGCCGCAGTGCCCGCAGCCGCGCTTCACGGGCAAGGCCCCCGAGGAATACCTCAAGATGCCCAACCCCGTCCCCGACTCGCCCGAGGCCCAGGCCGTCGGCGAGGCGGTGTTCCAGGGGGACGGGCGCAAGATCTCCTGCGCGTCCTGCCACGGCAAGGAAGGCGACGGCAAGGGCCCGCTCTCGGACCAGTTCGACCCGCCGCCGCGCGACTTCACCTGCGCGGACACCATCCGCGGCATGCCCGACGGCCACCTCTTCTGGATCATCCGCTTCGGCTCGCCGGGCACCTCGATGCCCAAGCACCGCAAGCTCAAGGACGACCAGATCTGGAGCACGGTGCACTACCTGCGGCACCTGGCGAAGTAGGCCCGCGGCCTGTCACGAGGCCGTCACGGAAACGTCGTATCAAGCGGGGTTTGTCACCCGGGACCCCGCCATGCTCGACATCTTCCGCAACGAGCCCGAGACGCGCGCCTTCGCGCCGGGCGAGACCCTCTTCTCCGAGGGCGATCCCGCCCCCAGCCACATGCACGCGATCCTGGAGGGCGAGGTGGAGATCCTGCGGGGCGGGCGCGTGGTGGGGCGGGCGTCGGCCGGTGAGATCGTGGGGGAGATGGCGCTCATCGACCACGTGCCGCGCTCGGCGACGGTGCGCGCGCTCGCCGCCTGCCGCACGGCGCTGGTGAGCGAGCGGCGCTTCCTCTTCCTCGTGCAGCAGCACCCGGCGTTCGCGCTGGCGATGCTGCGCATGCTCACGCACCGCCTCCGCGGCAACCTGGAGAGCTGAGGGCGCGCTAGAGCGCCGCGGCGAGCTCCCGGCGCATGAACTCGTGGAAGTGGACCATGCCGTCCTCGTAGGGGGACTGGTAGGGCCCGTGCTCCTCGCGCCCCTCCTGCCACAGGATGCGCCGGCCTTCCGTCATGCGGTTGCAGATGTCCTCGTCCTCGACGGCGGTCTCCTGGTAGGCCTTCTGCTCGGCCTCCACGAACTCGCGCTCGAAGTGGAAGATCTCCTCGGGGTAGTAGAACTCCACCACGTTGCGGCACTTCTCCGGCCCTCGCGGGTAGAGCGTGGAGATCACCAGCACGTGCGGGTACCACTCCACCATCACGTTGGGGTAGTAGGTGAGCCAGATGGCCCCGTGCGGCGGCATCTGCCCGCCGCCGAAGCGCAGCACCTGCTCGTGCCACTTCGCGTAGGCGGGGCTGCCGGGCTTCGCGAGCCGGCCGTTGATGCCGACCGTCTGCACGCTCCACCACGGCCCGTACTCCCAGCGCAGGTCGTCGCAGGTGACGAAGTGGCCCAGGCCGGGGTGGTACGGGGCCACGTGGTAGTCCTCGAGGTAGACCTCGATGAAGGTCTTCCAGTTGAAGTCGTAGTCGACCACGTCCACCTTGTCGAGCACGAAGCCGTCGAAGTCCAGGTCCGCGGCCGCGGCCATGCCCGCGAGGTCGCGGGCGATGTCGCGCGGGCCGTCGAAGAGCATGCCGTGCCACTGCTGCAGGGGCTTCCTGGGCAGGTCCAGGCAGGGGTGGTCCGGGAAGTGCGGCGCGCCCAGGTGCCGGCCCTCGCCGTCGTAGGCCCAGCGGTGGATGGGGCACGTGATCGTGCCGCCGGGCAGCTGGCCGCTGCCGCGCAGCATCACGGCCTGGCGGTGGCGGCAGACGTTGGAGACGAGGTCGTGGCGCCCGTCGTTGTTCACGAGCACCCAGCCGGCGCCGTGCTCGCGCCAGTCCAGCACGCGGTAGCTCCCGGGCTCGGGCGCCATGGCCACGTGGCCGACGTACCCGGGGCCGCGGTCGAACAGGAGCCTGCGCTCGAGCTCGGCCACCGCCGGGTCGAAGTACCACGAAAGGGGAAGATGCGTGGGCGTGCGGGTGAGTGCCCGCTGGCTCGCCAGGTCCGACATTTCCGTACCTCCGATATTCCGAAGACGACGAAAGCGAATCGGGCTAATCGAGTCAGCTAGCTTTTAACTCTGCAGCTCCGTCCCGAGAACTCACGAGATTCGAGGCAGGATTCTGCCCAAAGTTCCCGCCCCGATCAAGCTCTAAGGGCTTGATAGTTGGGGCAAATCAAGGGTCGCGCCCGTCTCGCCCGGCCACCGCCACCCGGGGGCGAAAATGACGCGCCGCGGCAATTTGCGATAAGGTTCCGACCCATCATGCCCAAGACCGTGACCCCCGCCGAGGACCTCGCGTTCGAGAAGGCGCTCGAGGAGCTCGAGGCCATCGTCGCGCGCATGGAGGACGGCAAGCTCCCGCTCGAGGAGTCCCTGGCCGCCTACCAGCGCGGCGCCGAGCTGCTGCGCCACTGCGAGGGCAAGCTCTCCGCCGCCCAGGCGCGCATCAGCCAGCTCGAGGGCGACGTCCTGAAGGACCTCCCCCCCGCCGACTCGTGAGCAACGACGAGTTCCCGGCCTGGTCGCGCGAGGTGGCCGGCCGCATGGAGGCGGTGCTGGACCGCCTCCTGCCCGCCTCCCGCATCGCCCCCGCGCGGCTGCACGACGCGATGCGCTACGCCGCACTGGGCGGCGGCAAGCGCGTGCGTCCCATGCTGGTCTTCGGCGCCGGCCTCGTCTCGGGCGCCGACCCCGCGCGCCTGGAGGTGGCCGCCGCGGCCGTCGAGCTGGTGCACGCCTACTCGCTCGTGCACGACGACCTGCCCTGCATGGACGACGACGTGCTGCGCCGGGGCAAGCCCACCTGCCACGTGGAGTTCGACGAGGCCACGGCGCTCCTCGCGGGCGACGCGCTGCAGAGCCTCGCCTTCCAGCTCCTCGCCGAGCACCGCCTGGCCGACGATCCGCAGGTGCAGCTGCGCATGGTGCAGCTCTTCGCGGCCGCGAGCGGCTCGCGCGGCATGGCCGGCGGCCAGGCGATCGACCTCGCCGCCGTGGGCCGCACGCTCACGCTCCCGGAGCTCGAGAACATGCACATCCACAAGACCGGGGCGCTCATCCGGGCCTCGGTGCTGCTGGGCGCGCACTGCGGCCGGCCCCTGGGCGAGGCCGGGCTCGCGAGCCTGGACCGCTACGCCAAGTGCGTGGGCCTCGCCTTCCAGGTCGTCGACGACATCCTCGACGAGGAGGGCGACGCCGCCACCCTCGGCAAGACTGCGGGCAAGGACCGCGACGCCGGCAAGCCCACGTACACGAGCCTCCTGGGCGTGCCGCAGGCGCGGCGCTTCGCGGGCGAGCTGCTCGGCGAGGCCCACGAGGCCCTGGCGGGCTTCGGCGCGCCGGCCGCGAGGCTGCGCGAGCTGGCGGACTTCATCGTCTCCCGGGACCGCTAGGCCCGGCCCCGGCCCCTGCCGCCGCCTTGAGGTGGCGCAGACGCCCCGCCCCGGGATGGGGCACAATGCCCCTGTCCGCCCCCCGGCCGACGCCCCCACGATGAGCGACTACCCCCTCCTCGAGAGAATCGACGACCCCGCGGACCTGCGCCGTCTCGACCGCAAGCAGCTGCCGGCCCTGGCCGACGAGCTGCGCCGCTTCATCGTGGAGTCGGTCTCGCGCACGGGCGGGCACCTGTCGTCGAACCTGGGCACGGTGGAGCTCACGCTCGCCCTGCACTTCGTGTTCGACACCCCCGCCGACCGCATCATCTGGGACGTGGGCCACCAGACCTACGGCCACAAGATCCTCACCGGGCGCCGGGCCGGCATGGCGCGCCTGCGCCAGAAGGGCGGCATCGCGGGCTTCCCGCGCCGCGAGGAGAGCGCCTACGACGCCTTCGGCACGGCCCACTCCTCCACCTCGATCTCCGCGGCCCTGGGCATGGCGGTGGCCGCGCGCGCGCTGGGCCAGCCGCACCGCGCCATCGCCGTGATCGGCGACGGGGCCCTGACCGGCGGCATGGCCTTCGAGGCCCTGAACAACGTCAAGCAGTCGGGCGCCAACGTCATCGTGATCCTGAACGACAACGACATGTCGATCTCGGAGAACGTGGGCGCGCTCAACAACTACCTCGCCCGCCTGATGTCGGGCCGCTTCTACGCCGCGACCAAGAAGACGGCCGACCGCATCCTGTCGGTCTCGCCGCCCATGAAGGAGCTCGCCAAGCGCTTCGAGGGCCACGCCAAGGGCATGCTCACGCCCTCCACGCTCTTCGAGGAGTTCGGCCTGAACTACACGGGCCCCATCGACGGCCACAACCTCGACGTGCTGGTGGACACGCTCACCAACGTGAAGCGCCTCGATGGCCCGCAGTTCCTGCACGTGGTGACCCGGAAAGGCCAGGGCTACGCCTTCGCCGAGGAAGATCCCATCGCCTACCACGGCCCGGGCCGCTTCGACCCCGGCGTGGGACTGGTGAAGCCGGCGCCCGCGCCCGACGCGCGGCCGCGGCCCAGCTACACGCAGGTCTTCGGCGACTGGCTGTGCGACATGGCCAGGCTCGACAAGCGCCTGGTGGGCATCACCCCGGCGATGCGCGAGGGCTCCGGGCTCGTGCGCTTCTCGAAGGAGTTCCCGGAGCGCTACTTCGACGTGGGCATCGCCGAGCAGCACGCGGTCACCTTCGCCGCGGGGCTCGCCTGCGAGGGCATGAAGCCGGTGGTGGCCATCTACTCGACCTTCCTGCAGCGCGCCTACGACCAGCTCATCCACGACGTGGCCCTCCAGGGCCTGCCGGTGGTGCTCGCGATCGACCGCGGCGGCCTGGTGGGCGCCGACGGCCCCACGCACCACGGCGCGTTCGACCTGTCCTACCTGCGCTGCATCCCGAACCTCACGGTGATGGCGCCCGCCGACGAGAACGAGTGCCGGCAGATGCTCTACACGGGCTTCCTCCTCGACGGCCCGTCGGCCGTGCGCTACCCGCGCGGCACCGGCCCGGGCGCCGAGGTGCTCGCGCAGATGAAGGCCCTGCCCCTGGGCGAGGGCGAGGTGCGCCGCGAGGGACGGCGCGTGGCCATCCTCGCCTTCGGCGCGATGCTCGGGCCCGCGCTCGCGGCCGGCGCCGAGCTGGGCGCCACCGTGGCCAACATGCGTTTCGTGAAGCCGCTGGATGACGCGCTCGTCCTGCGGCTCGCCACCACCCACGACCTCGTGGTGACCGTCGAGGAGAACGTCCTCGCCGGCGGCGCGGGGTCCGCGGTCCTCGAGTCGCTGGCGGTCCAGGGCGTCGAGGTGCCGGTGCTGAACCTGGGCCTGCCAGACCACTTCGTCGAACACGGCGATCCGGCGCAGCTCCTGGCCGATTGCGGCCTCGATGCCCCCGGCATCGCGCGTGCCATCCGTGAAAGGCTTTCGCAAGGCGATGCAACCCAGAGACCGGGCATGGCGGCTTAGCGCCGCGGCAGTCCTCCTCGCGGCCGCGATGCAGCCGGCGGCCGCGCAAGACAAACCCTGCAGCGGGGCCGACAAGGCCGCGGACATGGTGACCAGCTGGGCCGCGCTCCAGAAGGCCGTGGCCGACTTCGGCCACTGCGACAAGGGCCCCACCCGCGACATCTTCACCGAGGCGCTGCTGCGCGTGGTGATCGGCGGCTGGCCCAAGGTGGGCGAGGCCGGCCCCCTCCTGGCGCAGGATGCCGGGTTCAAGACCTGGCTCAACCGGCGCCTGAGCGACCCGGACCTCTCGCCGCAGGATTCCGGCGAGATCTTCAACCTCGCCAAGGGCAGCTGCCCCGCGGGCCAGGACAAGGTCTGCGGCGAGATCCTCTCGGCCGTCGAGATGAGCCGGGCGCTGAGCGCCCCGGACCTCAAGCTCGCCCCGGCGCCCGCCACCCCGCCCGCCGCGCCGCCGAAGAAGCCATGAGGCTCGCCGGGCGCGTCGCGCTCGTCACGGGCGCCGCGCAGGGCATCGGGCTGGCCTGCGCGCGCCTGTTCGCGCAGGAGGGGGCGAAGGTGGTCCTGGCCGACGTGGCCGACGAGCGCGGCCGCGCCGAGGCGCAGCGGCTCCGCGACGAGGGGCTGCACGCGGTGTTCACGCGCTGCGACGTCTCGCGCAAGGACCACGTCGACGCCGCCGTCGTCGAGGCCGTCACCGAGTACGGCGGCCTGGACCTGCTGGTGGCCAACGCCGGCATCGTGCACGCCGCGCCCTTCCTGGAGCTGGAGGAACGCGACTTCGACCGCGTGCTGGCCGTGAACCTCAAGGGCGTCTTCCTCGCCGGGCAGGCGGCCGCGCGGCAGATGGTCAGGCAGGGCCGCGGCGGGGCCATCGTCAACCTGTCGAGCGTGAACGCCGTGATGGCCATCCCCGACCAGGTGCCCTACGTGGTCTCCAAGGGCGGCATCAACCAGCTCACCCGGGTGATGGCCCTCTCGCTCGCGCCGCACGCGATCCGCGTCAACGCCGTCGGTCCGGGCACCATCCTCACCGAGCTCGCGCGCGGCGCGGTGCTGGGCAACGCCGAGGCCGAGCGCCGCATCCTCTCGCGCACGCCCCTGGGCCGAATGGGCGAGCCCGAGGAGGTCGCGAAGGTCGCGCTCTTCCTCGCGGGCGACGACAGCTCCTACATGACGGGCCAGACGCTCTACCCCGACGGCGGGCGCCTCGCCCTCAACTACACCGTGCCCCCGCCCCGGTAGGGGGCCCGGCGCGGTAAAATCCGCAGCCTCGCGACAGAAAGGATTCGCCGATGAAACGCACCGCCCTCACCCTCGCCCTCGCCTTCGCCGCCACGGCCGCGCTGGCCCAGGCGCCCGCGGCTCCCGCGGCTCCCGCGGCTCCCGCGGCCCCGGCGCCCGTCGCCGGCGTCCCGCCGCTCAAGTGCGAGCCCAAGCCCGTCTACCCCGGCATGAAGGTCATCCAGGACGAGTCCAAGCGCGAGGAGTTCCAGAAATCGCTCAAGGCGTACCAGGACTGCATCAAGGCCTACGTGGCCGATCGCAAGGCCACCGTGGAGGCGAGCAACGCCGCCATCCGCACGGCGGTCGAGGAGCACAACGCCACGATGGCCAAGATCCGCGCCGACCAGGAGGCCGCGAAGAAGGAGATCGAGAAGGAGCGCGAGCAGAACAAGTAGCGCCGCCTCCCGCCGCCTCCGGGGCCGGGCCGCCGCAGGGCGCCCCGGCCCCGTCGTTTTCCGCGGGCGCGTTGCGCCCCGTCAACGGGGGCCGTCCCCGGCCCGGCTAGCCTCGAAGCGGAGGTCGGGCCATGCGCTTCGCCGGTCGCCTCGTCGCCTTCCCCGCCGCCGCGCGCCGCGCGGGCGGCGCGCTGGTTCTCGCGCTTCTGGCCGCGGCGTGCGCCGCGCCGCCGCCTCTTCCGGGAACGGGCCCCCAGGGCCAGGGCCTCACCTCTCTCGAGATGACGGGCCGCTACGGCGACCTCGCGCGCGCCGCGCGGCAGCGGGCCGAGGCGAGCGCCTCGCCGGGCACCGCCGTGCTCGCGCCGCTGTGCACGGCCTACGCCCGGCTGAAGGACTACGGGCGCCTCCTGCCCTGCCTCGACCGCCTGGAGGCGGCCGTGCGCGCCGGCGACACGCGCATCGTCACCGACCGCGCGGACGTCACCGATTCGGACGCCTCGCCGCTCGCGAACCTGCTGCGCGCCGAGGCCCTGGTGGAGCTGGGCGACTACCGGCGCGCCGTGACCGAGGCGACGCGGGCGGCCGACCTCGTGCAGGACCGGCTGGCCTTCGGCGTGTGGTCCCCGAGGACATACCGCCTGCGCATCCTCGCCGTGCGCGGTCTCGCCTTCGCGCTGGCGGGCGACCGCGACGGCGCCCGGGAGCAGGCGCGCGAGATCGCCGCGATGCCGGGCGGGATCCTCGGCTGGGCGGTCTTCCCCCTCATGCGCGACTCGGCGCTCGCGCGCATCCACATGGCCCTCGGCGAGTGCGCCGAGGCGCTGCCGCGGCTCGCGGACGAGGGCGCCCTCGTGCGGTCGATGGTCGCCGTGAACGACGCGGCCTGGGGCTTCACGGGGCCCGACACGGCGGGCGCCCAGTACCTGCTGCCGCGCCGGCTGATGCGCGCGCGGTGCCTGCTCGAGACGGGCGAGGCGCGCGGCGCGCGCGGACTGCTCGACGCCGTGCTCGCCGACCCGCGCATCGCCGACTTCGCCGAGCTGCACTGGATGGCCCACTTCGAGCGCGGGCGCGCGAGCGGGCGCCTGGGCGATCCCGACGCCGCGCTGGAGGACTTCCGCCGCGCGGCCGATCTCGTCGAGCGCCAGCGCTCCTCGGTGAACACCGAGGCCAACAAGATCGGCTTCGTGGCGGACAAGCAGGCGGTCTACGCGCGGATCGTCGAGGCGCTGGTGGCCCGCGGCGAGCCCGGCGAGGCGCTGGACTACGCCGAGCGCGCCAAGTCGCGCGCCCTCGTGGACCTGCTGGCCGCCCGCCGCGACTTCGCGGTCGCGGGCCCGCAGGCCGGCCGCGCGCGCGCCCTCGTCGAGGCGATCGACGCGGCGGAGGCGCGCGCGGCGATCCAGGACGACGCGCCCGCCACCGCCGCCTCGCAGCCGCTGCGCCAGCTCGCGCCGCTGCGCGACGAGGTTCGGCAGCTCGCCCCGGAGCTCGCGAGCCTGGGCACCGTGACGGCCTCGACGGCGCAGGAGGTGCGCGCGCGCCTGGCCGGCGACGACACGCTCGTCGAGTACTTCGGCCACGCGGACTCGCTCTTCGCCTTCGTCGCCGATCGCGGCCAGGTGCGCGCCGTGCCCCTGGACGGCTCGGGCCTGGAGGAGGACGTGCGCGCCTTCCGCCGGGCGCTGGCCTCGCCGCACGCGCCGCAGTGGGAGGCGCTCGCCGCGAAGCTGCACGCGCGCCTGTGGCGCCCGCTCGCCGCTCTCGTGGCCACGCCGCGGGTGACGATCGTCGCGCACGGGCCGCTGCACTACCTTCCGTTCGCAGCCCTGCGCGCGCAGGACGGCTCGCTGCTCGTCGACCGCTTCGCCGTGCGCTACCTGCCGAGCGCCTCGGTGCTGCGGTTCCTGCGCCCCGCGCGCCCGGGCGCGGGCGCGGCGCCCCTGCTCGCCTTCGGCGACCCCGATCTCGGCGACCCCGCTCTCGCGCTGGCCTTCGCCGGGCGGGAGGCCGCGGCGGTGGCCGGCGCCATTCCCGGCTCCCGCCTTCACCTTCGCGCCAGCGCCACCGAGACGGCCTTCAAGGACGAGGCCGCGCGGTTCCGGCGGATCCACCTCGCCACGCACGGGCGGTTCCGGGCCGAGGCCGCGCTGCAGTCGGGCCTCTACCTCGCCCGCGACGCGCAAAACGACGGCCTGCTCACCGTGGGCGAGCTCTACTCGCTGCGCCTGGATGCCGACCTGGTGACGCTCTCGGCATGCGAGACGGCGCTGGGGGCCATCTCCGGCGGAGACGACGTGGTGGGGCTCACGCGCGGCTTCCTGTACGCGGGCGCGTCGGCCGTGGTGGCGAGCCTGTGGGGCGTGGACGATGCGGCCACCGCCGAGCTCATGCAGGCGTTCTACGCACGCCTCGCCACGGCAGACGCCCGCGAGGCCCTGCGCCACGCGCAGCTCGAGGCGCGGCGTACGCGGCCGCACCCCTTCCACTGGGCCGCGTTCGTCCTCGTCGGCAGGGAACGCTGAGGCTCGCCATGGCGCCGGTCGCGAACGAGCCCTGGTGGAGCGAGCCCGAGGCGGCGCTCGCCGCGAGGCTGGGCTCGGGCCCGCCCGGCCTGTCGCAGGCCGAGGCGCAGCGCCGGCGCGCGATCGCCGCCGGTGAAGCCCTCCCGGCCGCCGGCCGCGCGGCGCCCTGGGCGAGGCTTCTCGCGCGCCAGTTCGCCTCTCCCCTGGTGCTCATCCTGGTCTTCGCGGCCCTGGTCTCGCTCGCGCTTCGCGACTGGGTGGAGGCGTCGATCATCCTCGCCATCGTCGCCATGAGCGCGCTGCTGGGCTTCGCGCAGGAGTACCGCGCCTCGCGGGCGGTGGCGGCGCTGCAGCGTCGCATCGCGCTCACCGTGCGCGTGCGGCGCGACGGCGAGCTGCGCACGGAGCCCGCCGGCGCGCTCGTGCCCGGCGACGTGGTGGTGCTCGCCGCGGGAAACCTCGTGCCGGCCGACGGCCGAATCCTCGAAGCGCGCGACTTCCTCGTGAGCGAGGCCGCGCTCACGGGCGAGTCCTTCCCCGTCGAGAAGCGCCCCGGCGCGGTGGCGCCCGACGCGCCGGTCGCGGCCCGCACCAACTGCGCCTTCCTGGGCACCTCGGTGCGCAGCGGCACCGCGAGCCTGCTGGTGGTGCGCACCGGCGCCGGCACGGTCTTCGGGGATGCGGCCGCGCGCGTGGCGGCGAGTGCGCCCGAGACGGCGTTCGCGCAGGGCGTGCGCCGCTTCGGCTACCTGCTGCTGCGCGTCATGCTGGCGATGGTGGTCTTCGTGATGGCCGTGAACCAGTGGCTGGGCCGCCCGCCGCTCGATTCGCTCCTCTTCGCGCTGGCGCTCGCGGTGGGCATGTCCCCGGAGCTGCTGCCCGCGATCCTGAGCGTGACGCTCTCGCACGGCGCGCGCCTCATGGCCCGCCACGGCGTGCTGGTGCGGCGCCTGGAGGCCATCGAGGACCTGGGCGCCATGCAGGTGCTGTGCACGGACAAGACCGGCACCCTCACCGAGGGCGAGGCGAGGCTCGAGGCCGCGCTCGACCCGCAGGGCGGCGAGAGCGCCGAGGTCGCGCGCCTCGCCTTCCTCAACGCGGCGCTGGAGACGGGCATCGAGAACCCGCTGGACGCGGCCCTGGTCGCCGCCGGGCGCGAGGCGGGATTCGACACGGCGCCGTGGCGCAAGGTCGACGAGATCCCGTACGACTTCCTGAGGAAGCGCCTGACGATCGTCGTGGCGCGGGTGGACGCGCCGCACGAGTGCCTGCTCGTCACCAAGGGCGCCTTCGACACCGTCCTCGCGGCCTGCGACTCGGTCGAGTCGGCGCAGGGGCCCGTGCCGCTGGACGCGGCCGCGCGCGAGGCGCTGGGCGCCCGCTACCGCGCCCTGGGCGAGTCCGGCCTTCGCGTCCTGGCGATCGCCCGGCGCGTCGTGGAACCGCGCGAGCGCTACGTCCGCGAGGACGAGCGGGGCATGGCCCTGGCCGGCCTGCTGTGCTTCGCCGACCCGCCGCGGCCGGACGCCCCGCGCACCCTCGACGCGCTCGCGGGCCTGGGCGTGGCCGTGAAGGTGATCACGGGCGACAACCGCCACGTCGCCGGCCACCTCGCGCGCGCGCTCGGCCTGGACCCCGGCGCCATGCTCACGGGTGCGCAGATCGCCGCCATGCGCGACGAGGCGCTCTGGCGCCTGGCCCCCGCCACGCGGCTCTTCGTCGAGGTGGACCCGCAGCAGAAGGAGCGCATCGTGCGCGCGCTCCGGCACGGCGGCCTCGCGGTGGGCTACCTGGGCGACGGCATCAACGACGCGCCGGCGCTGCACGCGGCCGACGTGGGCATCTCCGTGGACGGCGCGGTGGACGTGGCCCGGGAGAGCGCCGACGTGATCCTCACCGCGCGCGACCTGGAGGTGCTGCGCAGCGGCGTCGAGGAGGGCCGGCGCACCTTCGCCAACACGCTCAAGTACATCAAGATCACCACGAGCGCGAACTTCGGGAACATGGTGAGCATGGCCCTCGCCACGCCCCTGCTGCCGTTCCTGCCCCTGGCGGCCAAGCAGATCCTGCTCAACAACTTCCTGTCCGACCTGCCCGCCATGGCGATCGCCACCGACCGCGTGGACGAGGCCGAGCTCGCCCGCGCGCAGGCCTGGGACGTGGCCGGCGTGCGCCGCTTCATGGTGGTGTTCGGCCTGCTGAGCACCGTCTTCGACCTCGCGGCCTTCGTGGTGCTGCTGCGCGTGTTCGACGCCGGCGAGGCGGTGTTCCAGACCGCGTGGTTCGCGATCTCCCTCACCACGGAGCTCGCGGTGGTGTTCGTGCTGCGCACGCGCGGGCCGGCGCTTGCGAGCCGGCCCGGGGCGCTTCTCGCGGCCCTTTCGGCGGCCGTGGCGCTGCTCGCCTGCGCGGTGCCGTGGCTGGGCGGGCCCGCGCAGGCCTTCGGCTTCGTGCCGCTGCCCGCGGGACTCGCGGCCGCCTCGCTCGCGATCGTGCTCGCCTACGTGGCGGCCACCGAGGCCGTCAAGCGCCTGGCGGGCCCGCGCGCCTAGCCGCTACTTCACGACGCTGCGGTCCTGCCCGAAGAGCACCTTGCGCTCCTGCTCCGAGACGGGACCGCGCGGCGTGGGGTTCACCTCCTTCGCCCGCGCGTAGGCGCGCACCGTGCCCGGGCGCTCGCGGATGGCCGCGTGCCAGCGCGCGAGGTTCGGGAACTCGGCGAAGTCCTGTCCCTGGCGCTCCGGCAGGATCCACGGGTAGCAGGCCATGTCGGCGATGGTGTAGTCCTTGCCGAGGATGAAGTCGCGGCCCTTCAGCCGCTTGTCGAGCACGCCGTAGAGGCGGTTGGTCTCGCGCACGTAGCGGTCGATGGCGTAGGGGATCTTCTCCGGCGCGTAGTGCTGGAAGTGGTGGTTCTGCCCCAGCATGGGCCCCAGCCCCCCCATCTGCCACATGAGCCACTCGAGCACCGTCACCTGCCCGCGCAGCGTCTTCGGCAGGAACAGGCCCGTCTTGCCCGCGAGGTAGAGCAGGATCGCGCCGGACTCGAACACCGGGATGGACTTGCCGCCGTCGGCGGGCGCGTGGTCGACGATGGCCGGGATCTTGTTGTTGGGGGAGATCGCCAGGAACTCCGGCGCGAACTGCTCGCCCTTGCCGATGTTCACGCCGTGCAGGCGGTAGGGCAGCTTCGCCTCCTCCAGGAAGAGCGTCACCTTGTGGCCGTTGGGGGTGGTCCAGTAGTAGAGGTCGATCATGGAGCTCTCCTTGGCTAGCGGCCGAGGGGGCCGGTTTCGCAGCGCTTGTATGGGTCGGGCCAGGCCAGGGGCACGCCGAGCGCCTTGGCGGCGTGCCGGGGCCAGTAGGGGTCGCGCAGCAGCGCGCGCGCGAGGCAGACCGCGTCGGCCTGCCCCGTTGCGAGCACGTGCTCGGCCTGCACGGGCTCGGTGATGAGGCCCACGGCCGCGACGGGAAGCCCCGCGTCGCGGCGGATGGCGGCCGCGAACGGCACCTGGTAGCCCGGGCCCAGCACGATCTTCTGGTCGGCCGCGTTGCCGCCACTCGAGACGTCGACGAGGTCCACGCCGGCCTCGCGCAGCTCGCGCGAGAACGCGATGGACTGCTCGAGATCCCAGCCGCCCTCCTTCCAGTCCGACGCGGAGATCCGCACGAGCACGGGCTTGTCCTGCGGCCAGGCCTCGCGCACGGCGCGCACCACCGCCAGCGGAAAGCGCATGCGGTTCGAGAGCGAGCCGCCGAAGTCGTCCTCGCGCCGGTTCGACAGCGGCGAGAGGAACTCGTGCAGCAGGTAGCCGTGGGCGGCGTGCACCTCCACGACCTCGAACCCGGCCTGCCGCGCGCGGTCGGCGGCCAGGCGGAAATCCGCCACGCAGGCCTCGAGGTCCTGCAAGCCCATCGCCCGCGGCACCGGGTAGTCGCCGAAGGCCACCTCGCTCGGGCCCAGCGTCTTCCACCCGCCGGCGTCGCGCGCGAGGGGCGCGCCGCCGCGCCAGGGCTTGTCGCAGGCGGCCTTGCGGCCGGCGTGGGCGAGCTGGATGCCCGGCACCGACCCCTGGCCGCGGATGAAGGCCGTCACGGGCTTCCACGCCTCGACGTGGGCGGGCGACCACAGCCCCGTGTCCCAGGGCGTGATGCGCCCCTCGGGCGTGACGCTCGTGGCCTCCGTGAGCACGAGCCCGGCGCCGCCCACGGCGCGGCTGCCCAGGTGAACCAGGTGCCAGGCGTCCGGCAGGCCGTCCTCGGCGGAGTACTGGCACATCGGCGAGACGAGGACGCGGTTGGGGATCGTGACGCCGCGCAGCGTCAACGGGCTGAAGAGAAGGGACATGGAGGGCGGCGGGGAGGGGAAAGCGAAGGCGCCCAATCTAGCACGGCCGACCGGCGGGCGCGGGCGCTCGGCTAGAATCGTCCGTCATGGGAAGACCGACCCTGAAGCGCCTGGCCGCCGCGTGGCTGGCCGCCCTCGCCCTGGGGGCCGCGGCCGCGGAGCTGGACTTCGCCATCGCCGTGCACGGCGGCTCCGGCACGATCACGCGAACCTCCCTCGCGCCGGAGCGCGAGAGCGCCCTGCGCGCCGCCCTGGCCGAGGCGCTGGAGGCCGGCCGGCGCATCCTCGCCCGCGGCGGCTCGAGCGTGGACGCCGTGGTGGCGGCCGTGAAGGTGCTGGAGGATTCGCCCCTCTTCAACGCCGGCCGCGGGGCGGTGCTCACGGCGGACGGCACCGTGGAGATGGACGCCTCGGTGATGGAAGGCGCGCAGCGGCGCGCGGGCGCCGTCGCGGGCGTGACCGCCGTGCGCAATCCCGTGGAGGCCGCGCGCGCGGTGATGGACCGCTCCGGCCACGTGCTGCTGGCCGGCCCCGGCGCCGACCGCTTCGCGCGCGAGCAGGGCCTCGCCACGGCCGACGCGTCCTGGTTCCGCACGCCCGAGCGCGTGCGCCAGCTCGAGCGCGCCCGGGCCCGGGAGCGCACGCCGCCGGACCACGACGCGCCGGCGGGCGGATCCGGCAAGACGGGCGCGGCGGCGGGCGAGGACAAGCTCGGCACCGTGGGCGCCGTGGCGCTCGACCAGGCCGGCAACCTCGCGGCCGCCACTTCCACCGGCGGGCTCACCAACAAGCGGCCGGGCCGCGTCGGCGACTCGCCCCTGGTGGGCGCGGGCACCTGGGCCGAGAACGGGGTCGTCGCCGTGTCGGCCACCGGCACGGGGGAGATGTTCATCCGCGGCGCCACCGCGCACGACATCGCCGCGCGGGTGAAGTACGCGGGGCTCACGCCGAAGGCGGCGGCCGAGGCCGCGCTCGCGCAGGTGGGCGCCATCGGCGGGCGCGGCGGCGTGATCGTGCTCGACGGCCGCGGCGAGGTCACCTTCGCGTTCACCACCGAGGGCATGTACCGCGGCAGCGTTCGGGGCTCGGGCGAGCCCGAGATCCTCATCTTCCGCTAGGCCGGCATGCAGGCGCTCAGCTTCCGCGCCGGCCCCCGCGCGCTCGCCGTCCTGCGCGAGCGGGGCCTCGACGCCGGCGACGTCTCGGTCATTCCCGGCGCGGCGGGCGGGCCCAAGGCGCTGGGCCTGCACGGGCTGGACGCGGCGCTCTTCGGCGAGTGGCTGCCGGCGGCCCCGCGCGTGCGCCACCTGGTGGGCGCGTCCATCGGCGCGTGGCGCTTCGCGGCCGCGTGCCGCCGCGATCCCGTCGCGGGCCTTCGCGAGCTGGCGCGCCTGTACACGGCGCAGCGCTACCCGCCGCGGCCGGGCGCCGCCCTCGTCACGCGCTCGGTGCGCGAGATGCTGGCCGAGCTCTTCGACGGCCACGAGGACGACATCCTCTCGAACCCGCACTACCGGCTGCACGTCCTGGCCGTGCGCGGCCGCGCG
The DNA here is from genome assembly GCA_029781595.1 of Pseudomonadota bacterium. GTDB lineage: Bacteria > Pseudomonadota > Gammaproteobacteria > Burkholderiales > Usitatibacteraceae > FEB-7. Next base: position 201 of record JAKOWJ010000198.1, on the reverse strand, counting down.
CCCCTGCGGCGCGACGCGGGCCTCGCGCGCACGCTCGGCTTCGGCGCCGCGGCGCTCGCCACCCTCGCCGGCCGGCGCCACCTGCGCCACTTCCTGGACCGCACCGTCTTCCACGACGCGCGCGAGCTCCCGCCCTTCCTCGCCGCGAAAACCGGGGACGCTCCCCGATTTCCGGTCGCGCGAGGCGTAGTGGATCCCGGA